>NZ_CP074694.1:6000000-6300000 GCF_018398935.1 Telmatocola sphagniphila | reverse complement strand
TGAAACGCCAATAACAATTCATGCGATCAAAGCTCTCGACTTCAAAAACTGTGATTCGGGTGCGTACCTTGCGTGCTCGGTCACATATCTCGGGGTAGCCTGTAAAAGTGCGGAGGTGTGTCGAACCGCGAAGTTTCTTGACTCATATCAATAGGCGTTAGTTATGAGCTTCAGAAAGGACAAAACATTTCATCTCAAGTGGCGGGAATGGTTAGCTCGATGTCAGCCTTTATTAGTTCTTTGTGGCATTCCTGAGGACGCTTACGAAACTCAGCAGAATTGGTGGTATTTTCTCGATCATGCCAGCATGAGTAATGGGAAAGAGTCCCACTGGTTTTCATTAGATCAACTCTCTCACGACCAAATCATACGCTTATCCGAATTCCTTGAGCAAGAGTATGGCTCAGAGGAATACCCACCCTTTCTCCTTGAATTGGTTCGCAGCGTTTACCGGAATCATATCTAGGAGCG
The DNA here is from genome assembly GCF_018398935.1 of Telmatocola sphagniphila. Taxonomy (GTDB): domain Bacteria; phylum Planctomycetota; class Planctomycetia; order Gemmatales; family Gemmataceae; genus Telmatocola; species Telmatocola sphagniphila. The sequence continues at coordinate 6,299,529 of NZ_CP074694.1, read as the reverse complement.
CGAGAGCAAACGCACAAGCTACATCAAATAGGCCAGATATCATTTTGAAAAAACCACTACATTCTTAACTTCCTTACTTCTTGACTTCTAAAATGTTAATCATCTTCTCTACTTATCTACTTCCCCACTCTATCCGCGAAGTGCCACAAGACGCCTGTAGGGTCCGAAAGGAACAACACGCGAAGTCCCCAAGGCTGCATGGCCGGGGCTTTCGCCGTGATTCCCGGATATTTTCCAGGCAGGTCGATGGCCGTGATGTGAGCCCACCAAGACTCGGTATTCTCTACCATCAAGTGCATCATGAAATTGGCCGAGTGCTGCTCCACGTGAAATTTCTGCAACAAGAAGCGATAGGCACCGACTTGAAACTCCGCAACGCCATCACCTTGCCAATTGAGCTTGAAACCCAAATCCTTGTAAAACTGGATAGAAAGCTCATAATCTTTCGAGGGCACGAAGGCCTTGAGGTCCAGTACTGCACTTGCTTGCATAGGCTTCTTCCGAACAAGAGGGCGAGCATCCGAAATGCTCCACCCGGTTTATCAAAAATCACCAATACCGACCATTGTAAATGGGAGTGATAATTGGGTTCAGTTTTTGACGGTCTCTCGAAAAAACTGATCCAACTCCGACACATCGGCACGCGTTGCAGCGTTAGGTAGCACGACCTTTTCCAGTCGGGCAATCTCGGAATCGATGAACTCGTGCAGCACAGCGATTCTTCCACCGGACTGCTTTTCTCCACTCGTCTTTTTGACCCTTAGTAAATCCAGAATCGCCGATCGCAACGGACCTTCCGACACCAGCGCATCGAACAATTCATCGAACCGAACCGGCACAATACCCCGGCCCTGCTCCAGCCATTGCGCGGCCAGGATTCCCCGGATGGGATACAAGTATTTCTTGTAACTCACCTCTTCGCGCTGGAGGTATTTCAGATTGTGGTTGGGCCCCATACTTCGATAGTGATGGAAACTGGCCATCGGCGAAAAGAATTGCAGAGCCAGTTCCTTCATCCGATCGATAAAGGGGAGATTCTCCCGATAAACAATCGGACTGTAGAGCCATTCCAGGAGCGAAGGATTAGACTTTTGCAGCAGTCCCAACGCCTTGCGAAGATCCCAGCCGACCAGATCGAGATCTTCGGAAGTGATCCGTTCGATGACGTCCCGTTTGTTTTCGACATGGATCGCTAAATACCAATCGAGCGGTCGGACATAAATGAAGCGGACATCGAAATCGCTATCCGGCGAAGCAAAGCCCCACATCCGGCTGCCCGATTCGCAGGCATACAGAATACGAACCTTCTCGCGCTCCTCGATGGCTTCGAGTTCTGTGCGAATCAGTTCGTTCATTTGTTCGGAATCAACTCGCAGCATAACAGGCGGTCTTTACCCCGGATGTAGAGCAGGCCGTGCGAGAGAATGGGGGCCGCCCAGCACGGCGGAACCAGATCGGTCCTCCACCGAGAGACTTCCTTATAGGCTTTGGGGTTCACTTCGAGCAGAATTAGTTCCCCATCTTCCGTCATGCACAGGAAATGATCGTCCACCAGCAGTAGCGAAGATCGGGTCAGGCGTTTTTGAGACCATTGCACCTCCCCGGTTTTCCAATCCACGCAGCGTAATTCCGCTTGCGCTTCGTGCCGGCCGCTCGAGCCATAAACATAGCCGTTGACATGAATGGGGGTGTTCCAGTGGCAGGCCAGGCTCTGCTCGCGGCCTTTCTTCTCATCGCTCCAGATCACTTCCGGCTTATCTTTGCCGACCTTGAGCAAGGCCCCGCCGATTTGGTAGCATTCGGTAATCAGCACTTCATCACCGACGACGACGGGATTGCTGGCGTTCACACTTTCGCGGAACTTGGCTCGCCAGGGGAATTCGAAATGAACTTTGCCATTCTTCGGATTGAAGGCGACCAGCCCGCCGCGAGCAAACATAAAGCCCCAGCGCTCCCCCTGGATGGTCTTAATCACGGGACTGGAGTAGCTTGCCAGTTGATCGGAGGATTTCCATTTCACTTCGCCGGTTTTCTTGTCGAAGGCGACTATCCCGGAGCCATTGCCCTTGGCTTTAAGGTGATCGTTGGGGGGCGCTTCATCGGCACTGCCGCCGACCTGAACAATTAGCAGATCGTCCTCGACGATGGGACAACTGCCGACGCCAAAGAAGTTTTGCAGGACATTGAATTTAGCGGCCGTGTCGACTTTCCAGATCAGTTTCCCATCGGCCACGTTGACGCAGTGTAGCATGCCTTCGGGGCCGTGAATGTAAACGCGGTCTCCATCAACCATCGGCCCACAGCGCGGGCCGGGATCGTAGCCGTAGTAGTCCTGATAGTCGGTGGGGTAGTCGAATTTCCAGAGAAGTTTTCCCGTTTCGCTGGTGCGGCAGGTCAGACGACAGTTCTTTCCGAAGCGATCGAAGTGGAAGAGTCGGCCTTCACTGATGACCACCGGGGCATAGCCGAGCCCCATTTCCACTTCCCAGAGAACCTTCAATCCTTCTTTGGGCCAGTTTTTCAGGATACCTTTTTCGGTGGAAACGCTGTTGGAGCTGGGGCCCAGGAAAATCGGCCAGTCGGAACCGGCTTTTCGTGTGTCGCTCGGTTTGGTATCGGGCGAGGCTTTTTCAGAGTCTTTGGCAACCGGGCCCGAATTGCAGGCACAGCATAAGGCGACTAGAGCAAAAGCCAGACGATTCATGGGAACCCTTTAAATGTTAATCTCGTTTAACCGCAGTGCAGGCTGAGATTCTAGGAGACAGGCACCGAAACCGGGGCCAGTTCCCTCGCATCACGATTCTTAAATGCAGCTAACCGCAGAGCACGCAGAGTACACAGAGAAATACAAGACTCGTGATCACTACGTGTTGAAAATGCTTCGCATTTTCAACTGACTAGAGAATCCGAGAAAACCGCACCCTCAGTCTGATTCTCTCGGTGATCTCTGTGTGCTCTGCGGTTAAATGGCTTTCGATTTAATCACCTACGGAAAGCCACCGAAACCGGGGCCAGTTCCCTCGCATCACGATTCTTAAATGCAGCTAACCGCAGAGTACACAGAGAAATACAAGACTTCAATACACAATACACAATGCTCATGCCTGCTTTGTGTTGAAAATGCTTCGCATTTTCAACTGACTAGAGAATCCGAGAAAACCGCACCCTCAGTCTGATTCCCTCCGTGATCTCTGTGTGCTCTGCGGTTAAATGGCTTTCGATTTAATCACCTACGGAAAGCCACCGAACGAAAGCCAATCAGCCAAGATTCACATAGCCCACTTGTTCACCAACTCCACAAAGAACCGAGTGAAATCTTCTTTGATCGCCGCATCCTTATTGATACTCTGCGACAGATCACGGATTTCCCGAGCCAACGAACCTTCGTTTTTCTTCATGCTCTGCACGGCCGAGACCACCTCGGGAGGACAGGGCATATCCAATTTCCAACTGACCTTATCCCCCTCCCCTTCCTTAACGAAATTGATTCGTTCGGGGAGACCTTTATACAGGCCACCAATGAAATCCCGACTGGGGTGGTAATTTTGCGGCATCTGATCGGGAATGCGATCAACCCCGAGGATCTTCGGTGACAACACGAAAGTCCCGGCCGCCGTCTTGACCTTGGGGTCATTGACCTCACTCACCACGATGGCCAAACCTTCCCTGGGAAATGGATCCATACACCAGAGTACGTATTTACACTCGCCGATGTTGGTGATTTTGACCAGACTCATTTTGTCCATCAGGCCATCGATGGCATCGCCCAATTTCTTGGCATCGGCTGCCCCGGCCCGCAACTGCTCGGCATAGGCCGAGGTGCAATAATCGGCCGCCCGTTCGTAATCCCGGTCTTTGATGGCCTTCAAAAAGTAATCGGCCGCTTCCTTGGGAGTCTTGGCCAGCGGGTTCTTCGTGGCCTTATCCACTACGCTTTGAAGGAGTTTGCGGGCATCTTTATCTTTGTAAAGATGGTAGCCGCCCGCCGCAGCCAGCACCAGCAGCACCAGAAATATCAGCCGTCGCATGGGGTTTACCCTTTCAGGATGGAAGTGTACAAGTTCACGGATGAAGCTTAACTCTGAACGGGAAACAAGGCAAGGATTTAGTATTAGGAACAAATTTGCTTGCTGAAAACACCCGCTAAGCGTTAAGAAAACTAAATGAGTATTCCCCGTTTAGCTATTACGCTCGGCGATGTGGCCGGGATTGGTCCCGAAATTGTCGTAAAAGCCTGGCCGCGGCTGTGCGAGATCGGTGCCCCGGTGGTCTATGGAGACGTCTTTTCGCTGCAAAGGGCGATTCAACAACTCAAAGGTGACTGTCGGGTCGTTGAGGAATCCCACCCGGCGAATCCCCATCAGATTCCTTGCCGACAGTGCACTCGCGAAAATCTCGAATCGGTGCAACTGGGGAAGGTCTGCCGAGAGGCGGGACAGGCCGCGTACGATTTTCTGGTGGCCGGGATCGAAGCGGCCCAGAAAGGAATCATCGACGCGATTGTCACGGCTCCTTTACACAAGGAGGGATTGCGGGCCGCGGATCTTCACTACCCGGGGCACACGGAAATCCTGGCGGAAAAGACAAACACTCCGCACTATGCCATGGTACTCTACGGCGACGATCTGGCGGTGGCCCACGTGACTTTACATTGTGCTTTGAGGGATGTATTTGCGAAATTGAGTACAGAGGCGGTGCTGGAAAAAATCCGGCTGTTGCAGGATCTTCTTCCTCGGTTGGGAAAGAAGCCACCGCGTATCGCCGTGGCCGCCCTGAATCCGCATGGTTCCGATGGTGGACTATTTGGTGATGAGGAAGAGAAGATCATTGCTCCCGCCGTGCGATTGGCCCGGGCGGAAGGAATCGATGCCAGTGGCCCCCACCCCGCCGATACGCTGTTCGTTCTGGCAAACAAGGGAGACTTTGACGGCATTGTGGCCATGTATCACGATGAAGGACACATCGCCATGAAGTTGCGAAGCGGTCCGCGTTGCGTGAATATTACCAGCGGTCTGCCAATTATTCGCACCAGTGTCGCACACGGCACGGCCTACAACATCGCCGGGCAGAATATTGCGGAAGAAGGAAGCCTGATCGCGGCGGCTGAGGTGGCCGTGCTGCTGGTCCAGCATCGATAACGTTGCAAGAAATTCACCGGATTTTTTTCAAGCGTATACAAGCTCCTTGAACGCCTAACTAGGAAAGCTGAATGCGAACAATTCTCTATCTTCTGCGGCACGCCGCCACGGCTAACAATCTGGCTCACCCCGCCTTGCTCCAGGGACGGCGGCAAAATCCCCCGTTGCATTCGGTAGGTGAAATGCAAGCCCGGGTGACGGCGGAATTTCTGGCGGTTCGCCCACTCGATGCCGTGTACTCATCGCCGATGTTGCGAGCTCTGCAGACTGCTCAGATCTTGGCCGCTCCGCACAAAATCAAACCGGTTGCCGTGCAGTCTCTCATCGAATGTGATATTGGCGACTGGGAAGGCCAGAGCTGGGAAGAGATCAAAGAGAACGAGCCGGGTCTTTATGACCGGTTCATGGCTAATCCGGCCGTGCAGGGTTATAAAGGAGGCGAGAACTTTCAGCAGGTCTTGGATCGTACTCGGGGTGCCATCGAGGAGATCATCACTCGCCATGCGGGTAAAGCGGTTCTGGTGGTCAGCCACCATATTGTCAATCGCGTCTACCTGGCGGACTTATTGGGGTTGGGGGCGGCCAAGGCTCGCAAATTCTCCCTGGATAACTGTTCCATCTCCCTGGTCGTGAATGAGAAGGGGAAAACCGGCGTGCAAGTGCTGAATTCGAATTTTCATCTTCAAGGGGTTGCCTGATCTCGCGAGAGCTTACGCTTCAGGCCGTTCCAAAGATTTTTCGCTCCCCACATCTCCCACTACCCGCCAAAAGGAACGCAAATCGCTACATTGGGGAGAGAGAAAAAATTTCTTTTAGGATGAGCGTTATGATTACTACTCCAAGCGGCCTTCAGTATGAAGACGTGGTTGTCGGAACGGGAGCCGAAGCGGTCGCGGGCAAACAGGTCTCCGTACACTACGTAGGCACCTTTGATAACGGCAGCAAATTCGACAGCAGCCGGGACCGCAACCGTCCTTTTGGTTTCCGTCTCGGGGCGGGCATGGTGATTAAAGGCTGGGACGAAGGAGTCGCCGGGATGAAAATCGGCGGTACCCGGAAACTGGTGATTCCCGGTAAACTGGGCTACGGAGCAGCAGGTATCGACGACGTAATTCCGCCGAATGCGACCCTCCACTTCACGATTGAGTTGTTAGGCGTCAGCTGACCCACAACTCTAAGACTTTCGTTTGAGCGAATAGGCATCCTCAAATTCATTAGAAGATGCCGCACTCCTACCGAATGGAATGAACTCGAAAAGCGGTATCGCTGGCCGGGATTTGGCCTCGAATGGAAGATTCCACCGATTAGTGCGGGATTTTTTGCCAAAGCCACCGACAACTGAGCTTAACCACTTGTCGTATCGGGAGAAATTATCTAAAAACATTTGTTCCCGAATTGATAACTCTTGAAGTTCCGAATTGCAAGGAGAGGTCTGCATGGGTGCCCGTCGACGCGGTAGTGGTCGCCGAAAAGTTGGTCGCAAGAAGCGACGTATGCGTTCGCGTATCCGCCATCGCAAATAAGCGGTTTGGCCCTCCGGCTCTATCGGCGGGAAGGCTAGCAACCCGCACCTTTTTGTCTGGTCACTGAAATCCGATAACTTCAGAACGCTTATTTTGCGCGCCCAATTCTAAACCCAATCCCGAGGATTGGTGACAATTTCCGCGATTTTCGCTTCCTCCGAGCCCGGTTCGGGATGGTAGTCGTAGAGATAGCGCACTGTGGGCGGCAGCGACATCAGAATCGATTCCGTTCGCCCGCCGGTCTTCAGGCCGAAAATCGTTCCCCGGTCGTAGATCAGATTGAATTCCACATAACGTCCCCGGCGAAATTCCTGGAAGTAGCGATGCTTCTCGGCATAAGGTAAGTTGCGACGCCGTTCGACTATCGGCCCATACGCTTCTGTGAAGGCGTCCCCGGCGTCCCGGACGAACGCAAAGATTTTTTCCATATCGCCCTGCAGATAATCGAAGAATATTCCACCGATTCCTCGAGCTTCCTTGCGGTGCGGCAGGTAAAAATATTCGTCGCAGTCTTTCTTCATTTTGGCGTAATTCGCGGCGTCCGGATGTTTGTCGCAGACATTCTTGTGCACTTGATGGAAATGCACGGCGTCTTCCTCAAACGGATAATAAGGCGTCAGATCGGCACCGCCGCCGAACCAGGTCATGTCGCCTTTGGTGAGGAAGCGGTAATTGGCGTGAACCGTAGGGACAAACGGATTGCGGGGATGGATTACCAGCGAGACACCAGTTGCGGTAAACTTGGATCCATCGCCGGGGATCTGCTTGGAGAATTCCGGGGTCATTTCCCCGAAAACTTCGGAGAAATTGACGCCCCCTTTTTCGAAGACCTGGCCATCGCCTATGACTCGAGTGCGTCCGCCGCCGCCTCCTTCACGCTTCCAGGTGTCTTCTCGGAATTTGGCTTGGCCATCCAATTGTTCCAACCGGCTGCAAATCCGATCCTGCAGACCCAGAAGATATTCAACGGCTCGTTTATGCATGATAGTATCCCCTCCAATTGACTCGTAGTTTGTTTTATTCACAATGGGGTCGGGGGAAGTTGGGCTTGTCAAAATCGATGCGTAAACTAATTTATAGTTTGTCGATGAGCGAACCGATCTAAGAGGGATAGTGTCTCTTGGTATCGAAGCCGCCTTAGCACAGCGGTAGTGCACCGCTTTCGTAAAGCGGGGGTCCGGGGTTCAAATCCCCGAGGCGGCTGTTTTTTTAAACCCCGCAGTGTCAAGCACTTGCGGGGCTTTTTATTGTCTGAAACACTTCAGATTGACATGGGTTTTGTTGCCAATTTGTAACCAATCTCAGAATTCACCCAAACATCTGTTCCAAAGTTTTCTTTATTTTGCATTCGTCCGGGGAGCATCCCCAGGGGAAAGTCCAGCACTTGTTGGCTAAGAACCCTTACTTGGGATGTCTGTAAATCAATTCGAGACGATCCCTCCGAAATTACCGGATCGAAGCGGATATCAAATCCTCCAATTTTTGATCTAAGCCCTTAGAAATTCGGTCGATTTTCGCACTGTGAAACTGTCCAAACAGGCTGGACGGTCGGTCGAACTCGATGTGAGTCTTGCCTTCGGATGAATAGATTAACACGCGAAGAGGAGCATAAAGACTGGCTCGAAGGTCAAATCGAGTCATTTCGACTGCGAATAGCGGATTTCCGATCACATACTGTACGGCTTGCTTGTCCTGTCCGACCAGATGCAAGAGCTTGCCGTGCTCCTGGGCTTCGAAAAGCATGAATCCGCTGGAACCTTTCATTCGTTCGAGCTTGGCTCGAGTCGCTTCCGCGTCTTTTTTTGCAAGGGACTGGCGGAACTCGGTAGAGTCGAGCTTACCCAGTTGCTCGAGAAAGGCCTTGGTAACCGCCTCATACGACTTCTCCGCGGAAATGTGAACGTGCTCAACACTAATCGTTTTCACTTCCCGCAGGGATGATGCATCATCTTTTTCGACTGTCTTACTGGGTGCGGAGGGATTAGGTCCGCTCGAAATCGATAATGAAGCTAATACGAATCCCGCCTGCAACATTAAAAACTTCATAACTCTCTCCGTTTTAAGTGTTATTGGATCTCAAAATTTCATTTACCGACTACCCGACCGGTACTGATCGCGGTTCCCAGCTTCAAGCAAGTTAAGAGAGCCTACATTTTTTGGGATTCCAATTTATCCAGGCGGACGACCGCTTCCAAGATATTGGCGGCCAGTGCAGGTCCGCAGATCTCATGAACCTGAGCCTGAGCCTTCTCCCAATCGGGTCCAATTTTTTCAATGAGCGCGCGACCAAGGTCGGTTATCTCGAGCAGGTTAGCTCGCCCAACCCCGGGGGTAGTATTTATCCATTTTCGAGCGATAAGCCGTTCGAGATCCCGGCTCATGGTCGACTGATCCATCATCATGGTGTGGCAAAGATCGACGCCCCGCACCGGGCCCGAATAGGCAATGGCCACCAGAATGTTGACTTGACTGACACGAACCCCATGAGGCCGCAGGGCCGCATCGTAGATCCCGCTGACCACCCGGTTGAGTACGCGCATGCGAAAACCGAGACAACAGCTGGCCATGCGGGTCGCGTAGTTTTTTTTCTGGCTCATACGTGAATTGTATATGCAAGTCACCCCCTTTTCTAGCAAAAAGTGCGGCAAAACTTTGCTCTTTGGCGAACGATTCTCGATCTGGCAGATACCAAGGAGTCTGCGATCTTGGCTAAAAGTGCCGCATAAGTGCTCGAAAAGTGAATCGGACTTGGAGCGGAGTTCGCAACGGCTCTTCGACGCATCGAGCCTGCAAACTCATCAAACCTCCCCTTTTGATTCTTCGATAATAAATTTCTCTTCCTTTTGTCCCGCTTTCAATCCGCAGACTTCACTTTCGCGAAACTATCGAACGGCCTGTCTACCGCTTACGCTTAGTAAGACATGTCAGAGGCCGGACGATGGAAACCGTATTGATACGATCCACTCGAAATTGGCTGAGTCCTAGCTGGTAGGGCTTCCAAAATGGGCTCGTCAAGTGAAGATTTGAACCATGAAAATTCTCGGCGAGCATTGATTACTTGAACGAGAAGATCCGGAAGTCTCGGACGCACTGAAAGAGCAGATGAAGTCCGAGGGTATCGATAGTAGGTTTCGCAGTGAATTGATGAGCAGGACAGAAAGATCAGCCACCAAAGTGAAACTGCAGGTTCGGGTGGAAACAACTGGCAGAGTCAGCAAAGAAACCGACAGTTTGATAGCAGCTAGCGACCGAATTGTCCGGCTATTCTTGGCGCCCCTCGCTCGGACGCAAATGTTTTTCGAGACGCGCGGTTTCATGAAAGCTTTAATTGGCTCGGAGGATCAAATTCTCAGTTTCATGGCGTTTGGTTCGAATGTGAGTGTGATGAGGTCCCTGGGACAGATGGACAGGCCTGCAAACTCGCCTTTAAGTTTTATATTCGGGACGAGCTTTAGCCTTCCTTCCGCCGTCGAAAGTTGGATTTTCTTTTTCGTCAGAAGCGATTCGCTGAACCTGCCATTTTCAGATACCATCCCTCGTAATCGAAACTACCGATCTATCTAAATTGCGAGAAATAAGGAGCTAGCCGATGAGTGAGTTCAAAACCAAAGACGGCACGAAGATCTACTTCAAGGATTGGGGTTCGGGACAGCCCGTTGTTTTCAGCCATGGTTGGCCACTGAGTGCCGATGCCTGGGAGGACCAAATGTATTTTTTAGGTGAACATGGCTATCGAGTAATTGCACATGATCGCCGCGGTCATGGCCGCTCCAGTCAACCCTGGGATGGCAACGATATGGACACCTATGCGGACGATCTCGCGGAGTTGGTGAAAACTCTCGATCTTAAAAACGCCATCCACATCGGACACTCTACCGGTGGCGGTGAGGTGGCTCGCTATATCGGCCGGCATGGCACGCAGCGTGTTTCGAAGGCCGTGCTTATTGGGGCAATTCCCCCTTTGATGCTGAAAACCAAAGCGAATCCCGGGGGGTTGCCCATCGAAGTCTTCGATGGATTGCGAAAGAATTTTCTCGCGGACCGCTCCCAATTGTTTAAAGAGCTGAGCGCGCCTTTCTACGGTGCCAATAGAGCAGAATCCAAAGTGTCTCAAGGCCTTCGCGACTTCTTCTGGTTACAGGGCATGCAAGCGGGTTTCAAGAATGCCTTCGACTGCATTCAAGTCTTTTCCGAGACCGATCTGACCGAGGATCTCAAGAAATTCGACATTCCGACACTGTTTATTCACGGCGATGACGATCAGATCGTACCTATCGCCGCTTCGGCGCTACTGTCGGCCAAAATCGTCAAAGGTTCAACTCTGAAAATTTACCCAGGTGCACCGCATGGTCTCACCAGTACTCACAAAGACCGGGTCAATGCCGATCTGCTGGCCTTCCTACAGGGGTAAAGCAACTTCCAATAGAACGCTCTCCTTTTGAGGTGCATCCAGAATCGGTTTCATGAAGTCCTCTCGATTTTTATTTCCGATTACGGTTAGCGCCTGGGGGGGCTTTTCAACCCAGCCGGGTGAGGGAGTTGGAGAACTTCTATGGAGAAGCGGGCACCAAGGTAGCCCCGACTCTGCCAGCGCTTCAAGTTTTCTCACCAGTTCGCGACTTTTCCGAAATTTGAGACCGGCGCTGGCAGACCACTCTCCGGTCGACACACCCGACTACGGACCCAGTTCGCTGCCATCTCGTTTGAAGTTGCATTACACATTTGACAATCTGGCAAACAGGATGGAAGAGTTCACCGAAAAAATCAGAGGGAATAAGGATTCCCTCTGTGCACGGGACTACGACGTTTCGGTCGATTTACGCGCGGCTTTCAGAAGCATGAACCGCATAACCACCGGGGCCGAGCCTTATAAACGCGACCTGAAGACTTTGCATTACCACCTCCTCGACGCGGGTCACTTCGCCCTGGAAACCAATGGAGATGAGATCGCTGGACTGATGAAAGAGTTCCTTAGCAAGCATGTAGGTAAGAAGTAAAGCCAGCTTGCGTTCAGCAACTGTAAAGAGAGGAACTTGCTGGCCGGCGTTTCACCCGGGAGAAGTCATGTCGAACGTACAGCGTCGAGAGTTTCTGTTCGGCGCGGCCGCTTTCATGGCCGCCATGGATAGTTTGGGGGGAGCTGCGTCGGCAGCGGCTAGCGATCCATCTTTCCAGAACAATGTTCCCGACCCACTGCTTGCGGGCAAAGATCTGCCGACTTTCAAATTCTCTTTGGAAAAATCGGAAGGCAAAGTGATTGGCAACAGTTTCGGGAAGGAAGCGACCGTCGCCCAGTTGCCGATTTCCAAGGGAATTGCCGGTGTCTCGATGCAGCTCGAACCGGGGGCAATGCGGGAACTCCACTGGCACGCGACGGCAGCGGAGTGGGCTCTGGTGCTCAGCGGCCACGTCCGCACCACGGTCATCGATCCACAAGGAAACGGCGAGACGAACGACTTCGTGCCCGGCGACGTGTGGTACTTCCCGCGCGGGCACGGTCACATGCTCCAGTGCCTCGGCGATAAACCTTGCCATTTCATTTTGATTTTCGACAACGGATATTTTTCCGAGTTTGGAACATTCAGTATCAGCGATTGGCTGGGACACACTCCAAAAGCTCTACTCGCAAAGAACTTCGGCCTCCCGGAGTCGAGCTTCGATGGTTTCCCGAAAGAGGAAGTCTACTTCGCTCGGGGCGCGGTGCCCCCGACAGAGCCCGCCGTCCCGTTGCAGGGACGAAAATTACCCGCTCTGACTCACAAATATCAGCTTCTCGAACAACCCCCTCACAAGGTCTTCAAAGGCGGCCGAGAATGGCGACTCGATTCAACGAGATTCCCGATCTCGAAGACAATCACCGGCGTCGTTCTCGATCTCGAACCGGGCGCATTGCGGGAACTCCACTGGCATCCCAATGCGGACGAATGGCAGTACTTGATCGAGGGAAATATCAGTGTAACGATGTTTGGTTCGCACGGCCGATACCGGACCGAAACCCTGCAAAAAGGAGACGTGGGGTACATTCCCCAGGGCTATGGGCACTCCATCGAAAACGTTGGGGACAAACCATGCCGGGTTCTGATTGGATTCAATTCGGGCACTTACGAGGTGATCGACCTGTCGCAGTGGATCGCCGGGAACCCCGCCGACGTGCTGGCCACCAACTTTGGTAAGCCAAGGGAGTTATTCCAGATGTTTCCGAAGGAAGATGTTTTCATCGCTCCTCAGGGGCACGCTAAACTTCAGCCACGCGAATGAGAGTCCGGTTTGGTTACTCGCCGAATCTTTGTGAGATGTGGATTTCAGTTACTGTGATGGGAGTTCAATTAAGTGATTCCATGAAGATCATCGATACTTTGCCCCAGCCGGAATCTCAGGATCAGGTTCAATTAGCATCAGAGGAATCATTTCCGGCCAGTGATCCGCCGTCCCGGAGCGTCGTTACGGGTATCGGCGGACCAATTCGAAAGTCCGAGATGCTCGAAGCCGAGTTGGATTCGCATGTTAAAGGCGTTGCCAGATAGAATCGATTGGCTTAGGCGAAAATTTCCTGGCGATATCGCACTCACGCCGGCAGCGAGGACGATTCTGAAAGCGGCAGTCGTACGATAGAAAGCCAAGCCTACATCAGTCTAAGCTGCTAGCGGTATCCCTGCAGGCAATGCCCGGATCCGACGGTGTTACATCCTCATAGATGAAGTGGGATCACCTCATCCTTTGGGTATCCGCAAGCAATCATCCGCTCGAAAAGAAATTAAACCTCGAGTGAGGAGCGAGCGAAGCAGGAAACCCGCACCACTCCTGGTCGTTGTGCCAGGAGCCGCCCGAGAGGGAGGGTTGCCCAAGAGCCTGTGGGGCGCTATCTCGGATATGCTGGAAAGCATTCGTTCGAATTAGCTCAACGGCGGCCAATTCGCATCCAAACCTTCGCGTTCAATGGCCTTCACATCGTCCTCTAAAACGCCGAACTGACGTGCCGCCTCCGTCCGGGACTTGGACACGCTCAATCCCTGATCCTGGGCTTTAACCAAACTCAAGAAGATCTCTTGGCGTTTCTCCAAAGGTATGCCGGTACTCGAGTTCAGCGTGGTCATGATACTTTTCCTGTGAAAGGCGTTTTGTCCAAGACGAGATCAAGCCTGCGGTCTCTCAGTACTAATACGCTGAAACACACGGTTCTCGAAAGCGTCACCGAATTCCATTTTTTCGTTATCGAAGATCCACTCTGGGGCCAAAGAGCCCTCTCCATTTGCGGTACTTGCGATTCCGGGGATAGAGTCGCAATTTCGGAACTTGCGTTTCCACCTCCACGGATGGTGAAGTCATCGAGCCGGTAGCGTGGTCCACCCAGAAGGAATTCAGCTTCTCGATGAACCTTCGATCAACCGGCGGAGAACTACACGGTCACCGCACTGATTTATTATTTTACTGTATGCGAGGACTTATGGCTTCGGACCGATCTGAATTGCGAAAAATTTCGGCGGTTTTTTTAGCATCGTGGAAGCGTCTTCACCGAGAATTCCGAACATTCTTTGCTAATCGGGAGAATTTAGGCCATTTCTGCTGAATTCGGTTAAAAACAGAAAGCGCCGAGCTTCGCTATTTAACTCGAACCGATATTGAAGTCGCAGATATCGAACATTTGTTGTGCGAACTTGTGAAGAATAGAAACGGTTTGATTTTTCGGCCGAAAGCTTTAGATTCGAAATCATTTTTCATCCCTCCCTCAAACACTTGCACAGCTGTCGCACACTCAGCGTAACTGCAACTGCCCGGCGTTGCGGTGGGCACTTTTGAAAGATCCTTTAAAATCGAGGCTTTTCAGTAAATTTGAAATAGTTTTGGACAAATTTCTCAATTCGAGCACTTGTCTTGAGCATGAGTAAGGTTGCTAGTACGGACGCGGGACTTGTTGCGGCAGTATTAGCTGGCGATCGTAGAGCGTTTGGTTTGCTTTACGATCGTCATGCCGGGTTGGTACGTACGATCGCTTTGACCGCAAATCGAGATCAATCGACGGTAGATGATATTACGCAGGAGACTTTTTTGCGGGCCTATCGCCAATTGGCGACATTGAAGACTCCGGAACATTTTTCCTTCTGGCTGGCAGGTGTAACACGCCGGGTTGTACAGGAAACGGTTAGGAAAAAGAAGCTTGAACCATTAAGCGATAAGACCGATCGCAAGTTGAATGATACGCCTAACGATGTTCGCGAACTGATCGCTCGGTTGCCGGAAGAAGAACGAATGGCCATCTGTCTCTTTTTTCTTCAGGAAGAAGACGTCGCGACCACCGCGGATCGCCTGCAAAGATCTCGTTCGGGAACCTACGCTCTGATCAAGCAAGCGCTTGCGCGTTTGGCGAAATGGTGGCATTCAGATGAACCTTCCGAGGTGCAATCATGATTTGTAGCCAGGACGAATCGCTGATTGACTCGCTGCTGGGGGAAGCTGATCCCGAGTTGTGGTCGCACCTAAAAACCTGTTCGAACTGCACAGCCCGCCAAGAACATTTGCGGACTTTACTCCATCGATCGCGAGTCTTCTGGAAAACTCTCAACGCTTCCCACGACAGAGATAGGGAACTTCTGCTGACATTGATTTCCGAAGACCCTGCTTACAGCGCGTCTTCCTTACTGCGGAGGTTTATCATGGATCGAAGAACCTGGTATAGCGTCTCGACGGCGTTCGTGCTGCTGATAGGCCTGACGCTTTTAAGTGTTCTCTCTCGGCCGGGCATAGTTTTGGGGCAGGTCGCTCAGAAAATGGAGGAGATTAAGTCCTTTTCCGCCTTAATAGAAATTTTAAAGGAGAACGAAGAGACACGAAATACCCCAAAAGGTGTCGAGGGCGATTCCCAGGAAATGAACGATACCATTGGGAAAATTATCTGGTCCGCTTCGGGAGATTTTCGCGAGGAAACATACCCCAAGCCCTTGCTTGTAGGAATAATGACAGCGAAAGGGAAAGGTTTAAGCATTGATCATCGGAGCAAAATCGTCGAGGAAATCCCTGCCAAAGATGTCGAGTCATCTAGGAAACTCGCGAATTCCTTCTTCCATAATCTCATGGAATTCAAAGATTCCGAGCGGAAACCGATCGCCATTGATGAAGTGGAAGGATTGAAGTGCCCCCGTTTCGATTTATTCCAAAAAGACTTCAAAACGCATAATCCGCAATGGGATTATCGGATCTGGGTCCATCCGGAAACAAAACGACCCATTCGGGTGGATTTTAAAGCGGATCCTGCCGATCCGTTTGGTACTGACCAAAGAACGATTCGAATGACCAATTTCAGCTGGAATGTCGCGACGGATTCCACGTTCGATACAACCATTCCAAATGGTTATCGCCTCAAGGAAGCAGACAATTCCTACGATTGGGTAGCGGAACAAATAATAGGATCGTTGAAAGCTTACGCCGAACTGTACGGGACATATCCCAAGGTCTCGCGCTTCGATAATCAGTTGCTCGCCGACTTTGAAACGAAACTTCGAAATGCCAAAAATGGCGAGGCGATCAATTTGCTTCCCGGCTTCATGCTATTGCAAAATACCGTCACCTCCAGCCCCGATTACAGAGCGAGTTACCGCGGGCAAATTGTGGGACCGAAGGATAAAGAAAAAATCCTATTGCATTGGATTCAGCCGGATGGGAAAGTCCGCGTTATCTTTGGCGATTTGAAATCGAAACTCACCACGGCCGACGAATCGAAGGCCCTTGAAAAATAGTCAGTAACCCGCTCACCACCTAAGCGGATAGGCCGCGATGCTTCCGGTCTACTCTCATTTCAAGGAGGGTTATTATGTATCGAAGATTTTGGTCCTTCGCTTCCAGGAATTTAGTGATTCTCTTTTTTGCGATGGCGATTCCATTCGAACAAGCAAATCGAGGGATGGGCCAAACCGTCCAAAAACCCTTAGAGATGAATTCCTTTTCCGCAGAACTCGTTTCTCTGATGAGTAATGGAAAACCAAGACCTGCGATAGCTTCTTCAGGCAAGGATGAAAAAGCTGTGGCTATTTTGCCGAGCAAAGTATTTTGGTCTTCTCCCGGCAACTACCGAATCGATGATTCGAATATTTTCCATCAATCGACTCTAGTGGTTCTCGCCTATGGAAAAGGAATTAGCATCGATCATGGACAAAAAATTTATTGTGAACTCTCTCAAAAACAGGTGATGGAAAACCAGTCGGACTTTTTTGCAATTGCTTTGAAACATTTCGCGCAATTTGATGGTTCGAATCGAAAAGCCGATGCACAAGAAGAAATCGATGGCATTAAATGCTTTCGTTTTGACGTGAAAACCAAGGAGGATCGAAAATCGAAATGGGATTATCGCATCTGGGTTCATTCGGAATCGAAGCGACCCGTACGAATGGATTGGAAACCCGATGATGAAACTGGGGATTTTTCCCGCTTGAACAAGGTCGAATGGAATGTGAAAACAGAAAATCTCTTCGAAATCACGCCGCCAAAAGGCTACCGGGCGAAAATCTGGAATGTGTACGATTGGGCCGCTGATCAAATCGCTCATTCTTTAACGGCTTACGTTCAGTTATTCGATGAGTATCCAAAAGTCGATCGAATTGACAACCAGCTCATAGCAGCTTTCGAAAAGAAAATCAAAGAATGCAAATTTGTGCCTTCAGAGCATATTCCCGGCTTCATGTTACTTCAGCTTATCCTGACCGATCCCACTACAAAATACCGCGGAAAGATCGTGCAACCAAAGGACAAAGATAAACTGCTTTTGAGTTGGACGCAGCCAGACGGCAAGATCCGCGCAATTTTTGTGGGAAGTACTAAATCGGTGATACTCAGCGATGGAGAGTTGAAAGAACTCGATAAGTAGTTGCGAGAATTGCTCGAATTTGTCGCCTCGATCGCGTTCGGAATCTTTCAGAAAGATTCCGATTCGCTTAAACTCGAGCTTTCAAATTTTTGCAAACAAAACAAGTATTTCGACTTTCGGACAAAAGTTCATAAACTAATTAGACAGGATATTCCTCCGAGGGGAAGCTAGTTCCTTTCGCGTTAGAAATTCCTGCTTTTCACTTCGAACTGGCTCTTAGCGGGCCGGGCCATTTAAAAAGGGGTTTCCGTGCCTATATTGGGCAAAGTCTACACCTTCAATCAGGAAAACGTCAACAAAGCGCCTAATGCCGCAGGAGTTTACGCCTTGTTTGCCGGAGACAACTGCATCTACATCGGCATGGCCGAGGGCGACGGAACTACCCTTCGAACTCGTTTGAAAGAAGATTTTGCGGGTCGTTCGGGGGTCGATATTAAAAAGGCCACCGAGTACAAGCGTGAAATTTGCGTCAATTTCGCCGATCGCGAAAAGGAACTCCTGGAAGAGTACGAACTCACGCAGGGCAATCTGCCCAGCTGCAATTCCGCTGCAAGTTAACTGATTTCTTCCGCTCTCCACACGCTTCTCGGATCGTTAGAGGGCAATCGCTTTTCTAACGATCCTCTCGCTGTCCAGGCGATTTCCGCTTCCGTTCACTCCGTTAAAGCCATATCGCCTCGATTGAGCAGGTAGATCGCACAGATGGGATACCGCTATGATTACGAGTAGCGTCGGGCTGCAGCAGGCAAATCGAGATCAGGTTGAGCAGGCTATCGAAACCTACCGACAGATCGTTATGGCCGCGCGGCATTCGCCCAAAGTGGAGGGAGCCGCCCGAAAAGCGCAGGAGACGTTGAACGCCATCTTCCAGATGGACCGCAAGCTCTTCAGCCCTCTCGAAATCCGCTGGCTCAATATCCTTTGCGGGCAATTAGCCCATCGCCTGCAGAATCACAAGCCTCTGGAAGACCACACCCGGCTGGCGATGCGCGCGGGGGATTCCTTCGACTATTGCTGGCGATGCGAGACGGCTGTGGACGAACGCTTCTCGGCCACTTGCGAAAAGTGCTGTACGAAAACATTCGTCTGGATGATTTGCCCGAATTGCAGAGCCTGCGGCTGTCAGCGCAATGGCAAAATTCTTATTTGATGGTGAATACGGCAACGGATGGTTTCGCCTCGGTGTAACCGGGGCCGGAAATGATCTTATCTCCCTGAATCAGGAAGTGCGCCACTTCGGAAGCCCCATTCGGATGGCTCGCCGTGGGAAAGACTTCGGCACCGATAATCTGATACCAGGGTTTGAAGGAAGCACCGAGAGGATGGCCGAAGGCGGCGTATAGATGATCGTCGCTCATCCGGAACCAGGGATTGGAACCGCGGCCGGCGGGATGCTCGGCTGTAGGATAGATAAAAGCCATCTTGAGGACGTGCATCCCATTTTTGAGATAATACTCCCTCGATAGCGATTCAAATTGAAATGGCCGAGAGTATTAAAAGTCGTTCGTTAGGAGATTTCCAAGTCCCGGCTGAGCATCGAAGGACGAAAATCGTCAGTCGGGATTGGAAATCGTGGAAAGATGCTAGGAAGTATTGAAACTCGCCTATTAATAACGTCGGCTGCGACCGCCTGAGCTGCCGCCGCTACCACCACCGTAGCCGCCGCCGCCACTGCGACCGCCGCCCCCACCGTAACCGCCGCCGCTGCCGCCGCTGCTACGACCGCCGCCGCCACCGCGTTCTTCACGAGGTTTTGCTTCGTTTACAGTTAAATTGCGTCCTTGGAAATCGGCTCCGTTCATGGCTGCGATAGCTTCGTCGCCGCCGGAAGCGATTTCTACGAATCCGAATCCACGCGAACGTCCCGTTTCACGGTCGGTCGCCACTTGTGCTTTGAGTACTTCCCCGAATTGGGTAAAGACTGTTTTGAGGTCTTCGCTGGTCGTGGAGAAGGCCAGATTACCCACATACAAATTCTTCGCTGACATGTAAACCTTTACTCGCGATTACTCGTAATCGCTAACTTTGACTACCAGTTGGGAGAGTAATACCCCGCTGGTTCGAACTATGTAACTTCTCTTATTGTAAGCGATAAAAGCCGATTCCCGCGAAATAGTTTAATTTTTGCAAGTATTTTTGAATTTAAGATCTTCACCCCTCGTCGATCGCACGCCTTTCCGGAGTAGTTGCCTGGGGTGTAGACATCGGATTTTTTTCGTCCACCCAAAAGAGTCGAATCCGCTGAAAAGAGCAGGAATCTTCGGGCAAAAAGTCGCCTCAAGTCGAGAGTGAGGACAAGCATTCGCGATTGAACGGTAGGCGATTTGCACTTGGAGGAAAGATCCTCAAGCCTGTGAAAAAGATTTTTTTTCAGCTTCAGAATTACGCCCGCTTTTTGCACAATTTTCCACAAGGGCTTAAGATCAAATGAGTCCCCGAAATTCGGAAAGGCACCAGATGATCGACCTTCACGAGCTATTTGACGATGGCTCCTTCCACATCACCATTCCCACGTATTTCGTGCGCCGCGAAGCGAGCCTGACTGACAGCGGGGCGGTGCTGCCGGAGTTGATCAAATGGTCGAACAACCTGGGTAGCCATCCGATCGCCTTCACTGACTTGGATCTCTTCGAACGATATCTGGCGAGAACCGGTGACAGCTCTCTGAAACCGATCGCCCTCAGAGATCTCGCCGCTTTTGAAACTTTCCTGCGTTTGCTCGCGCAACTGGGAGAAACCGCCATCGCTTACGATCTCTTTGAAAATAAGGCCCACATCGTTCCCATCGCCGCAACGCTGAAAGAAACCCGGCGACTCCTCGACGAGCAAAAACCGTCCTGAAAAATCTTTTTTCGAGTATTCAAATCGGTATTGCGCCCCCCGTCGACTTCGGTTATGACTATGTTCCTCCCGGGGAGATGGTCGAACTCGAAGACGTTTTGGCGGAACGAATCAACCTCAGGCACTCGCGAATTTTCTTCCGGTCTGCAACCGACATTGCAAACCTCTGGAATTTTCAGTAAGTGTACTGATGTTCAGTATCATTCGCTTTTCACAAGGGGTCAGCAATGGATGGAATTGCTCTTCGCTCTTCCGAAATTCCCGAGGGTTTTATTTCGCAGTATCACCTGGGGAATCGGCTCCACAAGAGCGGGTCGGATCTCGAATACCGCTTTCTGGCAAAGGACTCCCGTCGGCTGCTCCCGGTACGGTTTCAGGGACAGTTCCAGATCGCCATGTGGGGCAATCAGGACACCAAGTGCTTTCTGCCGCGCACGGCTTGGACTTGGAAGCAAACTCTGGATGAGGGCGGCTGGAATAAAATCGGCTACCACCCGGTGATCATTCCTTCGAGCAGGGTGCTGGCGAATGGCATATGGTATCCGACCCGCCAGGGCGTTCGTGGCGTTATTGCATTCGACAAAGCACAGCAGCCGCACGTCTATGTGATTTGTCGAACACCTTCCCGGGATTACCGGGTGATGACTCATACCGATAGGCAACCGCTGCTGGTCGATGAAGAGATCTAATCTAAAGCCAAAAAAAAGCGGTGGTCCGAAATCTCCGGATTCGCCGCTTCGCATTTTTTCCGATAACTTCGAGAATCACTTCTTCGTCGGCGGGGGCGGCGGGTCTTTCTTGATTTCGCCCGGTGGCAGCAACACCTTGATCGGTTGCGGATTCTCGATCTTGTACACGCGAACCACACCTTCTTCTCCACCGACCGCCGCCAGCTTGCCGTCGTCGCTGATCGCCAGGGCGTACAGGTAATCGATATTGCCCGAATAGTTTCGCTGCATGCCGCCGTTGTCGCTATTCCAAAGCTTGAAAGCGTTGTCGCCGCTCACCGACATGAACGTCGGCGTTTTGCCAATAAAAGCCAGACGGGTGACCTGCTTGGTGTGGGCCTGCTGGATGGTACGAATCTGCTCGCCCTTATCGTAGTCCCAGATTTTGATGACGTTATCGGCCCCGGCACTGGCCAGCGCTTTGCCGTCCGACTTCCAGGCCACATCAAGGACGTGGTGCGTATGGCCTTCGAAAGATTTCAGCAGCTTGCCCGAGGGCACCTCAAAAACCTTAACGAACTTATCGGCCGCGCTCGAAGCCAGCTTGGTGTTATCGGGGCTGAACTGCACGGCATAAACTGTATCGCTATGGGCCGGTTTGATATCCTGAATTAGCTTCCAGTCCGAGGTCTGATAGAGGCGAAGTTCGCCATCCTCGGTCGGAGCGCCGCCTCCTGTGGCCAGGTACTTGCCATCGTGGGAGAAGTCCAGTGCGGTCACCCGATCGGCAAAGCCGGTGAGTTTCTTTTTCAGCTTACCGGAGTCGATGTCCCAAATGTTCAGTTCTTGAAATGAGCCGCTGACGAGCGTTTTCCCATCGGGACTGAAAGCCAGCGATTCCACCAGCGAAATATGTGCGGCCTTAGCCGGTTTACCGTCGGCCGTCTTCAGATCGGGGTCGAGCAGAGTTTTAACGAAATCGAATTTCTCAGAATCGTAGATGTTGATCTGATTGGCTCTACCGACCGCAATAATCTTCTTGCCGAAAGCCACGGCCCGCACCGGCTTGACCGATTCCGGGGGCAGGTTCAACACGATTTTCTTTTTCTCCCGCATCCCCATCGGAGCTTTGGCCCCCTGATCGATCCAGGCTTTGACCAGTGCCAGCTCCTTCGGAGAAAGCGGATCCTCACCTTTTAATGGCATGACCGGCTTTTCGCGATGGCCGGAGACTTTGTAGAGAAAACTATCGCTCGCCTTGCCGGGGATGATGACCGTGCCGCGCTTGCCGCCTTTCATCACGCCGGCGTAAGTGCTCATGTCGAACTTGCTTTCGATCACATTCCCCGAATGGCAGACGAAGCACTTATCGGCGAAAATCGGCTCGACGTCTTTTTCGTAGCTAATGGGATCCTTGCGATCGAGCTTGATTTCCTCGATCGGCTTCAGGGGTTTCTCTTTTTTTTCCTGCCCCATCGCCGGCGACAGGAAGAGTAAAAAGAGAGATAGGTAACGCATGGAATATCCTCAAGGGGCGGTGTGCTTATTTGCCTTTGACAATCGCCATATCAAACTTGATTTCGCTTTTCACATCGAACTGGCTTTCATACTTACCGACCGCGCTGAGCACGATGCCCTGATAATTCTTGGGAGTCACTTCCTTGGCCAGTTTGATCGGTACCATCACTTCGTCTTTTCCGGCGGGGAGAACCACTTCCTTGACCTCCGCGCCTTTCAGATCGACCGGTAGAGTCAATTTCAGTTTGTATTCCCCGGTATAATCGTTCTCGCGAGTGACCTTCACGGCCACATCGACGGTATCGCCCGGCTTGGCGTTGGCCGGAGCCTTCGCGATGAATTTGCCGAGAGTCGCGGGAAGGACCTTCACCGTGAACGGTGTGCTGACGGCGGTGAAGATCGCCGGTTTTTTGTTCTTGCCATCGGGATTTTTATCGTAAGGAATCTGGCCGAACGCCTTGACGACAACCGGGTAGACGCCCGGTTGTGCGGTAGCTCGCACTTCCAGACCGAAAGTGGTATCGTTCTTATCGGCCGCGATGGTGGGCATTGGCTGGCCGTTGTTGAAGAGCAACGGCGGTTGATTGCCGGGCAGACCTTGATTGTTTCGCTGACTTGTCACGAGGGCCGTGGTGATGGCGACCTTGGCCTCCGGAGCGTTCCGAACCACTTCCAGCGGCACGGTCAATTTATCGCCCGGTTTGACCACCAGCGGCAACGGGAGTTTTTCCTCTTTCTTGATGAAGATCTTGTTCGGGTCGATCTTGATCTGAAACAAAGGCTTGTCGCGGACGGCGATGCAGCATTCCTGATCGAGCCGACCAATCAATGGGAAGTTGGGATTATTCTGCGGGCCGGGCCAAGTGATGCTGGCCGGCCGGACCTCCCGTTTCAACATCACACCTTGCACATTAGCCGAGGCCACAATCCGAATCGGGCCGTTGTACTCCGCGGCATCGGGCTTGGCGGTCAGCACCAGGGCACCGTAAATCTGGTTGGTTCCAATAATCTGCGGCGGACACTCCACGCCCGGCGGCAGACCTTCCGCCGTGAGCAGGATCGGATCATGGAAACCCTGTTTCCGGAAGACGTAGATATCGAGAGAAGCGGGAGCTCCTTTTTCCAGATTGATGCTGCTGGGCAGAGCGTTTTGGGTATAGGGAGTGATGGCCACGACTCGGAAGTCGGGCTTTTCGTCGGAGATGCAAAGTCGATATTGGGCTTTGGGGCCATAGAGCGTGCTCGATTCCCGGCTGCCGACCTGAATCAGATATTTGCCATCCTCGGGGGGGATGAATTTGAAAGCCGGTGGGTCGCCGTTGCGGGTGAAGAAGTGATTTGGCGACAAAGTGTCGTTGCTGTCTTCCTGTTCGGTGATGTTGCCCGATTTGGGATCGGCCTTTTTCAAACTGAAATACATCAGAGTTGAAACCCCGGTGCTGGTGCAATTCAACCGATCCGCATAAAGTTCAATCCAGAGCGATTGCCCCTTCTTGGCCGTGAAGGTGTACCAGTCGGTATCATTCCGTTTTTCAATCCGCCCGGCCAGTTCGCTGTTAATCGGGATTTCCTGGGCACTCTCCGGTGTGTCGTTCGGCTCTTTTTCCAGGACCACCGGATCGCGAGCAAAGAAAATCGGCACCACATTGGAAGAACCGGTCGGGCTGGGAATCGAATAAGCGAACGCATCCAATTCCGCACTGCGCGGATCGATGCGGAAGCCCACATTCAGCTTGGATGCCTCGCCCGGCGGTGTGATCGTGACCGTCAATTCTTCGATTTCCTTGCCTTGAATCTTATAAGCGGAACTTTTCTTCCCGCCGGGCAGATTGCGGCCATAAACGGTCACTTGCGTCGGCTTACCCGGTTGCACCATGGGAGGATGCACGGCATCAATCCAGGGATTCGTGCTAACGGTGAGGCGGTAGAAATAGGAGATAGCCGGTACGTTCGCACTGAAGGTATAGGTGAATTCGCAAACTCGAATCAGGTAATCTCCATCGGCCGGAATGGTCAAATCCGCGAGAGCATCATCGCCCGAGTAGTTGCGATTGGCCGTCAGCAGGCGACCTGCTTTGGAGTAGATTTCCACCAGAGGCCGGGCGCTGCTGTCGATGGTGCCGGTGGCACAACTCGCGAGAATTCGCTGCCCTTTCTTGGCGGTGATCTGATAGTAATCCACATCGGTCGGCGAACTGAAGCTGCCGTTCACGATCGTGTTAAGTTCAATTTTCTGAGCCTGCGGAACATCGTTGTTGGGCTCTTTTTCCGCCACTTCCTTCAGGTCGCTGACGATGAACACACGCGGGTTACTGATGCCGAAGCGATTGATGGAGCGAACTTCGTAAATTCCCGGTTTCACAGTCGCATCGACGGTAATTTTGAATTTACCGCTCGCTCGGCTGGCCTTGCCGAGTTTGGTTTTCTTGGGCTCTTTAGGATTCGCTTTCGGTTCAGGCAGTTCGATCAATTCCGCTTTAATGCCGGGATGATTGAATCGCAATTCCGTAGTTTCTTCCAGGTCCGCTCCGGAAATCTGCACTTCGAGGGAAGTTCCCAGTTTAGCCCCGAAAGGATTAACGATATCCAGGCGCGGGCGAGGCACTTCCGCACCCTGAGGTTGAGCCCAGGCCAGCATCGGAACAAATAGAGCAGCAGCGGCAAGCCATGAACGTGAAAAACGATGCATGGGAGAGAATCCTCAGAGACATTTTGGGTTACGAACAACCCGGTAGGAACCTATATTCTAACTCGAACTCAAGAGCCATTCAAGCGCGGATCTGGGCCAGTGCTATTTCCTGGATAATTTGAACCTGCGAAATTTTGGCAATCGCCGACCGATTTTCGTCAATTGCCTCAATAGCCAGTCATTTTCTCTGGCAATCTCTGGAGGCCGGACTTTCGTCAGATTAGGACGGAAGATCATAAGCAGCAGTAAAGGCAGGTACCAATTTACGTAGATGCCGCCTTTGTCCGCATACCAGAATTGTACGCCGAGAACCACCGCCGCGGATTGAGCAATCACATGCCCCAGATGCCGGGGGGAGGGCCAAAACGCGGTGACTATCACGAAAGCGAAATAGGCACTGAATACCGGTAAACGGTAGGCATAGTGGGTGCCGGTCCAGATACTTTCCGTCTTGGGCCGCTTCCAGGCTTGCCAATCGGAAAGGTCCAATGCATAGCGAAGGTGTTCGGAGAGTTCACCGGTCCACCCGAGGGAAAGTGCGGTAATGGCCACACTGACGACTAGTGCGAAGAGAAACCCGCTGAAAAATCGCCCTGCCCCGCGACCCCGATAAAAGCCGAACCAGAGCGGGAACAGTAGGAGCGGAAAGTACGCACTGCCCGCCGCTACGCCCAAAAGCAACCCGGAAACGAGCGGCCGGGAATACACTAGCACCGCCCCAGTCAAGAGAATGGCCGGCCAGACGTGATGTACCTGCTGTACGGTGTAGGCGGTCGAAGGATTCAAAAGATAGAGACAGGCCGCACCTAATCCCGCTTCGGATTCCTTGAAGTGAATGTAACCGATCAAAAAGAGGATAACGACAATCACCATATGGCCAAATAGCGATGCGGATACTTCGACCCAGTATCGAGTATCCACCCGATTCAGATCGGCATTCTGCGAAGCAAAGATGCTGGTTGCACTGTCGGTGACTCGGGTCAGCGCGATCGGTTCCTTGCTGCTTTCGGCAGGTAGTTCCGGTATCCGCCGAATAGCGGCCGCCGTGATACAGATGAACAAAGCCGCGGTCAGCCAGGTCAATCCGGCATTATTCAGATTGATCGGCAGGTAGGGTCGGCGAACCAGGCCGAGATCGAGCAGGCATCGCAAAAACCATAAGAAGCTAGCCGAGACCAACCAGATATAGGCGTAGAGTATTTTGTGCGTACAGATAAGCCGCAAGGCCCGGGTCGCCTCACTTTCTACCAGAGTGTTGGATGTTTTGGTAATTGAATTGGCAGCAGCAGCAACATCTGCAGCCGCACTTACCGCGGCTTCATTTTGGAAATGGCGGGCTTCCTCCAGGATGAGGAATCCGGGGGCGATCAGAAATAAGCCGAGGACATCCCAATTTCGCAGACTGAGCGGTCGGCGAAAGTTGAAGAACATGGCGACCGCCAGAAGCAGCGAAAAGTAGAACCAGGTCGCCGCTTTGGGAAGATTGAATTCGAGAAAGATCGAATTCATAGGTGAATTCCTGTCGAGGCCCCTGGGGGCCGGGGCGATGGGAAATCAGTATGTCGACCGACCGCCGCTGATGTCATACGTCTGAGCCGTGGTGAAGCTCGCTTCATTGCTGGCCAGGAAATGGACCAGCGAAGCCACCTCCTCCGGCTTGCCAACTCGACCCATCGGTATTTTGCTGACCATGTAATCGACGGTCGATTGGGGCAGCCCATCCAGAATCGGAGTGTGAATCACGGCGGGGGAGATGGCATTCACGGTGATGTCGCCGATGCCAACCACTTCTTTGGCCATCGATTTGGTGAGGGCGATGATGGCCGCTTTGCTGGCGGAATAAGGCCCCATGGTCGGATTGCCTTCTTTGCCGGCGACACTTGCGATATTGATGATGCGGCCGAACTTCCGACTGATCATTCCCGGCAGCACGGCCTTGCAGAGCATGAAAGGTCCGGTGACGTTCACATCCAGCACGGTGGTCATCACACTGGCTTCTAATTCCCAGGTTTTCGCCGCTTTTCCGGTGATCCCGGCATTATTCACCACGATGTCGACGGGGCCCAGAGCTGTTTCGATCTCGGCCACGCAGCGAATCACATCGGCTTCCTGGGTGATGTTACCGATAGCGGCCACGCCCCCCAGCTCCTTCGCCACGCGCTGAGCATTGGCCTCAGACAGGTCGAACACGGCAATTTTGGCACCGGCGGAAGCCAACCGGCGGCAAATCGCTTCGCCAATGCCCTGCCCGCCTCCAGTGACTACAGCGACTCGGCCATCCAATCGAAAGTGGTTCTGTTGCGACATGCGTCGCGCTCCTTCTTTGGCAACGTTCGGAGAGATTTAAATATTTGGCTTGTTTTATTAACTTGAAGCAATTCGAATTCAGAATTGCCACGAATCACGGACAGAGAGCCTTCTAAGGCCAGTCATATCCGCCCGGATGCAGCGGGTGGCAACGACAAACCCGACCTATGCCCTTCCAGGTACCTTTGAGCGGGCCATATTTCTGGATGGCGAGGATCATATATTCGCTGCAACCAGGGATAAAGCGACATGAGGGCGGTAGAAAGGGCCGGATGCAATACTGGTACACTTTTACCAGGGCGATCAGCAGATAGGAAAAGAGTCGCTTCATCACGGCAGATTCTCTGCGGGACGGGTTTCTTTCTGTTCTGAAATACGTCTGGCGAGCCGGGAGGTCAATTTCTGAATAGACTCCTGCAACAGGCGCAAATCGAGTTCCAGGCCGACACGAGGAACCAGCACGAAATCGAAACCGGGCGGAATTTGCAGCTGTCGAGTCCGAAAAGCCTCCCGGAGCATTCTTTTAATGCGATTGCGCACCACGGCGTTGCCGTGCTTTTTGGAAACCGAGAGGCCAATCCGAGACAGGGGAAGCTCGTTTTTCTTGCCGAAGAGAATCAGCTGGGCATCGGAAACCGACTTTTTCAGGTTGTAGACAGCATCGAACTCAGCCGTTTTTTTCAGCCGCTGATGCTGTCCCAGAGAAAGACGGTTTTCCGACATCCACTCATTTTAGGAGGGAAAAGTGAGCGATTACTTTTCTGAGGATTTCTTCCGTTTCGGGGCGGGAATGGCTTCGGGCTCTACCTCTTCCTCCTTATCGCGGTTTTCCACGGGAACGAGCATGGCATTGGCGACGAAGCCCATTTTCTCCAGAATCTTGCCGCGAATCTCTTCGCCCACATTGCCATTCTGACGGAGGAATTCGCGAGCATTTTCCTTGCCCTGCCCCAGCCGGGTGTCGCCATAGCTGAAGAAGGAGCCGCTCTTGGAAACGATTTCCGCATTCACGCCCAGGTTGAGCAAATCGCCTTCGTAGCTGATGCCGCGATCGTAAAGCAATTCGAACTCGGCCTGTCGGAACGGGGGAGCGATCTTGTTCTTGACGACCTTGACTTTGGTCTCGTTACCGATGATGTCGTCGCCATCTTTGATGGCCGGGCCGCGACGGACCTCCAACCGAACGGAGCAATAGAACTTCAGGGCCAGCCCGCCCGGCGTCGTTTCCGGGTTGCCGTAGACGATACCGATCTTCTGTCGAATCTGGTTGATGAAGATCACGCAGGTTTTCGTCTTGGAGATAACCGGATTCAGAACCCGCAGGGCCTGGCTCATCAACCGAGCCTGCATCCCCATCGAGGAATCGCCGATCTCGTTTTCCATTTCGGTCTTCGGCACCAGCGCGGCCACCGAATCGATCACGATGATGTCTACCGCATTCGATTTCACCAGCATTTCCGCGATCCGCAGGGCTTCTTCGCCGAAGGTAGGCTGGGAGACCAGAAGCGATTCCAGGTCAACGCCCAGGCGCTTGGCCCAGCTGGGGTCCAGAGCGTGCTCGGCGTCGATATATGCAGCGACACCGCCCTGTTTTTGAGCATTCGCGACACAGTGTAGGGCAATGGAGGTTTTGCCCGAGGATTCGGCCCCATAAATTTCGATAATTCGACCGCGGGGAAGACCTTTCCCACCCAGAGCGATATCCAGGCTCAGAGCCCCTGTGGGAATGCCCTGGATATCGGAAACATCCGTCTCGCCCAGAGACATGATGGACCCTTTGCCGAACTCCTTTTCAATTGCCGACAGTGTGTTTTTCAATTCACGATCATTCTCGGCCATGAGAGATCTCACTTAGAACAATATTGGGATAGTTTTCTCTTTATGCGACAAAGGAAATAGTATACAGAATTGCACCAAAAGAGAATGTCGGTAGCGAAAAAACTTGAGAATACCACTACATGATGGGTCAGCATTAGCGAATCGCTATGAAATGTGGGCGACTTCGAACGATCTAGATGAGAGCATTTATCCTGGCGCATGAGGATCTAATTTTCGTCCCAATTTTTTTCTGTTTGCTTTGTTGGCTTCGAAGCTGCTTCCGTAACTCCCCTCATTCACATGAGCTGTTAAAAAGCCTAAACTTAATTTGGTTTGTGAATCAATTACCTCGATAACTGAAATATAGCAACCAGCTGAATAGGGGTAATCTCCTTGGAACCCGATTGCCTCGTAAATAACCTTGGTCTCTTCCTGCTCTCCGACAATATTTTTCAAGATCTCTTTACAGGTCTTGAATGCTTTATTCCGCTTGGCCCATCTCTTTCCCGCATCTATTAGCTCCGAAAGAGACTCACCTGGGGGATCAGCTTCTTTTTGGGCAGACATCGAGCCTTCGGAGTTCTGCTTTCGGCTATCGAATGGAACGATCTCCCGTTCCGTGAAAGCTTTCGTTAATTTACCCGCGGTACACAGCCAATCGATCGCTTCAAACAGTCCTCCTTCGACCGCAAAAATTTTTTCGAAATTACGTGGCAAAATGAAAATAGTTTGAGGTTTTGCAGGATGGAAAACAATTTCATCCCCATCCAAAGTGTCTCCTAGTATTACACACTCTAGGGCTCGTGTTTGGGGGAGAATTTTCTTTCCTTTTTCCCAGAACCAATATTTTTTGATTCTGTTTCGCCAATCCGTGAGTTCTGATTTGATTCTCCAAGGTGGATAAATTCGAATGTAATGACCGCCTAATATGCCTTCCCCAATTTTGGTAATGTACTGTAGATAGCCTTTGGGAAATGTAATCCAGAGCTCGTTTTCAAGCGATTCAACTTGTTTCGGTGTAGCAAGGACTAAGGATAGTCCTTTTGTTTCGATATCCGAAATCTTCACGGACGAATACTCCTTTAAAAAAGGGGTTGAAAACAGCTTTTGTCAAGAGTGTGATTGGAATCTCTAGGAACTTGATATGAGAAGGAACTCAATTCGACGTGACAAAATGCTTGCTGAGCGCTGTCGGACATAACTCAGCAAAAGCAACAGTTCCGAATTGTAGGATAACTTAATCAAATATCAGACGACTCAATTCCGGCTATACGCTTCGCGGGCAGACAGTTGATCCTGGAAGAAAACCCAAAGTTCGTCGATGGAAATCGCCGGTAAGGCGGGGTCGGTCGGAATGAGATCCTGTCGGGCGGCCAAATAGGGAATTTCTTCCTGAATCAATTTCTGAAGATCGAAATCGGTCATATCTCCGTAGGCCGACCAGACTTCGCTGACGATGGGACGCAGTTTTTCGTGATACGCCGCATCAATGATATATACGTGGATGGGTCGATTCCCATGCCCTTTATAACGCCTTTCGACGGTGTGAATCACTGGGCCGATCGGCCCGGCATGTATCACTTCATCGAAAAGAGGTTCGTCCGCGGTCGCCAAATGCCAGCCTTGAACGTAATAGAGCAGCATTTGCAGTTTACGATTGCTACAGGAATGTTCCTGTTCGTAGCAGTACGCCAAAATGGCTTCGGCTACCTGTAAAGCCTTATACATGCATTGGCCTCCCTAGAGAAAAGAGAACCTTTCGCTGAATCGTTTAGTGTCTGCTGAAAACAGTGAGGATTCAGCAACTAACACGGTTGCGTGATTCGAGTTTCGGTGGGTCACAGGAGCAATTGCGAGTGCTTTGTGATGTAGGTAATCTAATAGCGAATTCGCTGAAATGCAATCGATTTTACAGGTCTTCTCAGTATACTTTCACAGGTTTGCCCAGGCGTGAAAGAGCCCAGGGTCGGCACTTTCCGCAAATTGCGAAATCACCCTAAATTCGGCAATCTCGGAGGAACCCAGATTGCCCCATTGCGGCGAAGATTCCCAACTTAAAATGAAAAATGCTTGAGGTTATGCAAGTTCTACCTTCGAGCACGTTATAATTCCGTAACACAAGCCGGAAACGAACTCCGAAGCAAAAAAAGAGTATCAAAAGCCGGCCAAAATCAGGAGAAACACTATGAAATCTGCAGTATTTGGCTTGGCCGCGGTGCTTGGAATCTTCGCCTTCAGTGGATCGGCGAGTGCTCAAGGTGTCAGCTTTGGATATTCCAACTATGGGCACCGAAGTGGCTTCAGTATCGGTATCGGTGGCTTCGCCCCGGGTTATTACGGCTACTATCCTTCTTATTATGCCCCGACAGTGGTCACTTCTCCGACAGTCGTGACTACCTCGCCCGCCGTGGTGACTCAGGCCCCAGTTGTCGTTCAGCAGGCCCCAGTCGTCTACGCCGCACCGGCACCAGTCGTCGTACCGAGCGTTAGCGTAGGAATTGGCTTCGGCGGCTACTACCGACCTTACTACGGCCACTACTACGGCTGGCGTCGATAAGTCGAGAAAGAAACAACTCTCCGCCGGGTATAATCTGGCGGCATCCAACTTCAGCCCGTCCATCGGGGACCTTGATCGGACGGTTATAAATATACCCCCGGATCGTGACGAACGACCGGGGGTTCGCGTTTGATAGCCCTAGTACTTCCGCAGAATTTCCAAAAGCACTTCCATCTCCGACCAGGTGTTGTAACCGTGGGCGGAAATTCGCAACCGACCTCCCCGCACATTAACGATAACCCCGGCGTCCCGGCAACGCTTTTGAAGCTCCAGCGGATCCACGCCGTCTTTGCTAATCGAGACGATGGCTGATTTTTCGCCCGGCTGCCGACTGCTGTAAATCGACCAGCCGATGCCCGTTAGCGCCTCGCAAAGCCGATCGGTCAAACTCTCAAGCTTCTGTTCGATCTTGACAATGCCGACATCCAAAAGCAGGCGTATCGACTCTCCCAAAGCCGTCAGGCCCACCATGTTAGTCGTGCCGCCTTCCCAGCGGCCGACGTGCGGTTTCAATCGAAAATCAATTTTGCCGAAATTCAAATTGTCGACCACGCTATTCCAGCCGACGCCGATGGGTCGAAAGTTCTCAATCCATTTGCGTTTCAGGTAGAGCAGCCCGGCTCCTTCGGGGCCAAGCAGCCATTTATGGCCATCGGCCGCGAAAGCATCTAGGGGAAGCTGCTGAACATCCAGTGGCGAGACGCCCAGCGATTGAATGGTATCGACGAAAAAAAAGATGTTTCGCAACTGGCAGAATTCACCGATTTTGGCCAGATCGTTGCGAAAGCCGGTGGCGTATTCCACAGAGCTGATCGTCAGCAGTCGAGTTTTATCATTCACCGCGCCAAACAAAGCATCCAGATCGACTCGACCCTGAACTGTGGGAACGGCTCGAAATTCCACGCCGCGATCCCGAAGGTTCATCCAGGGATACTGATTGGACGGGTATTCGTCGGCCACGGAGACGATGTTCTCGCCGGGCTGAAAAGGATACCCTTCAGCCACGATGGAAATCCCCATAGTCGTACTGGGAACGAAAGCCAGGTCGTGCGGATCGGCATTAACCAGTTTCCCGGCCAGGCGGCGCACTTCGCGAATCCGATCGACCCAATCTTGAATGACGGCGATGCCGTTGGCCTGATAGCTCTCGGCATAAAACTGGATGACGCGGGCCGCCGGGGCCGGCAGCGGAGCGACCGCCGCATGATCGAAATAGGCCCATAACTGGGTTACCGGCATCTGCTGTCGCCATTCCTCGAAAGTCATCGACTATTCCCTTGGTGTGCGTTCCTGTGGCTCCTTAGAATCACTCTATTCAAAGTCCTTGCGTTCTGCCTGAAAGTGATCATGCTGTTTCAGAATCAACCGCCGTCGCGTTACGATCTGAATTTCAAACTGTTTGGAATTCCGACGCGAATCCATCCCAGCTTCTTTCTCTTCGGTGCGATCTTGACTTTTCGGCTGACCGAAATTAATCCACTTCTTTGGTTAGTGGCAATCGTCTGCGTTTCTTTGATCGTTCTGGTTCACGAATTCGGCCACGCTTTGGCCTTTCTCTATTTCCGAGCGTTCCCGGCGATCGATTTGCAATTTTTCACCGGTGCGGCCACTCCCGATATTCGCATCGGCGAACGCTGGAAGCGGGTCGTCTGTACGGCAGCAGGACCGCTGATGGGTTTAATTCTTGCGGGGTTGCTTTACGCGAGTTTGGAAATGGACGATTGGCCCTTGCGTGCCGGGCTTTTTGGGAAAGTTGCCTTTGAATATCTCTTTTACGGTTCGCTGATACTCAGTCTGTTCAACCTGCTGCCCATCTATCCCCTGGATGGGGGACATTTGCTGAAGGAAGGATTAAGTTCGGTCAATCGTCGGCGCGGCTTGCAATGGACGCTGCAAATCTCGATCGTTCTATCGCTGGTTTACGTCGCTTACTCGTTGGGCCACATGACCCGTAAGATTCCCGAGGTCGGCTGGGGAATCTTCGTGCTCCCGGCCGGAGCATTCACACTGATTTTGTTCGGCTTGCTGGCTTATCAAAACTATCAGCTGCTGCAGGTGAATCGGCGCTTCTTTTAAGTGGAATGCGGTCGGATTTGAACCGAACTGCGGGAGGCCCCAGAGTCCGTCGGCTTCTTGAGGACTCTTCGCAGTTTCATCGTCGGGCCATCGTGCTCATCTTCGATGTCCCCGACGATCTCCTCGATGATATCTTCCAGGGTGATCATACCGACCACCATCTTATTCTCATCCCGGACAATCGCCATCGGGACCTTGGTCTTCTTCAGTTCGCGCAGAGCGTTGGAGATTAACTCATCGGCCCTCAGAAACTCGACCGGGTAGAGCGCATCGTCCAGCACGACGGCATTCATCAGGCTGAAAAAGTAGAAGAGATTCTTCGTGTTCAGAATTCCGATGATGTTATCGCGCGTGCCATCGTAAACGGGAATACGGGTATGCCCGCAAGAGCGGACGAATTCCAGAATTGCCTCGGAAGAGGAATGAAGTTCGAGTGCATCCATCTTTTCGATCGGTACCATACACTCCCGGACTTTCTTGTCGCGCAGCTCGAACACGTTCTGCACGTAATCGGCCGATTCGGCATCGATCAGCCCGGCGTCCTCAGTTTCATCGATCAGCATCCGCAATTCCTGAATCGAGTGAATGTGCACGCCATTGGTGGCAGCCTTGTAACCAAATAAGCGCAGCAAAAAGTTACCCACCGCGTTCATCAAAATGATCAGCGGGTTCATCACTCCCGAAAAAAAGTTCAACGGCGGGCAGAGCCAGAGTGCCGTGCGATCCGGCGCCTGGAGCGAAGCCAGCTTGGGAACCTGCTCGCCGAGAACGACGTGCAGAAGCGTAATGCAGATCAGGGCGACCGTCGTCGCCAGACCATGTTTGGTAATGAACAGAATCGAACCGGAAAGGGCGCCTAACAGCGGTTCGATGAGCCTGGCCAGCACCGGTTCCCCAACTGCTCCGATAGCAATGCTGGCGATCGTTATCCCCAATTGGGAGGTGGCGATACTGCGATCAATATTGTCGAAGGCGAATTTGACCGATTTGGCCCCGGCCAGTTTCTGCTGAACCATCTCTTCAACGCGAGTTTTCCGGACGGATACCAGGGCAAATTCCACAGCCACGAACAGCGCATTCACCGCTATAAGTAACGGAATTGCCAGCAGATAAAGAAATTCCAAGCGCGCTAAACTCCCTGAACAATCAGACCACGACAAGTACTCTATTCTAGCTATTTGAAGGGAGTTGAGTGTGAGCGGTACCGATTACATCTTTCAATTGCTCGGCCCGAAGATAAGAAAGTGCATCGGTTAATTGGCCCACAATTCGACTGGAGGCCGAGGGATCGTAAAAATTAGCCGTGCCGATCTGCACTGCCTGAGCCCCAGCCACCAGAAATTCCATGACATCATCGACATTGGCGATGCCCCCCACGGCCACAATGGGGAGAATATTGGCTCGGGCGACGTGCCAAACCAGTCGCAAAACCATCGGTTTGATGGCCGGGCCGCTCAATCCGCCGGTCTGATTGCCGAGAATCGGTTTTCGCTTCTTCCAGTCGATGGCCATGCCGAGGTAGGTGTTCACCAGCGTGACCGCATCCGCTCCCCCTTCGGCCGCAGCCCGGACAATGGGCAAAATATCGGTCACATTGGGGGTCAGCTTGGCCAGAATCGGAAATGAACAAGCCGCCCGGACTCTTTCCACAATTCTTTTGGTGACAGCGGGTTGCGTGGCGAAGTCGGCACCGCCCGCCACGTTCGGACAGGACAAATTCAGTTCGATTGCCGCGATGCCCGCTTGATTGGCCAGCATGCCGGCCATCTCTGGGAATTCCTCTTCGCTTTTACCGGCGATGTTGGCGACGAGGGCAGTCGGAAGAGTTCTCAGATAGGGCAAATGATGGAAAATAAAGTGTTCGATACCATCGTTATCCAGTCCGATGGCATTCAATAATCCGGAGGCGGTTTCGACGGTCCGGGGTGGAGGATTGCCCGCACGCGGTTGCCGGGTTACCGTTTTGGGGACGAGGCCGCCCAACTGAGTGAAGTCGACGAAATCGGCCATCTCGCGGGCATAGCCGAAGGTTCCCGAGGCGGTCAGAATCGGATTGCGAAGGGTCAGTCGCCCCAAACGAGTTGTCAGATCGACAGTCATGAAGTAACGATATGATTCCCGGAGCCAGCGTCAGGGATTGATTTGCAGTCCACTTTCCACTTCCTGCCAGAAGGTGGTCCAGTCCGCACGCTCTTTCTCATCCAATTTTTCGAGAAAGGAGGGTTTCCGGACGGGGGCAAAAATTTCATTTTTCAGCCAGCTTTCGAACTCGCTGCGATCTTCCGGCCGGCGGTCCATGCTACAAGCCACCCACTGATTTCGAAGAAAGTTCAGCGCTTCGAGCCGCAGAGCGGGTGCGCGGGCGGCATCGCTCGCCGTAGCTTGAATCGCCACTTCCGCGGCAGATAATCTCGTTTTGCCAAGTTGTTCGCGGCTCAGGTCTTCGGGCTTGGTGAGAATGCGGCGATAGGCCACAAGGGCCTGGGCAAAACGCCCTTGCTCGCGATCCAGTTCTGCCAGAAGGACGTTGGTCTGAAAGTCTGTTTCGTTCAACTTCAGGGCGTTTTTCAGTTCTTGCAGAGCCGCCGCATCTTTATGATCTTCCCGTAACGCCGAGGCCAGAGCCAGATGCGGCAGTGGGGAACGCGGATGTAAATATAACGCCGCCGTACAAAAGCGAACGGCATCCGAAGAACGTCCTGGTATATGTCGATAGAGCCTACCCAGATCTCGATTGACTTCGTAGGACTCTGGATTGTTGACTTGGGCACTCAAAAGAATTTTCTCAGCGGCTTCGGGATGGCCCAGCTGATAAATCTGCTCGGCGAAAACGCGGAGTTCCGCCGCTTCGAACTTCGCCGAAAGCAAAAATCGGGTCATCGGCACCAGCGTATCAGAGTCCTTCTTCTGAACGGCTCGCAGCCATTCAGTGGCCATCTGATTTTGATTGGGCCCTTCAAATTTCAACAACCCCGAGAGACGATTTCTTTGCTCGGCTTCCACGGCGAGGCTCAACCATTTTAACAAATGCGGTCGCAGCAGCCTTTCGATGGACGACCCTTGCAGTCGGGCTTTGGCATCTTCCAAAGGACCGTCGAGCGGTTTCAAAGGATGATTTTGGAAAGCAGTCTGATAGCGACGGCCGACCTCTTCGGATCGATTTTTCACGGGTCGGAGTTCGTCATCCTCAAAAGAGATCCGCTCCAAATCGGCCAACAAAATCAGATTTTGCTTCCAGGAATCACACTGCGAGCGTAACTCGTCGACTCGGGCTTTATCGGCGATAGGTTGTGCAGTCTGTTGAGCGAGGGAATCGGCATCGAGCATCAATTGGCTCGCCTGCTCCACCGTGTCGATCGACTGGCTGAAATCGCTGGAATTGGTGGAAAGTTTGCCCAGAAGCGCTGTGACATTTTCCAGTTTATGGTCGAGTTCCTTGCGGGCCGATTCCTGTTGGGCTGTCTGGACGTACCGCTGATGAAACTGCTGATTGCGGTACATCAGAAGGAAGGATCCGACGGTCACGAAAACAATGAACAGTGCAATGGATGTCAGAATCGCATTATTGCGAAACTGTTTGATAACTTGCGATTTATGCCGGGTGTGGTGATCGTGCGCCTGAGCGGCAATCCGACGAACCAGATCATTATGCAAGCGTTCCTGAACGCCGCGCAGATAAGATCCTACCGACAGAGCCACTTGCTCGGCCGATTTGGGACGATCGTGCGGATTTTCGTTTAAACAGTGTTTGGCCAGTTGAATCAGGTCGGCATCCGCCCCGGAATCATTCAACATGTTGAATGCATGACGGAGGTCGGCTTCTTGAGCCTGCCGCCGGGCCTCTGCTTTAACGGAACTGTAGGGCGGGCTGCCGGTCAACAATTCGCAAAGTAGGGCGCCCAGGGAAAATACGTCGCTTTGGAAGGAGAGCTTATCGTGGTCCCCCCGAGCCTGCTCCGGGGGCATGTACTGGAAGGTGCCCAGAATCTGACCAGCGTTCGTGATATTTTCCTCCGGCATACGCGCCGGAACCATATTCACTTTGATAACTTTGGTGTCTTCAAAGTCTTCAATTTCGTCATCGATCTCATTTTTCGAGACCGGCCACTGCAAGGAAGGCTGTAGCGAGGCGAATTTGGGATCGAGACTTTTCGCTAAGCCCCAATCCATCACCAGAACTTCCCCGAAAGCTCCCACCATGATGTTTTCGGGCTTAATATCGCGATGAATGATGCCGCGGGAATGGCCGAAGGCGACAGTCTGGCAAACCTGTTCGAAAATATTGATGTAGTGGGCAAGTTCCTGCTTGGGATTACTGCGATCCGTAAGCAAATTTTTAAGTGTGCAACCCTCGATCAGCTTCATCGCGATGAACGGTCGTCCGTCCTTGAGCTTTCCGGTCTCATAGACGGGCACTACGCCGGGATGCTGGAGTCGGGCCATGATCTGGGCTTCTTCCATGAATCGCAAGGCAATTTCGTCCTGCGCCATGAACCGGCTGCGCAGGATTTTTAGGGCGATATTGCGATTCAGAACGCGGTCATAGGCTTTATAAACCCGTCCCATGCCGCCGGTAGCCAGCTCTTCAAAGAGGTTGTACCGGCCATCAATTTCATCGGGAATCTGAAGTTTTTGCTTGGAATTTCCCAGACGGGTATCGGTCGCCCGGGTAACATTCGCCCCGGCCACTTCAAAATGCGTGGAGGATTCGGTGTTAGGCAGGCAATTCGCGCTTCCAGCCCCATTTCCGGCCGGAATTTGATCGAATCGGATTTTCGATTTCCAAATATTCACGTGGTACGCAATGACACAGGGAAAACAATAATTAAAAACCCGTACACAACCAATCAATTTTAACTTAGAACAGTTTTTTCAGAAATAAGATTACCGGACGATTGTTCCTCTTTTTTTGTTCCGGAGTGTCAAATATGCGGGCGGGGGTGGCGAATGACCCAGTGTGCAGCGCCGCCGGTTAATCAGTTTCGACGGCGAATTTTGAAAAAAACCACCTACATCAAGGGGAATTGCAATGGGTTTGATCAAGAAAATCGCCGTCGTTGGAGTTTTGGGCGGTTTGGGTGCGGCAACTGTCGCCAACACGAAAATCGGCAGCTATATGAGTTACCGGGCCGAACGGGCTTGGGAACAGGCCGAAGCTCAGATTCCGCTGGACCACGAAATCTCGCGCATCAAGAAGGAAGTCTTGTCCCTGGATAAGGATATCGACAAGGCCAAGGGGAATCTGGCGGAACAGATTGTTGCCGAGCGGATGCAAAAAGAAGCCTGCGACAACTTGACTCGCAATATCGAACGCCAAGAAGCTCTGGTTCACAAACAGGCTGAAGCCCTGAAAGAAGCCAAAACGGGCGAGAAGGTCAAGTGGGACGGCCGAACCGTCTCCTACAACCGCGCCAAGGAAATGTTCGAATCCGACGTGCAACGACTGAAAAACAACCGCAAGGAGATGGAAGCTCAGAAGCAGATGATGGCGACCCACGAAAAATCCCGCCTGATTCTCGAACAGCAGCTCCATGCGATGATTGCTCAGAAATCGGAATTGAAAGCGGCCGTGGCCGACATGGAATCCCAGATTCGCATGGTCAAGCTGCAGCAGATCGAGAGCCGTTACCAGAACGACGGCACTCGATTGGCCGACATCAAGGAATCGCTCCGCGAACTTCAGACCCGCGTGGAAGTTCAGCGCGAGAAGCTGAAACTGGCAGAAACCTATAGCACGGACACGGCTGTCAGCGGTAAGAGCGTGGACGAAATCCTGGCGGATCTGGACGGTAAATCGGCTTCGACCGACAACAACGGTACCCGCGACTAAGGCTCATACCCTTTCGTTATGGGTGCGAGATTGCTAGATTAACCGTTGAACTCACGAGCCCACGGCTGAATTCCGTGGGTTTTTCCGTCTCGGTCGATTAATTCGGGAACTCTAGACAACCCACATCCATGAGCGAACCAGCGTGGTTAATGAAATGGCAGGCGCGGGAGGCAATTAAAAACGGCCGCCCCGAAGAAGCCCATCGCCTGCTGGATAGTCTCATCGCCTCGGGCAATCGGCGCGCCTGGGCACTTCGCTCAGATGTCGTTCGGGGCTATGTGGAACGGGCCGAAAAATTCCTCGCTCAAAACTCACCCGAGGCCGCCTGGCAAGATCTCGCCAAAGTTGAATCGATTGCCCCCGGCGACAAAGCGGGTCTCAAACTTCGCGAAAAGCTGATCCAGTTCGAACTGACGGGAATCCGCCAATCGCTCGAAAACGGCAAACCGCTGGAAGCCCTGCGCCTCATCGGCCACCTCCGCGAACAACCG
Organism: Telmatocola sphagniphila; assembly: GCF_018398935.1. GTDB lineage: Bacteria > Planctomycetota > Planctomycetia > Gemmatales > Gemmataceae > Telmatocola > Telmatocola sphagniphila. Next base: position 6,259,218 of record NZ_CP074694.1, on the reverse strand, counting down.
ATCCAATCCAACGAGTTGACGCTCCTGGAAGCGGCCTCGCAGGAATGGGCGCTGGCAGAGGATTACGCCCAGCGCGGCGATTTTCCACAGGCCAAGCAGGCCGTTGAGAACTGCCGGCAGAAACTCGGCAAGGTACCTGCGGGCTTGGAGAAATTCGAGCGGGAACTCGATCGCCGGGAAGATCGGTTCCGGGAGTCCTTTTCCAAGCTGCAGGAATCAGCCAATCAACTGAATGCCCGCGAAGTGTTGAAACATGCGGATGATGCCCTCGCCGTCGCGCCCATGCACCGCGATGTGCAGACGCTGCGCAGTCGGGCCTGGACGGCGGTTCAACCGGAAACACCCACTTACCGCAGCGACCCGACGTCCTCCGAAGGTTCGCCCTTATTTTCTTCCGCCTCCAATGCGTTCCCGCTGGAGCCGCTGGCCCCGGTCAAGCGATTTTACCTCTGGATCGATGGCATCGGCGGTTTTCTGGTTTGCATGGGGCAGCAGGTTACCATTGGTCAAGCCAGTCTGGAGAGCGGTCCCGTGGACATTCCTCTGATGGCCGATGTTTCGCGATTCCACGCCTCCTTGAAGCGCGATGATGAAAATTACATTCTGGAATCGAGCCAGCAGGTCCAGATAAACGGAAAGTGCATCGAGCGGGCGGGAGTGCTGCAAGTCGGTGATTTGTTGACCCTGAACGCATCCTGCAATATTCGCTTCAATTTGCCCGTCCCCGGTTGTGCCTCCGCCCGGCTCGATTTCCCCGGTTCGCGACGTTTGCCGATGGCCGTGGATGCCGTGCTGTTGATGGCCGATCTTCTGGTGCTGGGCCCGGGAGAAAAAGTTCACGTCTGTCTGCCCGATCTGGAACAGCCATTGCGAATCTTTCGCCAGAAGGATCGAGTCGGCATCCAATGGGCGGGGGAATACTACATCGAAGGGCAGAAACAGACCGGTCGAGCGTTGATTCCGACCCAGGGAAGTATTTACTCCCCGCAATTCACGATGGCGGTGGAGCCCGTAAAAAATCGCTGAGATCCGATGATCCTATTTCTTCACCGGTGGCGGCTTGAGGAGAAGATCGAAGAGTTCATTTTTCGTCGAAAGCAATAAGTAATCTCGCGTATCGCTGAGCATCGATTGATAGGCTTTCAACTTTTGCAGAAACGTGTAGAATTCGCGGTCTTGCGAATGGGCCGCGTTGCGAATCTGGTCGGCTTCGGCATCCGCCTTGCCTTCAATTCGAGCCTTCTCCGCCTGAGCTTCGGCTAAAATTTTTCGAGCATCGCGCTCGGCGGTGCTGACAATCTCGCGATACCGGCGATCCCCTTCACTCTGGTAGTCCGCCACTTTCCGCCCTCGTTCACTGCGGATTCGCTCGGCAATGCTATCGCGCACCGCTTCGGGATAGTTAAATCTCCGGAGTCGGGCATCAACTATTTCGATGCCATATTCCCGAAGTATGGCCGAAGGCAGCGACTCCGCCGTATCGCTAGGACCCAATTTCTGAATTCCTAGAAGCTGATTCTTTAAAGTGAGATTTCTCTGATCCACCTTTGCCACGTCGGCGACCTGAATCAGATTATCCAGAGGCATATTGGAGATCACCGCCGCCAAACGGCTGCTAAATCTCGGAGAAAGTAGCCGGCGCGCCTGCTCGGGCGAGCCCACCGCCCGGATAAATTTATCGACACCCGCGGAATCCGGAATTTTCCAGCAAACGTAGGCATCCACCAACAGGGTTTTATCTACAGTCTGATTCTGTGGATCGCGAGTCAACGATTCCGTTGGCGGTAAATCGAACACTTGTAACCGGCGGTCGATTCGCAGAACCGAATCAATTGGCCAGGGAAGCTTAAAGTGTAAACCGGCATCGGTCGAACCATCATAAGTAACGACCGGTTCGCCGAAACGAGTGACGTAAGCGAACTCGGTTTGATCGACCTTGTAGAGCGAGGAAAAGCCCAGGACTAACAGAATAACCGTTAGAATGAGTAATCTCAGCTTGGTCATTCATTCCTGCCGATCAGATAGAAGTTGCGCCGTTAAGTAGATCTTATTTAAGAGTTGCCCCCGACGTCCGTTAAAATTGGAAGTAGAACGCAGTTCTAGCTCCAGATTTTTAGAGTTTGAAACTTGGGCTGACGATTATTGCTGACGCCAGGCATAAAAGGAGTTTTATGAACGCCACCTCTTCCAACACCAATTCGGTTCAAGATGAACTTCCGCTGCCTCACACCACCGCCAGCGGAGCTCCCGTGCGACTGGGTGACCGACTGGCTTTTACCGTATGGACACTGAGTGTTCTTCTGGTTTTGGCTTATAGTCTGGCGAGCTATCTCGCCATGCACTTTTTCGGTTACACCTCCGGCAAATAGAGGCCTGGCTTTTTAGTGTTCGCGCGGGCCATTCTCCCGGTAGAATGAAGTGGAAGCTTCGTCGCCTTCTCCACGGGTTTAAGTGTATGTTTCGGCGCTCGTGTGTTCTGGTCGTTCTCTGTAGCCTGCTGATTTACTTCAGCGCTTCCCCAACCGTTTTCGCACAGACCAAGGCGAAATCCAACTCCCCTTTAGCCGGTTTCACGCTCAAAAAACTGCATGGATTCAACGTTTACGTTTCGGATGAAGTACTCAAACACCAGAATAGCGACGAATACGAAGTAAAGCCGCTCGAAGCTCTGGATCAGGAATTGCAGACCATCATCCAGGTCATGAAAGCGGAGTACGTCGTCAAACTGCGTCGGCTACCGATCTTCGTCGAGTGGGATGGGAGCGCGAAAATCGCCAACGACCGAGCGGTCGCCGCTTATTTCCCCAACGACCGGGAACGCGGAAACAACGTTTCGATTGTGAAGATGTCTTACATCACCAAAGTCTACCAGCCGGATAACCCTAACGAAGAATGTGTGATTCTGCACGAGTTCGCCCATGCGGTGGACCATGCGATTTACAACTATCAGCAGCCTCAGATTGTCAAAGCCTATCAGGTCGCCATGGATCGTAAGCTCTACGGCGATCCCCCTTCGCGCGGCCAACCGGCGAAAGTTTACGCAGCCACCAGTGCCCGGGAATATTTCGCGGAGCTGACCTGCAGCTACCTCGATAAAGGCCGCAAGCCGATCGTCACGCGCGAAGATTTGAAAACGCTCGATCCCGAAGGCTACAAAGCGATGGAGCAGATCTGGGGCAAGAATCCCGAGTTGTTCGTCATGCGGCCCAAAAAGAAGGCGCCGGTCGCTACGAATAAAGAGACGAAAACCGAGGCGAAACGACCGGCCGAAAAGCCACCCGAAGTGTCTGCCGACACAGAGAAACTGGCTGCAAATAAATTGAAAGCGATTCAGTTCATCCTCGATGCCGGCAAGCAGGAAGCGGCCAAGGAAAAGCTCGATGATTTGATCAAGCAATTTCCCATGACCGAGGCCGCGAAAAAAGCAGCGGAGATTCGGAAAACGCTCAGCGATTAGTTTTCGAGAAGCATTTTTCACTGGCAAAGAATTTTCGACCGTCCCCTACTGAAGAAACCTGCCGGGTTTCTCATCCTGCTCCGAAGTGTGTTGAAAAAATGAAATCGTTCCGTTTCTGCGTTTTCTGTGCTCTACTCAGTGCACTGATCCTCTGGTTGCTCCGTTACAGCGAATCGTCGACCTGCGCCCAGTCCCCCGCGGCACCAGTCAGTTTCATCAACGATGTAGCTCCCATCCTGAAGGACTACTGCTTCGCCTGTCACGATGCCAAAAAGCGTTCCGGCAAATACGAGATGACTACCTTTGCCAGACTGATCGCCGGTGGCTCCAATGGGGAAACCGTATCGCCAGGCAAACCGCAGGAGAGCGATCTTTACGACTTAATGGTCACGAATGAAGATCGCCGTATGCCACCCCGCAAAGACGGCATCAGTGCTGTGCCCAAAGAGAAAGCGGAGATCGTTCGCCGTTGGATTGAGCAAGGGGCCAAACTCGATTCGGGCATCGATACCAAAAGCGATTTGGTGAAAGAGTTGCGGGTGCGCTGGCAACCGCCCGCATCGCCTACGCAATACAAGTTCGCCATGCCGGTCACCGCACTGGCGTTCACTCCCGATGGGAAGGAACTCGTCGCCGGAGGTCACCACGAACTGACCGTGTGGAATGTCGATTCCAGTAAACTCACGAAGCGCCTCCGGACCCGGGCCGAGCGGGCCCTGGCGATGCTCTTTCACCGCGATGGCTCCCTGATAGTCGCCGGTTCACGACCGGGCCAGGAAGGGGACATTCGCGTCTATAACCTGCAGGCGGCCGGGAAAAAGGAAGGAGAAGTTATTTTCCTCGATGGGGTCAGCGATCCCCAGGTGTTCCGCAAACAACTGCTGGATAGCGACGATTCCATTCTCTGTCTCGCAATCTCCCCGGACGGCAATCTACTAGCTGCGGGGGGCTGCGATCGAACCATTCGGGTCTGGGATGTCAGTGCCGGCGCTCGGCGGGCCAAGCTGGAGCAGGTTATTGATAACCATGCGGACTGGGTTTTCGCGCTCGCCTTCGATGCGACTGGCGAACGGTTGCTCTCTTGCGCCCGCGATAAAACCGCCAAGATCTGGGATCTGATGAATAGAGAATCGATCACGACATTTCCGGAACATCAGAACAACGTCTACGGCGTGGCCTGGTCTAAAGATGGGAAGAAAGCCTTCTCCGCGGGAGCCGATCATGTCCTTCGGCAATGGGAAGCGGTTCCCCAGGGGAAACAATTGAAAGTTCTGGGTGGACACAACGAAGATATCTTGAAACTCCTCAGCTCACCGGATCGACTGCTATTAGCCACTGCGGGTGCCGACAAAACTGTGAAGATCTGGGAAGCCGAGACGCAAAAGAATACCAAAACTCTGAGTGGTTTGACCGATCAGGTCTACTCCCTGGCTTTGAGCCCCGATGGAAAACTGCTTGCCGCAGGAGATTACAATGGGGAAGTTCGAATTTGGAATCTGGCCGATGCGAAGCTGGTGAAAGGATTCAATGCCTCGCCGGGTATAGCTACCATCAGCAAGAAGTAGGAGCCGGCGGTGCCCGAGCGATTGAAAAAACCCCGATTTCGCCCCGGACTATTCATCACGGCTCAGTCGCTCGATTACATTCTGGAGGATCAGCTCCGGCTGTCCCCCACTATTACTCTCAACGCTCTCTCCTTCGAATTCATTCGCTTATTCAATGGCCAGCGAACTCTGCACGAAATTCACTTTCAGGTTACTCAGAATCGAAGTGGTTACCCATCAATCGAAGATCTGGCTCGACTGGTGTCGGAATTGGACGATTGCCTTTATCTGGATAGCCGGAAATTTCAGGAGCTGATTTTTGGGCCGGTTCGCAAACCCTCCTGTATCGGCTGTTATTCGGAAGATCCCAAGATCATCGCCTCGGAATTAAATCGCCTGTTCACAGCTGACGGCGGCCCCGGCCTACCGGGCGAATGGGGCAGCCGAGTTGCCCGCGACGGCGAGATACAGGGGCTCTTGGTGCCGCATATGGATTACGGCCGCGGCGGCACCGTCTACGGGTGGGGTTACAAAGAACTGGTCGAGCGAAGCCGCGCCCGCTTGTTCCTGATCATTGCCACCTCGCACTATTCGGGCGAACGATTCACACTCACTCGACAAAACTTCGCGACGCCGCTCGGCGTTGTCGAAACCGATCAGAAGCTCATCGACCGCCTGGTCGAGTTATACGGCGAAGGTTTATTCAACGATCCCATCGCTCATCTGCCCGAGCATTCGATTGAACTGGAAGTGCTCCTGCTGCAGCACCTGATTCCGGAGCCGATTCGCATTGTCCCCCTGCTGGTCGGTTCTTATGCCGATTGCATCGAAGCGGGATCGACCCCCGAGTCCGCAGATGACATTCAACGAATGGTTCGGTCTCTTCGCAAGCTGGCCGCCGAGATCCAGGAACCTTTTTGTACCATCATCAGCGGGGACCTGGCTCATATTGGTCCGAAATTCGACGATCCCGAACCGGTAAATGAAACCGTCCTGGCCGCGAGTCGTCTTCAGGATAGACGGATTTTGGAAGCGGCCGAGAAGGCGGATGCCCAAGCCTATTATCGGGTGATCCAGCAGGAACAGGACCGAAGGAGAATTTGCGGACTACCCCCGACTTCACTGTTCTTGAGTGCGCTACAACCCGGGCAAGGCCAGCTTTTGAAATACGATCAATATGTGCATCCGGAAGGATTCGAAAGCGTCAGCTTCGCCGCCATGGCCTTTCATTCTCATAGAAACCTCTAATCTGGCTACGTCATGAAATATCTCTGTTTGCTTCTCCTGGCCCTTCTCTCCGGCTGCGGAAAATCGCCGGATCGGGCCGTGCTGTATTGCGCCCAGGACATGGAATACGCCCAGGAAATTCTTTCGAGTTTTGAGAAGGAAACGGGCATCCCGGTCGCCACCAAGTTCGATACGGAAGCTAATAAGTCGGTCAGTCTGTTCGAAGAGCTCGTGCAGGAGGCGAAACGACCCCGCTGCGATGTTTTCTGGAATAACGAAATCATCAACACGATCCGTCTCGAGCGTAAAGGTCTTCTCGATCGCATGGAGCCCGATCCCAACTACCCGGCCTGGACGCGTCCCGAAAGCGGCTGCTGGCAGGCCTTCGCTGCGCGGGGCCGCATCCTGATTGTGAACACCGAAAAGCTGAAAGAAGCCGATTATCCCAAATCCATTCTCGATCTGACCGATCCGAAATGGAAAAGCAAGCTGGCCATGGCCAAGCCTCAGTTCGGCACGACCGCAACGCACGCGGCCTGTTTGTTCGAAGTATTGGGCGAGGAAGGCGCTCAGGCGTTTTTCAATGGTTTAAAAGCCAATGATATCACGATTTTAGCCGGGAATAAACAGGTGGCCGAGCGGGTGGCTCGGGGCGATTTCGCCGCCGGGCTGACCGACACCGACGATGCCATCGAAGAATACAACGACAAACGGCCGGTGAAAATACTCTACCTCGACCAGGAGGCTCATCCGAAATACCCGGCCTTAGGAACCCTTTTTATCCCGAACACGATCTGCATCCTGAAAAATCGGCCGAATCCGGAAAACGCCCAAAAGCTCGTGAAATTCCTCCTGAATCCCGGAACGGAAGACAAGCTGGCCCTGAAAGGAGGCTTCCAAATTCCGCTCTCGACAGCCAGTCAGACCAAGCTGCACGAAACGCTGAAACGCCCCGATCAAGTCCGGCGCATGGAGGTCTCTTTTGAGAAGAGTGCCGACCGCTGGGAAAGCGTTCAGCAATTTCTACGGGATACTTTCGCCCGCTGAGTGTAAAATAAGGGGATTCAAAAAATCGTAGGTGGCACCAGATGATTCGTCGGAAATACCTCTTCCCCAACGTCATAGAGATGAACTACCAGGCCGGTCGTCGGCTGGGAGTGAACGTCTACCTGATCGATGGAGGCTCCGAATTTCTGCTGATCGACATCGGCTTCGAGGATACGGTCGATGAGATCATCGAACTGATCCGCCAGATGGATTTCAGCCTGTCGAAGTGCAAGATGATCATCGCCACGCATGCCGACGCCGACCACATTCAAGGGCTCAAGCGGGCTAAAGACCGGCTGAAAACCAGCGTGGCCGCGCATCCGAAAAGCGTCAAACCGCTGGAAAAAGCCGATGCCATCGAAACCTACGCCAAAATCACCGCTCAGGGCATCGACTTGCCGATGGTTCCTGTCAAAATCGACCTGCGACTGAATGAAGGGGACACCATCGAGGTCGGCGATGTGAAACTGGACGTCTGGCATACACCGGGACATACCCCGGGTCAACTCAGCTTCAAGATGCGCGATTTGCTGTTCAGCGGCGACAACATCTACAAGGATAGCTGCGTCGGCGTCATCGACGCCCACCACGGCTCGCATCTGGGCGATTTTGTGAAATCTCTGTCTCGCATCCTGGGGGATGATTCCAAGTATCTCCTCCCCAGCCACGGCCCGGTCTTTCCACGCGAGGCCCAGATAATTCAAAAAGCCATCGATCGTCTGAGCGGTTACATGCACATGGCCGATTTTGGTACGTGTGCGACCGACTGGCCGCTGATGGAGGAGTGGGAAGCCGACGTCATCGCCGGTCGGCTACCCTTTTCCTGAACTGGGGATTGATCTCCGTTCGAAATTCCCTTTTTAGCTAACCCGATAACCGGCGATTGAAGCCGAACCGGCGTAGTTCAAGAAAGGCGTGAAGGCCGCTTGAGTCGAGGCATCGAACCCGCTGAACGCCCCCAGCGAAGCCAGATTTCCCGTACCGGCGGGCATCGTTCGAATTGAGTATTCCCCGGAACTCGTCACATCGCCCACCGCCACATTCACACCACCGGTAGCCCCTCCCGGATAGGCATTGAAGTTGAGTATTTGCGAGCCATTCGCGCCGCTGAAGACTTTGATCAACCCGTCGCCATATTGTTCGCCGACAATGATGTCGGGTCGGCCGTCGAAGTTCACATCGCCCACCGCCACGCTCAGATTGCGGTAAACTCCGTTGTTTTCCAGGAAGCTATTGGGAATCCCCGGTGTGGTCGCTCCGCCGCCCTGAGCATTAAAGATCTTGATGTGCCCGTTGGCGGCTGCCGCCGTCACGATTTCCGAGAGCCCGTTACCGTTTATATCCCCGGCGGCGATGGCAAACTGGCCGTTGTAACCGGGATAGGCACCGAAGCTGGAGAGCAAGGTACCGTTCTGGCCGCTGAAAATTTTCACCTGAGCCCCGGAGGACCCTTCGGCCGCCACAATAATGTCGGCATAGCCATCGCCGTTGACGTCGCCGGATGCAACTTGAACACCGCCGGTGAATCCCGGGAAGGCCAGGAAACTGTAGATCAGATTTCCGGTGGCCCCGTCGTAGACTTTCACATGCCCACCTGGCGCCCCAGCGCCCGCGCCGACAATGATATCCGGAACAGAATCGCGATTGACATCTCCCAAGGCGACACTGACACCACCCAGGTAACCATTGAACGGTGAGATCGCCATCAACTGTTCGCCGGTGTTGCCATTGACAACTCGAACATCGGCATTGGTACCCGGACCGGAACCGACCGCAATGACGCTATTGGGCACCGCCGCCAAGCCATTGAGCGGTGTCGTTCCGGAACCGACATTGCCGACTTTGATCGCTGCGCCGGTGGCGAGATTAATGGCATAAAGGCCTGTCAGATTGGTGTTGTTGTCGGTGAGCACCGCATAGCCGGTCCCACCGGCAGTTCCCGAAGGAGGAATCACAAAACCGACACCGGCCGTCGGGCTGATGTTCACACCTAATGGTCCGATTGAAGTGACCGCGCCGTTGTTGGGACTGGGATTCTGGTTGATGCCGCCGATGGTCACCAATTGGTTTCCATTGCGGGCGATGCCATAAAGCGTTGTGCCGTTAGTACCCAAGTTGCCGTTGAAATTTCGGTCGTAAGCGATGCCATCGATCAATAGGCTGGCCGGTTTGAAAGTGGTATCGGAGGAAATCAAAGAACCGTTATTGAGATTCACGCGAATGTTGACATCGGCCGTGCTTTCCACGCGCAGGACATCGGCTGCGGGATTGATGCTCACTTCATAGTAGAGCGCCGGAGGCAGCGTGATGCTGTTGGATCCTACCTGAGTCGCCACTCCCGTCAGGGGATTGATCATGTAAAGGCGAAGCAAGTCCTGATTATTAACCGTTTCGACGCCTATGCCGTACAGCTGTCCGGTACGCGGCCGGTAGGAGAGTCCGACGACCTGTTCTTCACCCGTGGTTCCGGCCAGATTGGTGATGTTAACCGAGTTGGTGATAACATTCGGGCTATTGGTATTGAAGGAGACCAGCATATTATCGCCAGTGACACCCATCATCGTACTGACCGTATTTTTCTGTTCCAATTCTTCGACGCGAAGGTGGGAGACGAATGCCGAACTCGACAGCGGGGGATTCCCAAAGAAATTTGAAAAGAAGTCATTGCTTCGGCGATGCTTCCAGGAGAAACTAATCATTACGGCCTCGAATAGCTACAGATCCAATTTGTGCCCAGTCCATTAACTTTCTAATGGTACCACATCCGGAAGCAAGTCAGTCCCCCTATTTCACCCAAATTTCCCAGCCAATCAGCACACGTCGACTCTGATAATTCGTTAACATTTCCCGGACGACTTCGGGAAGTTGGTTTTACGGTGCAGAAAGCTCAGCGCGATTCGGAGCCGCAAAAAAAATCTTCCAAGAAATCGACTCTCAATTGAGTGATGTTTTTCCAGAAGAGTTGCGAATTCCCGGAGGCAAAGCTATTTCGTACGCCCATTTTTCCTTGACACTACTCCATACCCTACCTAGACTTGTATCTCGTCGAACTCGTTCGGCGCTCCCGTCGCATGTGAAAGACCTGAGAGACAGCAAGTGACCAAAAAAGACATCGTTAAGTACATTGCCGATCAGACGAATCAGCCTCAGTTGAAGATCAAAGAAATCGTTCAACTGACTTTCGATTCCATCGTGGACACGCTGGTCAAGCACGGGCGGATCGAGCTTCGAAATTTCGGTGTCTTCGAAGTCAAGCGCCGCAAGGCCCGCCGGGCCCGCAATCCCCGCACCGGGGTGCCGGTTACCGTCGAGCCGAAAAATGTGGTGACCTTCCAGCCTGGCAAAGAAATGGAAGAGAAGGTAAAGAAGCTTACCAAGGTAACGGAGACAAAGAAAAAAATTAAGCGACCTCGGGCGACCCCGGTTGCATCCCGCTCGAGCGCAACCATGCAATCCGCCGCCGCCAGTTCGTAAGGCGGTTTTTCCATTCTGCTATGCTTGCCTAAAATCCACTCCTCGGCCGAAAATCCAAAAAATCGATTCAGATTTCCCATTGCGTGTTCAAGTCGTATTTGGGAAATGACGATTATTCCGAAAGTAGAACGTTACCCAGGGGGATAATGGGTAGCGTTAGAATGGCATTGTGGGTGCTTTACCACTCGCGTGCCAGCTATCTAGAGGGGGAGGCGCGAGATGGCTCGCAAACTGCTATTGGCCGTTCTGGCGTCCGTCGGTCTCTTGAACTCTGGTTGTATGCTCAATCAGTATTCGAGTGATGAACGGGTTCGTACCGAACAACTCATGAACCAGTCGGAAGACATGCGACACATTCAGGAAGAATGGCGTCGATTCTGGTTCAACGACCATCCGTCGACTCTGACACCCAACCGTACTAGCGGTGTAATTGCCCCTTAGTAGAGGATAATCTCGGGTCATCCGAATACCGGGTGGCCCGTTCATCTCTCTGAGTGGGCTATGGGACGGAACGCCATCTGCTGCGCGTCGAGTCCGCCGTCGACCGCGACGACTTGACCTGTCGCATATTTCGCCGCGTCCGACGCCAGAAATACATACCACTCGGCCACATCTTCGATGGTACCGATGCGCTGGATGGGGATCTGTTTGCGTATCGCTTCGCGAACCGCCGGATCGGATTTCATGCCAAAATCCGTCAAGGGAGTTTCAATCAGCCCCGGCGCCACCGCGGCAGTTGTAAACCCCAGCTGCGCCAGTTCCAAAGCTAATTGCCGGGTCAGAGCATTCAGAGCACCCTTGCTGGCATCATAGAGCGTGTGTCCCGGCTCTGATCGTGTCCCATTTAGAGAACTGCTGAACAGAATCCGTCCGCCCCGACCCGCTTTCTGATTGATGCGTACATATTCCTGAGTGGCTTCCAAAGCCGACCAGACATTCAAACTGAAAATCGCTTCGAAATCTTTCTTCGCGACCGCCAGCAATTCCGGTTCGCGAAAAGTGCCGACGTTGTTCACCAGGGCGTCCAGCGGACCATAACGCTCGCTCGCGACCTGAACCAGTCGCCGGGCCTCCCCTTCTTTGGACAGATCAGCCTGAACATAAAAAGCGTTCGGCGTTCCAATGGCTTTGATGACTTCGCCGCATTTAGACATCGGCTTTTCGGAGTGGAAGACCACTTGGGCGCCTTCCCGCAGCATGGCCAGTCCCACGGCCAGGCCAATGCCCTGACTGCTGCCGGTCACCAGAATCGCTTTGTCTTTGAGTTTCATGAAGGTCTTTTATTGGTCGACGACGTCTTCCAGTAAGGAAATGGCCACCAGCTCGGAACGAAAAAGTAAGAGCTTTTTGCGATTGCGTTTCACACCCGTTTTCACCGAGGCAATGACATAATTTTCGCGGCTGGTATCGGTGTCCCGCAAATCGTGCAGATCGACATTTTTCAATTCGAGAAAATGTTCATCCACCCGAATCAGCGTTCCCAGACAGACGTATTCGGAACGCAAATCGATGACCACTTTCTGCCCGATATATTCCTGAATCATAGGTCAAGATTCCTGATGGCATTCGCTCACCGCCAATTAAAAAGCCCATCGAATCTACTCGATGGGCTCCCTGAGATCACCCGTAAGATCCTATTTATCTTTATCCTTCAGGGAGTTGGCGTAGGGAAGGTGAATTTCCTTCACTTTGCCTTTTTCCATAACGACCTTGATCTTGTAACCGGCGGTCAACAGGTCCTTATTGTCCTCCGCGGTCATCGCCGCGACCCCTTCCCCCCGGTCGCCGCCGCGGGGTCCGATGAATTTGGTATTGGCATCCACTTTGATCGTCAGCTTGCTGGCCCCGGCCTCCACGGCAATTTCCCCCTTCGCGGCATCGGCGCTCACCACCGTGTAATCGGAGGGCTTATTCGCCTTGGAGGGATCGTTTTTGGACATGGCTGCATCTTTTTTATCTTCTCGTTTAGCATCCCGCTTAGCCGTCTTCTCTTCGCCCTTACCTGCCCTTTTCTCATCCGGCTTGCCGATCTTGATGGCAACGATGGTCGCTTCGATCTTGTTGTTCTTGACCGCTTCATTGAGCGTGACCGTCACCTCTTTGCCTTCGAGTTTCTGGGCATCCTTCACATCAATCTTGTTTCCTTTGTCGTCGGTAAGCTCGACTTTATCGGTGAGATAGTAGGTGGCCACTTTCCCTTTAGGTTCCTTGCCATCCTTACTTTCTTTAACTTCCTTGAAGTCCTTCAGCAAAACGGCTCGGGTCTTGGTATCGACCTTATCGACGACCCCGGAATAAGTTCGTTCGGCAGCCGCTAGAACTCCTGCAAATAAAACCACGCACACAATGGGCACAAGACGCCGGAAAATGAACATGATGGAGAAACCCCAGAGACTTTGAAGAAAAGGAAGGAAATGTCGATGCCCAGGCTGGCATGTAATTCTAAATTCCATTATGTTCTGCCAAAAATGTCCGGTCAAGCATTCCTATTCGAAGTTTCTCGATTTATATCCTTTCGCGTTCGACTTCTTCGGGTGTCCGGGCTGCCGTCGGAAAGCTACAGTAACTAAATGAATTTCCATCAGCACGTTCTGCCCAATGGTTTGCAAATAATCGGCGAAACGAACCCCTCGGCCCTTTCGGCGGCCGTGGCCTTCTGGGTTCGAACGGGAGGACGGGACGAAACTCCCGATGTCCTCGGCGTTTCGCACTTTCTCGAACATATGGTGTTCAAGGGAACGCAACGTCGCAACCCATTTCAGGTGAATCGAGATTTCTCGTTGATCGGGGCCGATAATAACGCTTTCACCAGCGAAGAAAACACGGTTTTCCACGCCGCCGTATTACCCGAATATCTCCCTCAGCTGGTGGACGTTCTGGCCGATATCATGCGGCCCAGTCTCCGCGAGGAAGACTTCAATACGGAAAAAAAAGTCATTCTGGATGAGATCGTCCGCTACTCGGTGCAACCGCAATCGGCGGCGTACGACCGGGCCCGAGAATTTTACTTTCGGGATCATCCGCTGGGAAATCAGGTGCTGGGCACGACCGAAAGCATCACGGCCCTGACCCGCGATCAGATGCAGAAGTACTTTGACTCCCGCTACACTGCCGGGAATATTCATGCCATCGCCGTCGGCAACTACGACTGGGAGGCCTTCACGAAATTGATTGAGAAGGCCTGTGGGAACTGGCCCGCCGGTCAGGTAGTCCGTCAGCACCGCCACGAAGTCGCCGGCCCCGGCGGTCAAAAGGTCGTGACCGTCCCCGCCGAAAAATCGGCCCAGGAATATGTAATTATGATGGCCCCGGGCCCGGCGGCCGATCACCCGCTGCGCTACGCCTCGGCCGTGCTGTCCACGATCGTCGGCGATTACACCGGTAGCCGGCTCTATTGGGCGCTCGTCGATCCCGGTCTGGCCGACAATGCGGGCATGGGTTCGGACGAATACGACCGGGCTGGTTGCCAGTTCGTCAGCTATTCCTGCGATCCCGAAAACGCGGCCGAATGTCTGGAAATCGCCCGGGAAGTGCTGGCGGAAGTTCAAAAAAACGGAATCACCGAGGAAGAGCTGCAACAGGCCAAAACGAAGATCGCTTCGCGAGAAGTGCGGGCTGGGGAGCGCACTTCCCGGCGGATGTTCACTATCGCCAAGGACTGGGCCTATTTGAATCAATACCGCACGGTGGATGACGAATTGCGCGAACTCAATCTGGTGACCAGAAAGTCAATCTCGGAAGCTCTCGAACGCTATCCGATCGATCAAATGACCACCACCGCATATGGCCCCTTGGAAAAACTCTAAGCGGGAATGCCTATAATCTCTGTTAGATATTTCTCGCGACGGAGTATCTGCCTGGAGATTCGCAACCTAATTTCACCCGGAGTTCTGCAACATGCGTCGAATCAGTCTGTTGGTTATGTTCTGCCTCACACTTCCCTTCGCCGCTTTCACCCTGGGAGGAGAAAACCTCGTGTCCAATGCATTAAGCTTCAAGATGAAAAGCATTGACGGTAAAGAGGTCGACCTGTCCGAATACAAAGGCAAGGTCGTCCTGTTCGTCAACGTCGCCAGCAAGTGCGGCTACACGCCGCAGTACGAAGGTCTGCAAAAGCTGTATAAGACCTACGAAAAAGAAGGACTTGTCGTGATCGGCATTCCCGCCAACGAATTCGGCGCTCAGGAACCGGGCACCGATGAAGAAATCTCCAAATTCTGCTCCAGCAAGTACAACGTCACCTTCCCGATGATGTCAAAAGTGGTGGTCAAGGGCTCAGGCATCTGCCCACTGTACGACTATCTCACCACCAAGACCGACGCCAAGTTCCATGGCCCCATCGGCTGGAACTTTGAGAAGTTCCTGGTCAATCGCAATGGCGAAGTGGTCGGCCGCTACGCCAGCAAGGTGAAGCCGGAATCGGATGAACTGGTGAAGGCCATTAAGGTCGAACTCGAAAAGAAGTAATTCCTCTGCAACATTAGTTACACCTCGAAGCCAGTGGAGAGTCTCGACTCTCCTCTGGCTTGTTATTTTCCCGCTCCACCAAATTTGCCCAGCTTGCCAACATTCCCATCAATCAATTCAGCTTGTCTGAATCGCCAAAATCGGTTCTACTGGCGTGCCACGGGTGGCCGCGCGCCATCATCGTGTCAGGCAGGATGCCTTCTAGGGTGGCTTACGGATATGGCCAGCTTCTTTTTTGGATCGCGAGCTTCGACGCCGACCACCGAGCGGTTACCGGGGGTTCGCATCGAGGTGCGCCACGGCAAATCGTCCTCGTCTTCCTCGGAAATGACTCGCGAAGAATTTTTGATCGGCGCGGCCGCCGGTTGCGAGTTGCGCCTTCCAGGAACCGGACTTCCCCCGGTAGTCTGCATTCTGCTGCGTAAACCGGACGGTGTGAAACTTCGTAAAGTCGCCCAGAACACCCCAGTGCTTTTGAATGGTCAGCCAGTATCGAATTCGAATCTCGCCGTCCTGAACCAGGGCGACACGATCACCATCGGACGAACCGACATCCTGTTGAATATCGATCAGGATGTGCCGGCCCCGCAACCGATACTGCCGCCGGAGACTCCTCCCGCCTTTACTCCGCCTGTGGAGGAAGCGAAACAGCCCGAACCTGTCCCACCGCCGGCGCCTCCGAAACCCTCGAAACCGGCTCTCAGCGCTCAAGAGATGCTCGAGAATGAATTCCGCATTCGGCATCAGGAACTGCAGGCCCGCGAACGCAAACTGCACGATGCTCAGAAGGAGCTGGAGAACGACCGCATCCTCTGGTACCGCCGTCGCGAGGAGATGGAGAAAGAACATCAGCAGTCGCGTGCGGAATTAGAGGGGGATGTTCACAAGCGCAAAGAACTCGAAGATCGCTACGCCGTTATTGAGAAAAAGCATGTCGAACTGGCCGATTGGCGGGATAAACTCGCCAATCATCAGTCCGATATCGAACGGATGCGACTGGAACTCCAGCAGCAACGCCACGAACTGCAGGAACGCGAAAAGGTTCTTTCCGAAGACTGGGAAGAACGGCGGAAAGTTCTCGAATCGGAAATCGACAAACGACGGCAGGAAATTGAAGAAGAACTGACGAATCGTCGGACCTCTCTAGAAGCCGAGTTAGCCCAGCGTCGCGAACAGGCCGAAGCGGAATGGCGTATCTGGATCGAACAGAAGGATACCGGCTATTCGCAGTTTCGAGCGCAGCTCGAAGCCGATTTCTACGAAAAGTACCGCAAACGGGGCGAAGAACTCGATCGGTTCCAGCTCAGCATTCGGGAAGCGGCGGTGCAGCTGCGCGAACAGCGCAACATGCACGACGATCAGATCCGGCAATTCGAGCCGCGCTGGCAGGAACTGCTGAAACGGGAATCCGAAATCGAAGACCGGATACGGGGAATCGAAAGCCGCTACGAGGAGTGGAAGCAGTCCCAGGCGGCGCTGGATGCCGAGCAGAAAGCCTGGCAGGAACGTTACCTCGCCAAGGAAAGCGAGTGGCAGGAACGCTGGATCGCTAAAGAAAATGAATTGACGACCTGGGAATTCCGTCTGAAAGAACGCGAAGCGGCGATCGACCGGGATGCCGAGAGCGTCGAGGAACTCAAAGCGAAATTCCGCACCAATCTGGTGCGGTTGGGCGAACTGCAGCTGGAACTCGATGCGAAAGACAAAGATTTGGCGGCCCGCGCTGCCGAAATCGATTCGCACTTTGAAAAATATCGCGCCGATGCCGGAACCTTCGAAAGCCAGGCCCGGGAACTGGACGACCGACGGGAAAAAATCCTGCTCGAAGAGACCGTGCTGTACAATCGCATGCGCGACCTTCAGGACCGCGAATCGGTTCTCAATACTCGCATCGCCCAGTTGGAAACTCAGCAGGCGATGCTCGCTAATCTTCGCAATCAGCTCGAACGCGAGCGCGAAGAGTTCCAGAAGGAAACCGCTCGTATTGCCGACGAACGCCTGAAGCAGGACTCTTATCTGAAGGAAGCCCGCGACAAACTCCGCGAAGCCGAACTGTTGCGCGAATCGCTGGCGGATCAGACTCTTTCGGTCAGCGAAGGTCAGAAGGTCTTCGCGGAACGCTCCGAAATGATGCGGCAGGCGATGATGCAGCTTCGCGCTTTGCAGGATCAGCTGGCCGATCAGGATACCGGGCTACGGCGCCGGGAAGAGGAGTTGGCCCGCCGGAAAGATGAGCTGGCCGAGGAAGCCGCCCTCTGGAAGGCTCGCACGGCACAATTGAACGAACTTCAACACAAGCTCGACGAGGATCGCGCTTCGCTTCGGGTCCGCGAAAACGAATTGTTATCGGCCGATGAACCCCGGCGAATACTGCAGGAACAGCTGCGCCGTCGATCCGATGAATTGGCTCAGCAGCAAAAGGAACTGGGCGACAAGGCGCAGCAACTCGAAGATCAGACCAAACTGCTTCAGGAACAGGCCGACGCTTTGGAATCGCTGCGGGCCGATGCCATCGCCGCCCGCCAGATCTCGGAAAGCCACTTCGCCGAACTGGCCAAAAAGGACGAACAGCTCCGTCAACAGAGCGAGTTGCTTCGTCAGGCCGAGACGACCATCGAGAAACAGAAGAACGATCTTGCCGAAGTTCGCGCCATCCTGTCTCAGGATCGCCGTTTGACGGCCGAGCAGACCGACGAAGCTTACAAAAAGCTGAGTCTCTATCACACCGATTTGACCAGTCACGCCGCCGAATTGCGGAACTCGATTCCCGAATTCGAACAGCGCATTCAAGGTTCGCTGGAAAAAACCAACCAGGTTCGCGATCAGTTGCGCGGTCAGCTTTCCGAATTGCATTCCTACGCCCGACAGAGCCAGGAAGAACTGCAGGCGATTCGCGATCAACTTTCGAGTGAAGTCGAGAAACTCCGCCAGCAGGAAGCCAACCTGAACCGGGCTCGTACCGAACATCGGCACTCGGTCGCCTCCTTCAAACAACAATTGCTCGAATGGCAGAGCCGCTTCTCTGGTTTGCGGCAGACGATCGCACAGAATCAGACGCAAAGCGCGCAAAAGCAGGCGTTCATCGAAGTCACTACGATCGAACTGGCTCACAAGAGCGAAGAGATCGAAAAGGAACGAAAGTTTATCGCCGAGAAACGGGGCGATGTCGAACGCCATTTGAAAGATATGCGCGAATGGTACCGCCAGAAGCTGCGGGAACTGGTCGACGGGAGTCGCGCCTCAGATCCGGAAGAACTCGACGATCATTCGATCCTGCCGATGTTGCTGGAAGATCAGGTAATGCCGATTCGAGTGGAAGAACTCGATGCGGGCGATCGTAAGCTCGGCGAAATGCTCCGCACCTACGATCTGGTCGATTCGGAAACGCTGAACGCACTGTGGACGGTGGCGAGGAATTCCAACAAGCAGTTGCGGCAGGTTCTTCTCGCCAGCAACGCCCTCACCGTCTATCAGATGGCTCTGATCGAAGCGGGAAATATCAACGGCCTGGTACTGGGTCGCTTCCGCGTCATCGACCGGTTGCCGGGCACATCCCGCGAGGCCCAGTACAAGGTCTACGATCCGCAGGGGCTGGCCGATTCCCGACGCTCGGGGCCGCAAGGTCCGGAAGGCATTTGTCTGCTTCGACATTTGGCCGAGAGCGAAATGCAGGATGCCATCCGCCCCGATGAGTATCGGGAACGGTACCGGGTGGCCCGCGATCTGGCCCATCCGAACATCCGCGCCACCTATGAGGTGCTGGATATCGCCGGGCGACCGGCCGTGCTTCAAGAGTGGCTGACGGGATTGCCGGGAGACGAATGGCCGGCCCTGGCCGCGGCACCGGGTGTCTGGTTCCGCTTGATTTCCCAGGCGGGGCTCGCCTTATATACCGCTTCTCAGGTCGGTTTGCATCATGGCCGGATTCAGCCCGAATCTTTCTGTCTGACAGCCGATGGCATGCTGAAAGTGCACGGCTTCGGCGAACCGAACTGGATCTACGGCTCGACAGCGGAGGCCACCGAACAGGGCGATCTGCTCGCTCTGGGTCAGGTGGCGATGCAGTGGGCCGATCTCAACAAACGGCGTAAGAAATTCCCCGAATCACTTCAACGAATTCTGCGCCGTCTCGGGGCCGACGGGAATAACCGTGAACTTTACCAGAGTGCCGCGGAGTTGCTCGACGATCTGGATAGTGCCGGCGGAAGCGTACCCATCAGCGGCGATGCCTGGGAGAAGTTGCGCGAAAACGTCGAAGAGTATCAGGCCAAGGAAACGATCAAGCAATCGGCCTAGATCGCGACATTCCGAGAGAAATCACTTTTTGAATTCTCTCGTGAACACTCGAGAAAATTCGCCCCCATCCACCACATTCCAATTCGCTTCATATCATAAATTTGCATTGTCTTGGATCCTTTTCGGACGCCGCGATCATGAATAAATGGCTTCTCAGTTTTGCCGTTTGGGCTGGTCTGATAACGACCGTTCAAGCCGAGTTCGTTGTCCGACCCGTGGAATACTCCGACAGCGGAACCGCTCTCGAAGGGATACTGGTGTACGACAACACCTGGACCGGGAAAAAGCCAGGTGTCATCGTCATCCACGAACAGGGAGCCAATAGCTCTATCGCCCGTCAAAAGGCCGGGCAAATCGCCAAAATGGGCTATCTCGTTTTCAGCCTCGACCTGTATGGAAAAGGGGTGACACCGAAAGACCATAAAGATGCGGCCAATCGTCTGAAAGTCAACGGCGCCGATCGTAGTGCACTGCGGGCCCGAACACTGGCAGGTTTTCAAGCGTTCGAAAAACAGGCGAATTTGAACACCAAACAGATTGCCGCCGTCGGTTACGGTTGGGGTGGCACGGCCGCCCTAGAATTGGCTCGGGCCGGCGCTGATGTGGAAAGTGTTGCCGTAGTGCATGGCGACCTCTCGACTCCCACCCCCGCGGAGGCGAAAAAAGGTGGCCCTTGGGTATTTGCCATCTGCGGTTCGGAAGATCCGACCATTCCCCTTTCGATGATCGGCCAGTTTGAAGATGAAATGCGCAAAGCGGGCTTCGAGTGGGATGTTTTTCGGATCGGCGGTGCGGCCCACGATTTCACCAACCCGCTGGCGGGAAAAGATCCCAAATCGGGCACGGCGTACGATGCCGATTCGGATAAACGGGCCCACCAGTTAATCAAAGATTTCCTGGCGGAAACCTTCGAATCGAATCCGGTCGGCACCCCCTTATCGAAACTGCCTTCCGCCAAGCCGGCCCCGGCCAGAGCCCCCCAGGGCGTCCCCGATAAAGTGATGACGGTGCTAAAGCACGTCGACGATAAAGGCGAAGCGCTGCCGAACTACGAAGGCGGCCGGACCTTCTTAAACCTGGAAAAGCATCTACCGTTCACGGATAAAGATGGCCGGAAGATCAAGTATCGCGAATGGGATGTCAATCCCCTCCGACAGGGCGTTAATCGGGGAGTCGAACGATTGATCACCGGTTCGGATGGCTCCGCGTATTTCACCGACGATCATTACAAAACTTTCAAGAAAATCCGCTGATCCGATAACTGGGATTAGATACCAAGCAGCGAAAAACCAAGGCACTCCTATGAAACTGCAATCTCTGCTCAAACCGGGTCAGCCGAATCAGCACCTGCTTATACTGGCCACCAACGATGCATACGACGCGCTCCGGGCATTGGGGCACGATCCGAAGAATAACTGCTCGGTCCGCTTCCTCCGCGGAAGTAAGTGCGCTGATCGGGCGGGATTCTTCGACGAAGCCGCCGCGGCATTACAATTGGGCCCTCACTTCGGTGAAAACTGGGATGCCTTCCACGACAGCTTGTCGGAATTGCCGAACATTCACTCGGAGACGGTAATTTTGGTGGTGCTGGAAGCGGGCAGTTTTCTGGAGTCGCCTAAGGATGCGCTTACAAACTTCCAGACAGTAGTGAAGGAAGTCGTTGCCGAATGGGCCAAACCGGCAGCCGGAAAGCCGGTGCGGAACCTGCATATCGTCTATCAAGCCGAGACGGATAAAATTCTCGGCACGAAGTTACCCGGTCTTGTGAAATTAGCCTGAGCGGAAAGCGTCTCAGTAATATGAAACGACACTGGATTGGACCGATTCTCGGCTGGGAAATTGTACGCCTTGGCCGGAGGGGCAATATCACGCTCCTGCGGACTATTGTTGCCATAATCATTTTGCTGGCGCTGTATGTCTATTACATCGTCGAATATCCGTCGGCTGCGGCTTTTCAATTCTGGATTCAACAGCAACAAATAATCTCCGGCAAAATGCTGCAGCCTTTGAACGAGTTCCGCTTTGCAACCAAGATCCTGGAATCAATTTCCCGAAAGTTCAATGAGTATCTCCTGATCCTTGAAGTCGGATTAATTTTTTTACTGACCCCCATTTATATAGCGGGGGCGATTGCGGAGGAGCGCGATCGCAAGACATTGGAATTTCTACTCTCAACCGATCTCAGCAGTTGGGAAATCATCGTCGGCAAACTCGGTTCCCGGCTGATTCAACTGGCTTCAGTGCTGCTGGTTTGCATTCCCGTGATTTCAATTCTGCAAATGTGGGGAGGCGTGAACTTCCCGCTGGTGATCGCGGCTTTCGGCATTGCTCTGGTTTCCATGTTCAGTGTGGCGACGGCCAGCCTGTACATGACACTGCGGTGCACCTCCCTCGTGCGAAGCGTGCTGTGGTCCTACGCTCTGATCGTGGCATTTCACATGCTAATTCCGTTACTGCAATTCGTGGGAGCTTTCGCCTTCGACGAGACGTGGTCTTTGCTGCCCCCGGCGTCGGGGCTCGCTTTCATGCAAATTTTGACCGTAAAGCCGTACCTGTTAGTAGATCAACCTCCCGAGTTCTGGAATTTTCTGCTCGTTTTTCTGCTGAGCAATCTCGCCATCGCGATCGTTTGCATTTGGGATAGCACTCGCAAACTGAGGAAACTTGCCTTCATCGAACGACCGCGCAAGGTCGTCGAGCGAAAGCGAGCCAATCCGGAGCATCGCCACTGGGCCGATCCGCCAGTCATTAAAGAAGGGGAAGATGGACTTTACTGGAAGGAAAAACACTTTACCGGATCGCAGAACCGCTTCATCAAGCAATTTTCGCTCATACCGACCTGGATGTGGATCGCGATTGTTGTCACCCTGGGAATGGTACTGATTACCGGTTTCAGTAATGATATTTCCAACTCCACGCCCGCAATCACCAAGATTGCCGGCTTGATATTTGTGTTTCTCGGCATGATGATCGCGGGTATGGCGGCCTGCGCGAGTATCGCACGCGAAAGGCAGAAGGAAACGCTGGTCGATCTGGTGATGATCCCCACGGATCGCAAGGATATCTTGAAAGCCAAGTGGTGGGGGAGCTTAGCGCAGGGAAAAAGCACATTCGGCGGCTATCTTTCCCTGCTCTTCGTGGCTATGCTTTGTTACGGGATTTCCTACCTGACCTTACCCGGCCTCTGTCTTCTCGCCTGGGCCTGGTGTTCGGTCGCCATCAGCGTCGGAGTATGGCTTTCGATTCGGTGCAAAAGCGTACAGCGAGCCTCTGCGTTCTGGTTTTTGATTATGATGGTGGGTTTCGGAGGAAATTATCTCCTGACTTACACAATTCGACAAGCCTGGGAGTTGGATACCACTTTTAACCCTTCCAGACCCTGGGAGTTCAATCGACAACAAAATCAATTAGTGTTTGGAATCATCGATAAACCAGTCGCTAATGAAATTCTTGTGGCCTCCTCTCCCATACTTACCTGGGATCGGCTGTCATTTCAGACCCAAGGAGAAAATTATTACAACTACTACGGCCAGCAGTCATTTCTGTCAAACCCCCTTATGCTCCTCGCGCCACTCTTGAATATCGCGATTATGCTAATCCTCAGTCGATGCTTTTGGTCGCGAGCCTGGCAAAAATTCGAAACTGAGACCTATAAGTGAGCCGTTATCTCTTCGTCACCGGAAAACTGGCCGAGCCCGCCCTTCGGCAGGTGCTGGCCGATCTGGTGCCCCGGGCGAAGATTGAAGCGGAAGTCGCCGTCCTGCCCATCACAGTCGCCGCCCTACTCACTACTCCCTGGATTTCCTCGCACCTGAAAATTCCAGAGCGTATCGACCAGGTGATTCTTCCGGGGCTATGCACGGGAGAAATGAATTTTCCCTGGCCGCAACCGACCGAACGAGGTCCGAAGGATCTGCGCGATTTGCCCGAACATTTCGGACTGGGAAAACCGCCTCGCGAAAACTACGGCGTGTACGACATAGAAATTTTAGCGGAAATTAATCATGCCTCTCGATTGCCGCTGGAGAAGATTTTGCAGCTCGCCCGGCAGTATCGCGATTCGGGGGCCGATCTCATCGACGTAGGCTGCGACCCCGGCAGTACTTGGATGGAACTGGAAATCGCTGTGCAGGCGCTGCGTGAGGAAGGCTTCCGGGTCAGCATCGATTCGTTCAATCCGGACGAGGTGGCGATGGGACTCGCTGCGGGTGCAGAGTGCATTCTCAGCGTTAACAGCAGCAATTTGAACAAGGTTCGGGATTGGCAGGATCGCTTCGGCGCGTTCGAAGTAGTCGTGCTTCCCGATTCCCCGAAAGATCTGCCTACGCTATACCCCTTGGTCGAGAAGTTGCACAAATGGAATCAGCGATTTCGCATCGATCCCATTTTGGAACCAATCGGGATGGGATTTGCCGAATCGCTCGGCCGGTACTTGCAGGTGCGGCAGCGTTACCCCGAAGCCGAGATTCTGATGGGCATCGGCAACCTCACCGAGTTAACTGACGTCGATTCGGCCGGTCTGAACGTGATGCTCGCCGGGTTCTGCCAGGAGCTGGGAATCCGAAGTGTATTAACGACGGAAGTGATCAATTGGTCGCGAAGCAGCGTCAAGGAATTCGATATCGCCCGACGATTGATGCACTATGCCGTGAAGAATAAAACCGTGCCCAAACGGATTGAAAACCAATTGGTGATGCTGCGCGATCCCAAAGTGCATCATTTAGGGGAAGAGGGGTTACGCGATCTGGCTGAGCGGATTACCGATAGTAATTACCGGCTATTTGTGGAAGCAGGCGAGATTCACGTGATCAATGGCAAAATGCATCTTCGCGGCAAAGACCCCTTCGATATCTTCGAAGATATGATGAAGTTAGATTCCAAACTCGATGCATCGCACAGTTTTTATCTGGGTTACGAAATGGCCAAGATGGTCACGGCGATGACCTTGAACAAAAATTACACGCAGGATCAGGCCCTGAGCTGGGGCTTTCTGACCGTGCCCGAGATCAGCCACCGCTGAAAATTTTCTTCGTTCGCCTCCTAGAGCCGGTAGTTTTCTATTGCCTTCAATCGCCAGATAAACTTCAATATCAATCTCCTGCCAGAATTTTCCTCGCCAAGAGAAGACTCTCCATGTTCCGAATTTTCATCTGTTGTCTGCTTTTGGTTTCGCCCGCTCTGGCCGCGGAACCACCGGAGGGGGTTCTGCCGCTGGGTAAAGACGGCAAACCCTTGAATCTCGATTTCGAAACCGGCACCCTGAAAGATTGGACGGCCACCGGCGAGGCCTTTAAGGGCCAGCCAATTCAAGGCGATACTGTGGCCGCCCGTCGGCCCGATATGAAGAGCGAGCATCAGGGCAAATTCTGGATCGGCACCTATGAGAAGTATCTCGATACGGTACAGGGAACCTTAACCAGTGTCCCATTCAAGGTCACCCACCCCTGGGCCAGCTTCCTGGTGGGTGGCGGCTCTTCAGACAACACCTGCGTGGAAATCGTCCAGGCCGATAACAAGATCGTCTTTTTCCGAGCGAGTGGCACAGAAACCGAAAATATGCGACGGGTGGCCGTCGACCTTCGACCGTTGAAGGACAAAGAGATCTTCATCCGCTTGGTCGATCGCGATTCTGGCGGCTGGGGGCACATCAATTTCGACGATTTTCGGTTTCATACCGAAGAACCGAAACTACCGGCCAAGTCTTCGAAATTGCTACCGAGCGATATCTACAAGTATGCAGGCCTGGCCCCCGAAGCGGCCGCGAAAGCGATGACCGTTCCCAAGGGATTTTCCGTGTCATTGTTCGCGGGCGAACCGGATGTCAAGCAGCCGATTGCTTTCTGCTTCGACGATCGCGGCCGACTCTGGGTGGTGGAGGCTTACTCTTATCCGCAACGTCAGCCGGAAGGAAAAGGCAAAGATCGGGTTGTGATTTTTGAAGACACTACTGGTACCGGTAAGTTCGACAAACGGACCGTGTTCATAGAAGGTCTGAATCTGGTGAGCGGCATCGCCTACGGTTTTGGCGGCCTCTATATTGGCGCCGCCCCGCAAATGCTCTACATCCCGATCAAGCCGGGCGAAGACAAACCGGCCGGTCCACCGCAGGTTCTGCTGGACGGCTGGGGCTACGAGGATACTCACGAGACCTTGAATACTTTCGTCTGGGGGCCAGATGGCTGGCTGTACGGCTGTCATGGCGTCTTCACGCACAGCCGAGTCGGCAAGCCGGGGACTCCAGAGAAAGATCGCGTCCCGCTCAATGCCGGGATCTGGCGTTTTCACCCGACCAAGAAAATCTTTGAAGTCTTTGCCGAAGGAACCTCGAATCCCTGGGGCCTGGACTTCGACAAATACGGCGAATTCTTCTGCGAAGCCTGCGTGATTCCGCATAACTGGCACCTGATTCAAGGCGGCCGCTTTTTCCGCCAGGCCGGCCAGCATTTTAACCCCTACACCTATGCCGATATTCCGACGATTGCCGTGCACCGTCACTGGGTGGGCAACCAGTGGAATAACAATGACCGGGCCAGCAGCGACAGCGCAGGCGGCGGCCATGCCCACGCGGGAGCGATGATCTATCAGGGGGGACTCTGGCCCAAGGAATATGAAGGTAAGATGTTCATGGGCAACCTGCACGGACATCGGCTGAATATCGATCAACTCATTCCCAAAGGTTCGGGATACATCGCCGATCGGGCTCCCGATTTCCTGTTTGCCAACGATACCTATGCGATGTTCGTAAACATTCTCAGCGGCCCGGATGGCAACGCCTACCTCATCGACTGGTATGACCGTCAGACCTGCCATAACCAGTCGCCGGAAATCTGGGACCGCAGTAACGGCCGCATCTACAAGATCAGCTACGAAGGAACCAAACCGGTTACTAATCTGGATCTGCAGAGACTGAGTGATGAGGAATTGGTCAGGTTACTGGCTTCGCCGAACGTCTGGTATACCCGGCATGCGAGCCGAATTCTTCAGGAACGTTCTTTAACTCAGCCGCTCTCAACAACCGCGCTCGAAGCATTGAAAAATAATGCCACAACCGCGAAGGATGAAGTTTTACGGCTGCATAGCATCTGGGCTCTGGATCGAATCGGGCATCACCTCGACACGGCCCAATTGCTGAAGGATCCTTCGCCGCACGTTCGGGCCTGGGCCGTGCGGTTGGCGGTGGAAAACAAACAGGTATTACCGCCCGTTCTGTCCGCGTTGGAGAGCTACGCCACCACAGCGTCCACTTCTCCGGTCGAACGACTGGCGCTCGCCTCCGCCCTGCAGCGAATAGCCCTAAAAGACCGCTGGCCGCTGGCGAAGACATTGCTGAGTGCCCCCGAAAACGCTGTCGATGCCAATCTGCCCCTGTTGATCTGGTATGGAATCGAACCGTTGGCCGATCTGGGACCCGCCAATGCTCTCGAACTGGTTATGGCCGGGAAAATCCCGCTTCTGCAGCAGTTCATGATTCGCCGAATCTCTTCGATGGCTACACCTGAAGCACTCGAAGTGGTGACCGCCGAGATCGCCAAGGCCGATAAGCCCGAATTGCAGATCACGCTGTTGCGTGCAGTCCAGGAAGGATTGAAAGGACGGCGACAGGTGACGCCGCCAAGCAACTGGGCGGAGCTTTCCAAAAAATTAAGTAAGAGCGACAGTCGCGCGTTGGCCGATGTGCGATTTGCGCTGGATGTTCAGTTTGGTGATGCCTCGGCCTTCGGACGGCTGCGCGAGATCGTGGGGAATCCGCGTGATTTGGTCCGAAGACGCTTGGAAGCAATGGACACTCTACTAGCCGTTCGCGATAAAAATCTGCCGCCGGTTCTTCAGGAAATGGTGACCGATTCGCAGATCGGCGCGGCGGCAATTCGCGGCCTGGCTTCGTTCGATGATGCCAAGACTCCTGCCGTTTTACTCAAAGTTTATCCGGGGCTGCCCTCAGCTTCGAAGCGGGATGCGGTGAATACGCTCGCTTCGCGCGGTTCCTATGCCCTGGCCCTGCTGGGAGCCATCGAGACTAAGACCCTCCCCGCCAATGATGTTCCGGCGGAAGTCGTGCGAAATCTCCGGAATTTGAACTCTCCGGAAATCGAAAAGAAAATCGCTGAGGTCTGGGGAATCGTTCGCACCTCTCCGGCAGAGAGACTCCGCGCGATCAAGTTACTCCGCGACAAACTGATCGGAACCACGGGTCCGGTCGATCTGCCACTGGGTCGGGCTGTGTTTAGCAAAGTTTGCGCTCAATGTCACACACTCTACGGGTTGGGAGGCAAGGTTGGGCCGGATATCACCGGGGCCAACCGTCGCGATTTGAACTATCTGTTGGAGAATATTCTCGATCCGAGCGCGGTCATTCCCAAGGAATACGCCGCTTCCGTGATCAATCTCAGTAGCGGCCGATCGGTGACGGGGATTATCAAGGCCGAAACCAAGACCGCTCTGACTGTACAGACGGCCAATGAAATTCTGACGATTCCCGTCGATGAGATCGACAATCGCAAGACGAGCGCCACTTCGATGATGCCGGAAGATCTGTTGAAACCGTTGACAGAAACCGAAGTTCGATCGTTAATCAGCTATTTGCAGAATCCCTCGCAGACGAAGATGCTGGCCACCGTGGAGAACGCCAAGGATTTCTTCAACGGCAAGGACCTGACCAACTGGGAAGGTGACTCGAAACTGTGGCGGGTGGAAAATGGCGAGATCGTGGGCAGCACGGAGGGATTGAAGAGGAATAACTTCCTGACTAGCCAGATGGTCTGCGACGATTTCCGATTGAGCGTCAAAGTGAAGCTGACGCCGAACAAGGAAAATAGTGGCATCCAGTTCCGAAGTGAACTCTTGCCCGACGGCGAAATGCGCGGCCCCCAAGCCGATGTTGGTGCTGGGTGGTGGGGCAAGCTTTATGAGGAAAGCGCCCGCGGGCTGATCTGGAAAGAAGGCGGCGAGAAATTCGTGAAAGTCGATGACTGGAACGAATACATCGTCGAAGCCAAAGGGAGCAAGATCAAGACCTGGATCAACGGCCACTTATGCGTGGATCTGGAGGACGATAAGGTTTCTAAGAAGGGTATCTTCGGTCTGCAGATTCATTCGGGCGGCAAAATGGAAGTGCGCTTCAAAGACATAAAACTGGAAGTGCTGAAGTAAGACCGAGAAGGGGTCCCATTCGGGACCCCTTCTCATTTTCCATCTCGTTATTTCATCAATTTCTGAACATCCGGCTTAATCGCCTCCGCCCAGATTTCATATCCCTTGGGCGAGAGGTGCAACAGATCGGGCATGATTTCCCTAGGCAAGCCCCCTTCGGCGTTCAGGAATTTGTCGCCGATGTCCTTGTAGAAAACAGTTTTATCGTCGGCGTACTTCTTGATCAGTTCGTTAATTTGCGGAATCTTCTTGTTCAGCTTTTCTTTCGGAGAAACTTTGTCTTCCTTGGCCGCACTGCCGCGTGGGAAGACGGCGAGAAGCAGCACCTTCATCTCCGGTTTCTGCTTCTTGAATTCTTTGAGAATCGCCCCGACCCCCTTCGCAATGTCTTCGGCGGTATTGTTCCCCGTGTTGTTCGTGCCGATCATCATCACAGCCACCTTGGGATTGATCCCTTCCAGTTCTTTGCCTTCGGTAATCCGCCAGAGAACGTGCTGAGTACGATCGCCGCCGATGCCGAAATTCGCCGCTTTCATCGGTTCGAAGTATTTTTTCCAGACTTCTTTGCCATTGCCTTCCCAGCCCTGCGTAATGGAATCGCCGATGAACAGGACATCGACATTCCCCTTCTTGGCGATTTCCAGAAACTTTTTGTGCCTGTCGACATCCCGGTTGTAGGGTTGGTCGGGAGGAGTATCATTCAGACTTTTCTTGGCTTCTGTCGGCTTCTTGTCGTCTTTCTGGGCTGCGGCCTGGGCGAACAAAGTGCCGGTTGTGTAAACACTGGCGAACAGGCCTGCCAGCAGCAGCGATCCGAACAAACCTCGAAGGGAACAACGCATAAAAACGCTCTCCGAAAAGGGAAAAAGGGGTGGGATGGTCTTAAAAATTGTGACTTATGGGAGTGGGAAGAGCAACTAAAATCGAGCCAGATTCCCGCCCTCGATTGCCGATTTAATAGCAAATAGAAGCCGGAATCGTCAAGGTTATCCGAATTTGTTGCCCGCGGGTCAGAGATCTTTTCATTGACGCGCGAATCTGTCTAATAATGGTTTGTGTAAGCTTCGTTCGGCGCACGGGTAGGGTTACTATACCGCTGGCCCACAGAGATATCTTCCTACCCGGACAACACTTGCAATTTTGAATTGAACCAAGGAATGCTTCATGGAAAAGAACACGTGGCTGCTTTACGTTCTCATGGCCGGTTTGTGCTGGGGCACTTATGTGCCGCTGATCGCTTTTGGCGGTAAAAACCTGAGCGTCGGCCCCTCGGCGCCTTTCGCCGGTCGCTATGCCGCCTTTCTGGGTGTCGGCGTGGCCTACATGATTATCGCCGTGCTGTTTCCATTGATTCGTTCGCAAGTCGTTTCCGAACCGATACTCGGTAAGGGCACTTCGGTGGGGTTGATTTTTGCATTGTTGGCGGGCACCGCCGGCGCCCTGGGAGCCTTGGGCGTGATCTTCGCGACCGCAACGGCCGGACCCGAAGACCGCATTTATATCGCTCCGTTGATCTTCACTCTCGCACCGCTGCTGAACACGGTGGTCAGTCTCTTCTGGCATCCCACGGCCGACAATCCGTTGCATTTCGGTGCCCCGGAACAGATGCCTTCCTGGAAATTGTTTGTGGGCGTGGTGGCGGTCGGAATTGGGGCAGGTTTGATTCTACTGTCTAAAGAAGAGTTGGAGCAGAAGCCCGCTCCTGCTCCCATTGTGAAAACGGAACCTGCCAAAGAATAAAAACTAGGCTACCACGGGCAGCGACAGACCGCTGTCCGCTGGGGCCGGGGCAATATTCGCCCGCGGCTTCTCGTCGATGTACTCGTAAAACACATTTCTCTGGCGGGGAATATATCCCGCTTCCCGAATCGCATTCTTAATCTGATCCAGCGTCAGATAGTGGACCGTTCCGGCCGAGGCGACGACGTTCTCCTCGATCATCAACGAGCCCATGTCGTTAGCCCCATAGAACAGAGCTACCTGACCGATCTTGAGCCCCTGCGTCACCCAACTCGATTGAATGTTCGGGATGTTATCGAGATAGATTCGCGAAATCGCCTGCGTCTTTAGATAATCGAAGGAGCCGTGGGCCGGGAAGTGTGCCATCTTGTGTCCCGGCTGCATCGTCCAACAGATAAAAGCGGTGAAGCCTTTGGTCTCATCCTGCAGTTTTCGCAGCACATCCAAATGCTCGACCCGCTCGGCCAAAGTCTCAATATGTCCGAACATCATGGTGCAAGTCGAACGGCCACCCAAGAGGTGCCACTGGCGGTTTACTTCCAACCATTCCTGCGTTAAGGCTTTGCCTTTGGTCAATTCCTTGCGGACGCGATCGACCAGGATTTCGCCGCCGCCGCCCGGAAGACTACCGAGACCAGCGGCTTTCAATCGTTCCAGAACGGTTTTTAACGGCAACTTGTTGATCTTGTGAAAGTGCCAGATCTCCGGTGGGCTGAAGGCATGCAGATTGACCTGCGGATAACGGCTCTTCAGATCCCGCAGCAATTCTTCGTACCATTCCAGCTTCAGGCTGGGGTGCATGCCGCCCTGCATCAGAACCTGATCGCCGCCCAGAGCGATGGTCTCTTCGAATTTCCTGTAGAGTTCTTCACGGCTGAGGACATAAGCGTCTTCATCCGCGCTTTTTCGATAGAACGCGCAGAAGTCGCATACGGCCGCGCACACGTTGGTGTAGTTGATATTGCGGTCGATGTTGTAGGTGCGATAGGGTTCGGGGTGCAATCGGGTGGTAATCTGATGAGCCACCCGGCCGAGCGCGTGAAGATCCTGGCAGTCGAACAACTGCACGCCTTCTTCGAACGAGATCCGTTCACCGTCGGCGGCTTTCGACAGAATTCTTTGGATGGTAGTATTCAATTTGCACTCCTTCCGGGGCTAGTCCCAGCTCGGTAGCCAGCTGGTAATACTGCTGCAGTCCCGCGAGTTCCTGTTTACCCAAGTCATAGTGGATGATATTCGTCAGATAACGCCGGCAATACCCGGGGTCCAATCCCAGATCTTCCGCTTCCCGTTGAGCAATCCAGCCGGCGCGCGTGCGGCCCAGTTCTTTTGCTTGCCTTAGAGCCTCGTCCACGCCTTCCAGATCGACCCCTTCGCGCACGGCCCAAACCGCGTAGACGAACGGCAATTCCTGCCAGCGCGTCCATTCCTCGCCCAGGTCATAAGCGAAATCGAAACCTGGCAGACAGGCCCGCATCGCCCGATCCCCAATCAGCAGCACGGCATCGGCCGTCGAATTTTCCGGGTCCGAAGTCATCGACAGCGGTTCGAGAGTAATCTGGCGGTAGTAGCGTTTGCGAAGGAGAATCTGGGTCAGGGCGGCACTGCTTCGGGAGCCGATGTCGAGGGCAACGGAATTGATCTGATCCCAGGGTTTCCGGGAAAAAAGCGTCACACTCAACACGGGACCATGCGAAGCGATCGAGATATCGGGGATGATCTTATAGCGGGTGCCACGGAAGAATTCCACGACTGGAACCAGCGCCACATCGAGCTCTTTGCGATGCAACTGATCGGCGATGCGACTGGGAAGATCGAGTACCAATTCGGCCTGAGGCGCCAGCGCGGCAAATCCTTCGATCAGCGGCTTGGCATTCAGATAATTAACGGATCCCACGCGAATCATATACAACTGTTTTACGTGTCGCGTCCGTAAACGCAAATCGGCTTACGGGACTAACCGTAAGCCGATGGAAAATTTAACAGCTGTCGAATCGAGCCTTACTGGCAGCCGCCTTTGCAGCGGGACAACCAGGAGCAGAACTTGGCAAAGTAGGTCGGCCGGGCGTCGCAAACCGTCGGTTCGGGGGCGTAATCGCAAACCGTTTCGCAAACCGGCACCATCTTGCAGGTCTGGTAGCAGACGGTGTAAGGTTCCATCCGGCAGACCGTGCGGGGCACGCAGCGAGTCCGCTGTTCGCAGACCATCCGGCAGGTCGTGTACGGGATGTACTGAACCTTTTCTTCCGGCACGCAAACGGTCTTGCAGCGAGTCACATTACGGCTGCACACTTGCTGAACGATCCGGCAGGTCGTGTAAGGCACATAGCGAGTGTGAACTTCCGGTATCGTGTAGCACTGACGCTTGGTTTCGTAACGAACGTGTTCTTCGCGAACCATCCGGCAGGTCGTGTAAGGAATCTGCTGGGTGATCACTTCAGGAATCTTGTAGCAACGCTGTTTCGTTTCATATTTCACATGGTCTTCGCGAACCATCCGGCAGGTCGTGTAAGGAACCTGGCGAACGTGCGTTTCGGGAACGCAGGTCACCTGTCGCTTCGTGCAATAGCGTACCTGCTGTTCGGGAACCATCTTGCAGGTCGTGTAAGGAATCTGGCGAACCTGCTGTTCGGGAACCTTGTAGCAACGCTGCCGGGTTTCGTAGCGAACCTGCTGTTCGGGAACCATCTTGCAGGTCGTGTAGCATTCAGTTCGGCAAGTCGTGTACGGCACGCAGCGGGTAAACGGAACCTGTACCGTGGTGCAGACCGGCTTGCAAGTCATATGGCAGACCTGTTCGGTCACGCATTTTTCTTCCGGAACCCATACCTTCTTGCAGCTCCAGGTGCCGGGACACTGAACCTGCGTCTGAACCAGCTGGCCCGGGCAGTACTGCGTCGTGCAGGAGCAAGGGTCGAAAGTGCACGTGCCGGGGGTGCGGTAGCACTTGGTGATGACTGGACCGGGTCGATATTCCTTCACTTCCTGCCAGCTGCCGCTGCAGATCTTCCGGACCTGCGTAGTGTAAACCGGTTCCTGAACGTAAGAAACGCGGGTTTCCGTCCGGTAGTCGGTCACGGTCTGGTAGCGAGTTTCGGGAATGACTCTAGTGTGATTCTCGTACACCGGCTTGTAGGTGCAGTAAGGAATCGCCACCTGGTAGTTTTCGACTTGAGTGCGGTAAGTCGTGTAGCACTCCTGTCGGACATGGTTCTCGTAAACCGGCCGATAGGTCGTGTAATACTGCGGTACCTGATATTCGTTCACTACCGTTCGCTGCACGGTGTAAGGGACGTCGCGAACGTGAGTTTCATAGACTGGTTTGTAGGTGCAGTAAGGAATCGCGACCTGGTAGTTTTCCACCTGGTTGCGGTAGACCGTGTGTTGCACCGTCCGGTAGTGGCTTTCGTACACCGGTTTGTAAGTGCAGTAAGGAATGGCGATCTGGTAATCCTGGTACTGCGTGCGGTAAGTCGTGTAGTTTTCCGCCCGAGTCTGCGTTTCATAGACCGGCTTGTTGACGGTGTACTGCTCCACATCCGTGTAGTACTGGGTCACCGGCCGCTGCACCGTATAGCGGTTTTCGCGCACGTGATTTTCGTAAATCGGGATCTGCACCGTGTAGGCCTGCTGATCCATGACAGTATCGTACACAGCGCGATATTCAGTGCGCGTGTGGTTTTCGACCACCGGCTGATACCGAACCACCGTGCGGGTGGTCGGAAGCTTGCACTGGTCTACGCTGATGCCGGGCGTCGAGTAGCCGCTACAACCGCAATGGGAGGCGAACGACGTCTGAGAGGTTGATAGGAACCCGGCTACGCCGAGGAGGGCGCCCACCGAGAATTTACGGAGCAAGAACATAGCAGCCTCATCGCAAGAGGTAACTTGGCGAAGCAATCAGTCTCTCGGGTTTCCCCCACCGATAGCGGGACTGGCTTCTCATCAAATGTTCCCCACGGGGTGCCTCAGGCAAAGAAACTGAAGTTCATTCCGTATAAAAAGCATTTCCCCCCAATCCCCTGATCGATACAACCCGAATTACGAAGATTTTTGATGCATTCGGCATTGGAAAATTTACAATCCGATATCCTCACGGAAACGCATTACAGTCCACCCGTATACCATGTAATCGCGTTCACTACTTCGCATAACCGGATGGCCCTGAGCCAGCCATACAATATAAGGACTGCCCCATGCTACCCAAGAAACGAACTTTCACCGAAGATATCGATACCTGGCAGGTGGTGATCATCAGCGATCCCAAGCAACCCCTGCCCCGCGACGCCCAAATCCTCCGACTGATCGATCCCGCCCGACGCGTGGAGTACATCCTCGGCCAGCCGCAAGTGACCCTCGGCCAATCCCCCTGCTGCGACCTGCGTCTGGAATGGGAACGGCTCGGCGAACTGCACTGCCGACTCGAATGGAAACAGGGATGCTGGTGGGTGATCGATCTGGAGTCGGCCGATGGCTTCTTTGTCAACGGCACCCGCTACCGGGAATCGGAGCTTCTCCCCGGCGATACGCTCACCATGTCAGACCGGACTCTCGATGTCGACCAGATTGCCGTCGCGGAGTTGGTTTGAGTAGCGACCCGCTGGTAATATCGCCCGTTCCCCCATCGCCCGCTCCCCGGTTGACTTTCACTCACTCGGAACAAGCGCAGACTTCACACTTCCTGACTTCGCTGGAAAGGAGATATTTGAAATAGCTCCCCAAGCTCGGCGTCCTTTTAAATTGGGGCGTCTGGTGTACACTCCCCTTTTCCAAGTGGTTGCTCGTCCAGTTCGGGAAGAAGTGAAGATGAAGTTCCGCCTCCCTAAAAATCGATTCGTTCGCATTGTTTTGCTGTTGTCTCTGGGTTCATTTCTGTTCCTTGCGGGGATCCTGATTTACCGCCAAAAGATCGCTCGAGATTCCGCTCGCGAACTGGAAGAGATGATAGCCCAACTGGACCGCGAAGATCCGGGCTGGTCTTGGGAAGAACTGCTGAAAAAACGAAACGAGCTTCCGGACGATCAGAACAGTTACACTCTGATTAAGAAAATCAGCGAGATCCCTCCCTCCCCCAACTCCTCCTTCGAGCCCCCGCTTTCCAGCTGGAGAATATTGCCCGAAGGCCTACCGCCTGAGGTGGCCGAGTGGGGCGCTCAGCTCGTGGCCGATACCAAAGAACGCATTCTCCTGTCTCGCCAGTTAGCGAATAGGCCGCGCGGCGTACATTTCATTCAGTACAGCGAGGATGTCTTCAATGCCGACTTCAATTCTTTGCAAAAAGTGAGAACCATCGCTTTCGAATTACTGTGGGATATGCGGGTGCACGCCCAACTCCATCACTTCGATGTCTGCGTGCAGGATATCCGGGCGATTAGGAATGCGGCTCGTTCCTGCGGCGAGGAAGGCCTCATCCCTTTCTTGATTCGGATCGCCCTTGAGACCATTGCCTGTTCGGCGGTTCAGCAAATGCTCTCCCAGGGGGAAATCAAATCAACCGATCTCGAAATACTTCAGAAAGAATTTCTAGAGGAAGCTCACGAGCCGACTTTGAAAAAGGCCCTTCGTTCCGAACGTGCCGCGGCCCTAAAATCGATGCAGTATCGAGCAAGTAGCTACGGCTTGATACTACAAAGCATAGCAATATCGATTAGAGGGGATGGTACCGCAGCTAAAGGTCAGCCGATCCGGAATCTCGCGGGTGTCCTCTTAGCCTTGAAATATCCGCCTTTTGCCGCGGCAGATCAGGCTTATATGTTGCGACGGATGACCGATATCATCAACGTCTTGGATAAATCCGAACGGGAGATCAAAGAATTTCTGGATCAGTTCGAGCAGGAGAATCTCCAAAATCGGACTTCCATTCCTCCGGCCAGTCAGGTACTCACAAATCTCTATCTGCCACCTATTAACAAACTCGTATTTTCTAATTATCGCGCACAGGGCTGGCTGCGATCCACCGTATGTGGCCTCGCCGCCGAGCGATTTCGCATCGTTAACAAACGTTGGCCAAACAACCTCGAAGAGCTTGTTCCCAATTTTCTCGAGAAGGTGGAAGAAGATCCGTACACGGGTAAGCCTCTTCTCTTCAAACGGCTCAACGATGGCATCGTCATCTACTCCGTCGGCCAAGACCTCAAAGACGACGGCGGTGATGTGCTGGGTGTTGTCACTGATCAATCAGAACGAGGCGCTTACAAATCCAACTTGCCCACCGATATTGGCTTCCGGCTCTGGGATGTCGACAAACGGGGGAAAACAAATCCAACAGAAACACAGAAACGCTGAGAGAGTTCATGCGAATCCGATTGCCCCAAAATCGAGTCAATCGTTATACCATCTATCTCGCAATTGCGATTTTACTCTATTTTGTCGGCATCATTCTTTACCGCGCGAAGATCACACACGACTCCGCCCGGGAGTTGGAAGAGATTACTTCACGCCTGGATCGGGAGGATCCGGGCTGGCGTTGGGAAGACTTCCTTACTAACCGCGCTCGCCTTCCCGATGAAGATAACAGCTACTTCTTGCTGCAGAAAATATGTAATTTGCCTTCGCCAGCTTCCACAAATGGACAAGTGAATATCTCGGAGTGGAGAACGCTCCCCGAGGGCATGCCGGCCGATTTCGCCGACAGCATTGCTCAATTGCTTGCGGATAATCCGGAACGTATTTCGCTGGCCCGTAAACTGGAGAATTTCCCCGAGGGCCGGCACCAGATAGATCCGGTCGCGATGATCAATTCCGACTTCAAACTCGCTCAGAAAATTCGAGGCGTTGGAATCGAACTGCTTTGGGATGTCTGGATTCACTCCCAGATTCATCAATTCGATGTTTGCGTCCAAGACATCCGTGCGATTCGAAATACTGCGAGATCCTGCTCCGAGGATGGACTCATACCTTTCCTAGTTCGGAACTCTATCGACTTTCTAGCCTGTAACGCCACTCAACAGATGATCTCGCAGGGAGAGATAAAATCCTCCAGTCTCGAACTACTTCAAAAAGAAATTCTGAAAGAAATTCGAGATTTAAATTTGAAGAAAGCCATCCGAATGGAACGCGC
This sequence comes from Telmatocola sphagniphila, assembly GCF_018398935.1. Lineage (GTDB taxonomy): Bacteria > Planctomycetota > Planctomycetia > Gemmatales > Gemmataceae > Telmatocola > Telmatocola sphagniphila. The sequence goes on along the minus strand of NZ_CP074694.1, from coordinate 6,221,756 downwards.
TCGAAATCTGAAGGCGATGGAATTCCTCCTAAATCGTCCTGAAGCTTTGTCGGAGAAATTGGAAGAGGCCATCAGTACTTCCCAGGAAGGGAAGGAGATAACCGTGAGCGTTAAAAAACTCGTTCATCTACTTTCCTGGCGTTACCCTCTTTATGCGAAGGCGGATCAAGCTTTCATGCTTCGAATGATGACCGAACAGATAGATAATCTCGATAAACCGCCCAGGGAATTGTTCGACTACGTCGAGAAACAGGCCAAAGAAATAAGTGATTTAGAGCAATCGCCTGTACAAGCGCGCAATGCTTTGTCACGTACCATGGTGTTTCGATTATTTGCGGTGAGAGGAGATTATCGGTGCCGTGGAACTCTACGAGCTACCGCTTGTGGTCTAGGTGCCGAGCGATTTCGCATCGTTAACAAACGTTGGCCAAACAACCTCGAAGAGCTTGTTCCCAAATTTCTCGAGAAGGTTGAAGAAGATCCCTTTACCGGCAAACCACTTCTCTTCAAACGCCTGAACGATGGCATCGTCATATACTCCGTTGGGCAGGACCTCAAAGACGACGGCGGTGATGTTTTGGGAGTGGTGACCGATAGCAGCAAACGAGGAGCCTACAAATCCAACTTGCCCACCGATATTGGCTTCCGGCTCTGGGACGTCAACAAACGGGGGAAATGAGCACTTCCAAACCGCAACCTTGCTATCAGATTTGCAGCCTGAGCCTATAATGCCTGTATGGAACCGGCCAAGGATAGCCCCAAGATCGAACTTCCCGTAATTCCCTCGGAAAAGGTACGTACCTTCCCGAAGTCGCCCGGCGTCTACCTGATGAAGGATAGCCAGGGCAAAGTGATCTACGTCGGCAAAGCCAAGAATCTTCGCAGCCGGGCCGGATCCTACTTTCTTCAGGCCGCGGCCGAGGAAATGCGGACCCGGGAACTGGTCAAACAGATTGCCGATCTCGACTTTATTCCCACGGAAAATGAGATCGATGCCATCCTGATGGAAGCCCGGCTCATCAAGGATATCCAGCCGCGCTTTAACAGCGACCTCAAGGACGATAAGACCTTCCCCTACCTCCAGATACGGGTGCGAGAGGAATTCCCCCGGGTTGAGATCACTCGCAAACCGCGTCGCCGGGGAGTCCGGCTATACGGGCCGTTTACCAACACCAAACAACTCCGCAACGCTCTGCAAGTGCTGCAGCGGATCTTCCAATTCCGGACGTGTAAGCTCGACATCAAATCGGACGATGCGAAATGGCGCTGGTTTCGTCCCTGCCTTCTGCACAGCATCCGGCAATGCACGGCCCCCTGCAATTTTCGAGTCACTCGCGAAGATTATCGAAAACAGATTAAATCGCTGATTCTGGTGCTCGAGGGCAAGCGCAGCAAATTGATCCGCCGCATGGAAAAAGCCATGGCGGAAGCGAGTGCGGGCTTACAGTTCGAAAAAGCCGCCCGACTCCGGGACGAAATTCACGCCCTGCAGAACATCAAACTCCACAAAGATGTCGATGCCGACATTCAGCCGGAAGTCTTCCACTTCGATCCGAAAAAAGGACTTGTTGGTCTTCGCAAAGTTCTCAATCTTCGAACAACACCCCGTTCCATTGAAGGAGTGGATATCGCGCATCTCAGCGGCACCGATACCGTGGCTTCGCTGGTGAGTTTCCTCGATGGGCTACCCTTCAAACCGGGCTACCGGAAATTCAAAGTTAAAAGCGTCGAGGGGGTCGACGATTTCGCTTCGATGCGGGAAGTGATCACCCGCCGCTTTCGTCGCTTGAAAAAAGAAGAAGGCCTCTTCCCCGATATTTTGCTCATCGACGGCGGCAAAGGACAGTTGAGCGCGGCGGTATCTGCTTTTGAAACACTAGGCATCCAGCCGCCAACATTGATTTCTCTCGCGAAACAGGAAGAGGAAATCTTCCGGCCGGGCGAAAGCGAATCGATCAAACTCTCGAAGCACTCGGCCGCGCTGCGACTGCTGCAATATGTCCGCGACGAAGCGCATCGTTTCGCCCAGCACTACCACCATACTCTTCGCAAAAAGAAAATCACGGAAGACTCGTGATGAAAATCCTGCTGACCAATGACGATGGTATTTACGCCCCCGGTCTACGAGCGTTACGGAAGGAACTGCAATCCTTCGGCGACGTAATCGTTGTGGCGCCCGCGGTTGAGCAGAGTGCGGCCGGGCATTCCGTGACACTGCTGCATCCGTTGGTCGTGGCCGAAGTCTTCGACGAATCGAATCAATTTCTCGGTTGGGCGGTGGAAGGCCGGCCAGCGGATTGTGTAAAACTGGCGCTTTTGGAGTTGCTTCCCGACCCACCCGATCTGATCGTCAGCGGCATGAACCATGGATCGAACGCCGGGATAAACGTACTCTATTCGGGCACGGTTGCGGCGGCCGTGGAAGGTGCCTTCTTCAGGAAAACGGCCATCGCCATCTCACTTGCATCGAAAAAAGCCAAGCCGAGTGAGTTCGCGGAAGCTTCTAAGTTTGCCGTGAAAGTGATCCGCCAGATAGTGGACACCCAGCCGCAGGCCGGGATGCTCTACAACCTGAATCTGCCCGCGCCGGAACTGGGCGAGATCAAGGGGGTGAAGATTCTGCCCCAGAACGTTGCCCCGTATACTGAGAATTTTCACCGCCGGACAGATCCGCGTGGCCGGGTTTACTTCTGGATGGGAAACGACTACGGCTGTCCGGATCCTCATCCAGGTACGGATGAAAGCGCCCTCTCCGAAGGCTACTTGGTGATAACTCCTCTGCAATTCGACCTGACTAATCGGGTCGAATTGCAACGGTTGAAGCAGCATTTTGAATGAACTATTAGCGCGGTGCTAACGGCTTTCCGTAATCGATCATAGACCTGGGATGGTTTCTTCCGTCCCCTTATCCCGGTTTAGCGGATTGTAGAATGCGAAGTGAGTTACGCGCCAGACGCCGTCTTTCTCTTTCACGAATTTGACTTTGCAGTACAAAATCACTCCGCCGCCGCCCTCTAGACTAGTCATGAAGCCCTGCGTGGCGGTGGTTTCTGTATCTTGCGAGAATTCTTCGCGGGTGAAGTCCCAAACCTTGGCGCCGCGCCAATCGTACATGTTGTAGGCATTCATGGCTGCGGCCCTCAGGCTTTCTTTGTTATGCCCCCGGTAGTTGATGCTGCTAGAGATAAACTCAAATCCTCGATCAATTTGCTTATCCTGCGTGGCGGCGGCAATCGCCTGAATATTCTTGACGATCTGTTCGCGTGGGCTCTGGATGGCATAATCGATTAGAAGTGTGATCAACAGGGGGAAAGCGGTGCCGGCAAAGATCGCCAACGATTTGCCGGTTTGATTTTTGTAAAAGGTAAATAGCCCGATTAAAGCGATGACCGCCAGGAGATAGTAAAACCAGCTGGGTGGGTCGATTAGGAAGAGCGGCATGCCGAGTCCCTCCAAATAATAGGCCGAGTCGGAAACGACTAAAGATGGGAAAGGATCGGGAGAAGCTAGCAATCTCCCGATCTGGAGTTCCTACGTCGGAAATGAGCCAACGGTTCTATTTCTTCAACAGACTGGCCCCATACACGGCGTCTTTGCCCAGCATTTCTTCGATACGCAGCAACTGATTGTACTTGGCAATACGATCGGTGCGGCTCGCCGAGCCGGTTTTGATCTGGCCCGCGTTGGTCGCCACGGCGATATCCGAAATGGTGGTATCTTCGGTTTCGCCCGAGCGATGGCTGATGATCGTGGTAAACTGGTGGCGCTTGGCGAGTTCGATGGAGTCGAGTGTCTCGGTCAGACTACCGATCTGATTCACCTTCACCAGAATGCTGTTAGCCGACTTGTCAGTGATGCCGCGCTGCAGACGGGTGACGTTGGTCACAAACAGGTCATCGCCTACCAGCTGAATCTTATCGCCCAGTTCCTTGGTCAATTTGCCCCAGCCTGCCCAGTCGTCTTCGCTCAAGCCGTCTTCGATGCTGCGGATCGGCCACTTGCTGCAAAGTCCTTTCCAGAGAGCAATCATTTCGTCTGAGGAAATGATCTTATCAGGTGCGCTCTTGAAGAAGCAGTAGCCTTCCTTGCCCTTGTGCTTGGCTTCTTCGTAGAGTTCGGTGCAGGCGGCATCGAGTGCGAACACGATATCCACGCCGAGCTTGTAACCCGCTTTTTCGATGGCCGTCGCCAAAGTCTGGAGGGCTTCATCGGCACTGGCGATATTCGGGGCGAAGCCCCCTTCATCGCCTACTGATGTATTCAGGCCCTTGTCGTGAAGCACTTTTTTCAGGCTGTGGAAGACTTCCGCGCCCATTCGCAGAGCTTCGCGGAAAGTGGGGGCACCGATCGGCATGATCATAAATTCTTGAAAATCGATGGTGTTATCGGCGTGCTTGCCGCCGTTCATGATGTTCATCAGCGGAACCGGCAGCACCTTGGCGTTGGTTCCTCCGAGATAGCGGAACAGCGGAACCTTCAACTGATTGGCCGCCGCATGGGCCGCCGCCATGGAAACGCCGAGGATGGCGTTAGCGCCGAGTTTGGCTTTGTTGGCCGTGCCATCGAGAGCCAGCAGTTTGCGATCGAGCCCGACCTGATCGTAGACGTCGAAACCGGCCAGAGCCGGGTTGATCAGCTTATCGACGTTTTCGACGGCCTTCAGCGTGCCTTTGCCCAAGTAGCGCTTTTTGTCGCCATCGCGAAGTTCGACGGCTTCGTGGGCGCCGGTGCTGGCTCCGCTGGGCACGGCGGCTCGACCGAGGGTGCCATCGGCCAGCGTGACGTCTACTTCGATGGTAGGATTGCCACGGCTATCCAGAATCTCGCGGGCTTTAACCAACTTGATGCTCGACTGACTCATTGCTGCCTTCAATTAAAAGTAGGATGACAAGTCACAATGAATCGGATATGGGCTGTGACTTGTATTTCAAGACGGGAAAAAGAAGAGGCTCCGGCGCTTTGAAACGTGCGTTCCGTCGCTAGAGATTTTGCGTCACTTGCGTGGCGTTTTCCCAACGCGGTCCGTTTCGCTGCAATCCGGAGCCTCACGGATCCGCCGGTGGATGCGTCCCATAGCGTCGGGGGTCGCTGCTGGGATGCTCTTGGACACGGGAAGACAAGGGTGATCAGCCCTTGTCGCATCGAACCAAGACCGAACGGATCTATTCGCTAATTTCGCTTCGACATAAAAATTATCGGAACAATTCGCGGCCCAACTTGAGATGCGAAGAGCGGAATATGAAGATGTTAAGATTTAACTCACTAGCTGTCGCAGGAACTTGAGATTGTCGCGGTCCATATCCTTCCGCTCCCCTTCCGATTTCGGCGTCTCCAGAATCATCGGATGTTTGGCAAACCGGGGATCTTGAACTAAAAGCTCAAAAGCGGTTTTCCCAATGCAACCCTGCCCCAGATGTTCGTGCCGGTCGACCCGGGATCCCAGTGGTTTTTTGCTGTCGTTCAGGTGAAATAATCTTAATTGTTTCAACCCAATAGTTCGGTCAAACTCTTCGAAGGTCGTTTTATAGCCTGAACGCTGGCTAATGTCGTACCCGGCCGCGAAAACGTGACAGGTATCCAGACATACACCAAATTTATCCGGCGATTTCACATTCTTGAGAATGTAGCCGAGGTGTTCGAAGCGATGCCCCAAAGTGGTTCCCTGCCCCGCCGTCGTCTCTAAAAGAACCATAACCTGAAATTCGCCTAAAGTTTCGCAAACCTCATCCAGTGCGGAAACGATTCGCTCCAGTCCCGCTTCTTCCCCCGATTCAACGTGCGCGCCCGGATGTGCCACCAGATACTGCAACCCGAATCTATCGGAACGGCGTATCTCTTCGCAAAAAGCATCGATCGATTTCTGGTACAGAGCTTGATCGGGTGAAGCGAGATTGATCAGATAGGAATCGTGGGCCGTCGGATGCTTGAGTTTGGTGGTGCTGAGTTTATCCTTGAAAAGTTCCACTTCCTCATCGACCAGCACTTTGCCTTTCCACTGGCTGGCGTTCTTGTTGAACATCTGAAAGGTTTCGCAGCCGAATTCCTCCGCAGCTTCAATGGCTTTATGGTAGCCGCCGGAAATGGACATGTGCGCACCGAACAGCGGCATGGATACCCTTTCTGCTAATCCAAAAAATCGACGGGAACGGTCAGTCGTCGCTCTCGCGCTTGATGTTGTAACTTTTGATCTTTCTATCGAGCGTGGAACGTTCGATAGCCAGAATGCCCGCCGCCTGACTTTTATTCCACTGGGTATGTTCCAGAGTGGCCATAATATGCCGGCGTTCCAGCTCTTCGATGGAAAGTGGCTCATACGCGGCAATCACCGAAGTCGATGGCTTCAAATCCAGACTGCTGAGCCAGATATCCGAAGCGTCGATGATCGGGCCGCTACTCAGTGCCACGCAGCGTTCGATGACATTCTTCAATTCGCGGACGTTGCCGGGCCAGTGATAGGTCTGCAATTTCTGCAGCGCCCCGGGAGTAAAACCTTTGATCTTGCGGCCGACTTCCTTGGTGAATCGCTTGAGAAAATAATCGGCCAGTTCGGGAATATCGGTCAGCCGATCTCGCAACGGCGGCACCTGGAACTCGATGACCTGCAGCCGGAAGAAAAGATCCCGGCGGAAACTGCCCTGCCGGACGGCGTCTTCCAGATCGCGATTGGTGGCCGCCACTACGCGTACGTCGACGCGGATCTGGTTGTTTCCTCCCAGCCGTTCAAACGAATGGCCTTCCAGAACGCGCAGAAACTTCGACTGCGTGGAAAGCGGCATTTCGCCGATTTCATCGAGGAAAATCGTTCCGTGGTCGGCTGCTTCGAATTTACCGATCATTTTCTCGGTGGCCCCGGTGAAGGCGCCGCGTTCGTGGCCGAACAGTTCCGATTCGATGAGCGATTCCGTGATGGCTGCGCAGTTCAGGCAAACCAACGGCCCCTCTTTGCGCGGGCTGTTAAAGTGGATCGCCCGGGCGATCAACTCTTTGCCGCTGCCACTTTCGCCGCGAATCAGCACGGTGGCGTTGGTTTCCGCAACCCGGGCTACCTGGCCCAAGATCGATTTGAGAGCCGGAGAAGAGCCGACCAGTTCGCTTTCCAGTTTCAGCGTATCCCGCAATTCGCGGTTCATGCTGGAAAGGGCCTGCTGCCGCTTCAACTGGTGCCAGGCTATACCGAGTTGCCCGGCCACAGCCTGAGTAAAGAACAGATGTTCCGAGTGCAGTGTGCTGGCACCCGTGGAATACAAGTGAATGAGCCCGAGCACTTTTTCTTCAAAGATCACCGGGGCACAAATCAGGCTGAGAACCTTGAGATCGGCGATGCTATCGCGATGTTTGTAACGCGGATCGGTATTCACCGATTGAGCGATAATCGCCGACTTGTGCGAAAGCACCTCTTCCGTGACGAACTGAGAAACCTTGTGGTAATTCTTGGCATTGGCGTGCCGGTGCTGATAAGCGATCAGTTCCTGGCTGCGCGAATCCTTGACGGATAAGACCGCCCCAACTTCGGCCGGTACTCCTTCCATCAACCCTTTCAGAACGAAGCCGACCAGCTCTTCGAGCGTGGTGGCCTTCCCCATGTCCACGCCCAGCCGATAGAGAATTCCCAACCCGAGAATGGTATCTTTCTTTTCGGGGTAGTTTTCGCTGAGCTTCTGGAGCTGATCGGGAATCAGATGGTATTTCGTCGAGGGCTGCGAAATGGTGATTTTATCGGTTTCCGGAGAGCTCATCAGCACCGTTTCCGGGACATAGCCGGGCAGATTGTTGAGATTCTCGACGAACGAAAAGTGACTCTGGCCGAAGAGAATTTCATCTCCCTCGGTCAGGGAAACGTCGCCGTGCACTCTTTCGCCGTTGAGTTTGGTGCCGTTGAGGCTTTCCAGATCGCGCAAATACCAGCGGTCTTCCGCGAAGTAAAGTTCGGCATGATCCCGGCTACTCAAGTCATCTTTTAAAACCAGATCGTTCTTCGGTGATCGGCCGACGTGCAGTACACTACCGGCGTACAGGGGCTCGACTTCGCCGAAACCCGTACCCAGGCGCTGAACGAGATAAGCAGATGCTTTTTCAGCCATGGATTTTACCCGGTAAAAATAAGCAGAACTTTTATTCTAGGGCAAACTGTCAACCGGGTATGTGTCTTATTCGCCTTTAGAGGTTCCACCAAATGGCGGAGAAGCCGCTCAGTGCCAGAACGATCAGCACGATCGTTCCCGGCGGAATCGGTTCGCGGAAGAGCGCCAGATCGCTGTTTTTCTCGGGTATTTCGACCGAATCGGGATAGGTTCGGCCATCGAGCGGAATCGCCTGAAAGCGGCTCTGGTAAAACGCTAGTCCGATGGTCGCCAGGACCATGGTCGCCGAAAACAGAAATATATATCCGTTTCGCTCGTAAGTCTCCTCGAGCGAGGTAAACAGCGGAACATTACCCGTCTTGGATACGGATAAAACCGCCAGACTGTTATTCAAAAAATGAATGAGCACCGGAATCAGGAAAGAACGACTCGCCACATAGCAGCCGTGCAGCACGACGCCCATGAAGGTGGCCAGCACGGCCTGATGCGGCTCCACATGCAGAGCGCCAAAAAGCAGGGAGGTGATTAGGATACCGGGTAAAAAACCGTATCGGCCGACAAGCCCTCGTCCCAGCACTCCCCGGCAAAAGAACTCTTCCGCGATCGCCGGGCAAATGCCGATGGCGAACACGGCCAACTGCCAGGGCCACGACGACGTGGAATCCACCAGTTTCGACATCAATTCCTTCAAAGAGCCGGAGTCGGAAATCTCGATGTCCGGCAGGTAGCGAACCACCGCTTCCAAACTGTGAATGACCACGAAGAGCGCAGGCATACCCAGAAGCACCAGAATCAGGTGATCCAGCTTAGGCAACCGCAAAGCGATCAGACGGGGCCACTGCTTGCCGAATTTCCAGAACGTGAGACCCACTGCGAATAAAACGGCTGTCAACTGTCCGGTGACAATCAGAGTTGGGAGTATCGAGGGATCGTGCAGCAATAGACCGGGATCTTTGGTAACCGCCTGCTGAATATCGGGACGAGCCAACAAGTAGTAAACGAACACACCCACCAGCGGCAGAAACTGCGTGACGCAAAGAAAAAGCAGACACCACAGGATGGCCCGAAATAGGGAAAGACTGGCCGCGCGTGCGACCACCGGAGCTTCACTCACTGCAGGGTATTCAACCGGAAGTATCAGCTCGTCCAGAGAATTGGGCATGGAATTGGGGATATCGGTCCATTCCACTTCCGCTTTCTGAAAGAGCAGTTCGTCTTCTTCTTGTTCAGGATTCATGTCACCCGGTTTAATAGCGGAACCAATGCCAATATTCGCCCAGTTGCAAAAGCCAGGGATGTCGCCAAGGATTCATGATCGGAAAACTGGTCGAGAAAACCGATATGGCCAGAGCCATTTCGGCGAGGAATCGCCCCGTCGCCGATCTTTCCACAAGTGTCCAGGCCGCGGGAAGATGCAGCAGGAATAGTGGCGTCATCCAGAATAACCAGCGCGGCCCACTGGTAAAGCCACCATAGTTATTCGTTCTCAAAATGTAGAACGTGAAGACCACGCTTGCCACCACTGCGGTCAAAATTCGAAATTGATTCCAAGTCAAGGCAGAATTAGGATTTTCGAATCGTGCCGGGGGTTTTATCAGCCCTAGGAGAGCCAGCAAAAAGACCGGTGTCAGGCTAAACCACCCGTGATGCCCCACCAGGAGATGAAAAGCGTAAAGAGTTTTGGGTTCATCCGCAAAATCGATGCCCGGCGGCCGCGGCGTTTGCTTCAGTTTCAGCCAGTGGCTACCGGCAAATTCATACCAGGGGCCGCCAAACTTCGCATAAATGGGCTGCCATTCACTGATCGCCCAGTAATTGATGATCGCCTGAATTACCAGCGGAATGATCACCCCCACGGCAAACAAAAACGCCCGGCCGAAGGATTGACGGAGTACCAAAAGGCCGAGTAAACCCGCGAATGCCGCGGCCGGTAGATCGAGAGAGGCGGCAAAACCGGTCAGCAACCCTGAAATGAGAACCGCCCCCGCCGAGAGCGATTCCCCGGCCGACCGAGATTTCAACCAGGGATAGAGTGCGAACAGAATGCAGAAACTGGCGGGAGTGTGATTGTTGAGTGTGTTGGAAAAAGTCGTCAGAAAAGTCCCGAAACAGCAGGCCGCGAAGGTGAAGAGTTTGGCTCCTTCGCTGACCGGCATCGAATCGAGTAAGCGTTCAATCAGGAACAGATATATCGCGAATGGGAGAATATTCAGTGTCAGCAGAATCGTACAAACCACCGGCCAGCGATCTCGATCGATATCCCAGCCGGTGATTTTCTTAAGTAACCAGTACTCGCCAGCAACAATTACCGTCAAAAGTGGCGGCTTGGTTCCATAAAATTTTTGAGTTTCCGGATTCATGACCACATCGATCGAGCGATAGGATTCTTCGAACAGAATCCCTTCATCCCGGTAGCCCGTAGGACTGCCGCTATCTTCGATCCTCTCCCCAATCACAAAAGTGCCCCGATCCACCAGAGCGCGAACGGTCGCCCAGCGAGCCCGATCGTTGGCGGAAAAGGTCGGAGAGGGTAGCGGGTTACTCGCGGGAAAGTTGCGGTCGTAGCGTTTGATCAGACTCGGCTCGAGGACATTTTCCACGGCGAATAGCCGCGCAGTCATACAGCCGATGACCAGAAACATCAGTAGCCGGCAGGCCAGTTTCCGAATTAAGATCGCATCGTTCATGATCCGATCCGATCTGAGACTGCATAAGTCTCAAGGCGTTCACTCTTCTGGCCTAATTGCAATTCGGCCAGTAAACCGCTCAGGAAAAATTGGAAGCCGACGAGCCAGAGAAACCAAGCCCAGCCGGGCTGGCCTAAGAGGCAAACCACCACCCCTACCGAGATCGAGAAGCCTGCGATGAAACCGAGCGGATGCATCGGCCGCTGGCCGAAGCGCTTGCGGAAGGTCACCGTGATCAGATCGAGAAATCCTTTGATGAAGCGCTTTGCCCCATATTTGGAGCGGCCGAATTTTCGCGGTCGGTGGTGCAAAACCATTTCGCCGACGCGGAAGCCCCGCATCACCGCCAGGCTGGGTATAAACCGGTGCATCTCGCCATAGAGCGAAATCTCGCCAGTGACCTCCCGCCTGTAAATCTTCATACCGCAGTTGTGATCGTGCAGGTGCACGCCGGTGGCGCTGCTGACCAGAAAATTGAACACCCGGCTGGGAAACACTTTGTGCCAGGGATCGAAGCGAATTTTCTTCCAGCCGCTGACGAGATCGTAACCCTGTCGAAGCGTTTTCAGAAAATTCGGAATCTCGTGCGGATCGTCCTGAAGATCGGCGTCCATGGTCACGACCAGTTCGCCGCGGGCAGTCGCGAATCCAGCCGACAGTGCGGCGGCTTTGCCGAAATTGGTCCGAAACTTGATGCCTTTGATTCGAGAATCTTCCGAGGCCAGCTTGCGGATCACTTCCCAGGACCCATCGGTACTGCCATCGTCAACGAAAACGACTTCCAGGGAATAATGTTCCTGAGCGCCGATCTGTTGAATCTCCCGCCATAGCGGTTCCAGGCTTTCCTGTTCATTGAAAAGCGGTATGACCAGCGAGAGAGAGGAAACCAGTTTCGGTTCAACAGTGTCCGCACTCATGCCGCTTGCTCCTGCAAGCTCGGCGTTACTGGGACCGGGACGGACCCCAATTTTTTTTTGCGCAAATACAGGAGGCCGACCAGAAGTATTTCCGCCGTGGTCCAGACCAGACGCAGTATCAGGGCGATATAGAGGGCCACGCCGGCCGCTCCCTCCCCAAAATTGCCTGCAAGTTCCGGGGTTAGCAGTCCTTTCATCACATCTTCCCGGATACCCGCCCCGGCCGGCATAAACAGAAAGATGAAACCGATGACGTAGGCAATCGCATTGATGGCGGTCAGACGGCCCAGTTCCTCCAGTTCCAAAGCTCTGAACTCGGGAAGAATCGCCTGCATGGTCATCCACAAGCTTAAGCCCAGGAATAACCAGCCGACCGCTGCCTGAAGAATCCCCAGCAGCATGGTTCGAAAACTCATCAGCGGAATATCGGTTTCGCCACTTTGGCTCTGACGTTTCACCATCACGTAAATCAAGCGGTTTAAAAATACCAGGCCGACCGGTAGCAGGGCAATCGCCACAAGAGAAGAGTTTTTAGCTCCAAACTTGGTGAGATCGAGCGACAGCAACGGCAATAGTAGAGCGGCGATAAAACCGCCGGTGGCCATGGATGTCAAAGCTTCGAACGTGGCCGTGACCGCAACGATAGTACGCGATTTTCCGCTTGTGCCCAGCATGGTCACCCGAATGAGAATCACCCAGATTTTGCCTGGAATATATTTTCCCAACTGGCTGATGAAGTACGCAGTGATGCCGGTAGCCTGAGAGGTCGGTAGCCCTTGTTGAGTAAGCAGTCGTGTCCAGAAATTTGCCCAAATCGTATGAGCGCAGAGATAGAGAATTCCCGAACCGACCAGCCAATACCAGCGCAGTTGCAATTTGTCGATTTGCTCACGGACTTCGGGACGAGAAAGGATACTGACGAATTGCCAGGCAATCGCAATGAGCACGGCGATGGGCAGCACCCATTGAATGAATATCCTGGCGAGCCTTCGTCCTTTATTCATTCAACTATTGTATCGTCGTACTCGCGGATATCGAGTGCAGTCCGCTAACCCCGGAAATGAATAAGAGGTGGGCGAAGTTAAGACTGCTACATCCGGCGTTTCTACTTCTGAAGGTGAAGGAAAACACCCTTTTTATTGGAAACAATTACATCCAGTTTGCCATCGCCATTGACATCAGCGACCGCGAACTGAGTCCCCACACCGGAATCATTATCGATCGGGAACGGCGTGAACTGCGTCATGCCCGATTTGTCCTTGCTGGCTTTGAACCAGTAGAGCATCGCCGGTTTCTCGGCCCCCGGTTCGCCGTAGCCGTGCGAGCCAAAGCGTTTTCCGGTGACCAGATCCTTCAAACCGTCGCCGTCGATATCGACAAAGTGCATGGCGTGGGTTTCGGAAACCAGATCGGGAAACAGATCCTGCTTCAGGAAGGTCGGATTGCCCTTCGCATCCAGCCCGCGGTTGTGGTACCACCAGATGCCGAACTTATGCGCCGAAGCGGAAATGATGTCATTCTTGCCATCGCCATCCATATCATACGCGAACATATCGGAGCAGGGTTCGCCTAAGCGAGCCGGATGGAATACCCAGGGTTTATCGCTCTTTTCCTTGGGTTGTTCCCACCAGCCGTCGGTGCAGATCACATCTAATCGACCATCGCCGTTGACGTCGCCGACACCCAGACCATGCGAGAAGCGATTCGTCCCGGGAATGACTTTACCCGTACCTGGAACCGGCTTGCCGTCCTTGATCGTCGGTGGAGTGCTCGGTTCGCTGATCGGATGCATTTCCCACAGCGCGGTGGGATCTTTACCGGGGGTGAAGTAGGCCATCTGCCCTTCATTGGAATCGCCTCGCTTGCCCACCGGTTGCGTTCCCATAATCAGCACTTTTTTGCCGGTCCCGAACAGATCGGCGTATTGGGGAGTTTCGTTGCAGGCCGAGTGCCAGATAATGTGCTTTTTCCAGTGCCCGTCCTTGCCCTTGGGATTTTCCAGCCAGAAGCAGGGATCCCCCGGGAAATCGATCACAATCAGGTCGGGGTAGCCATCGCCATTGATATCTTCCGCCCAGCAGGCGAACGAATGGCTGTAATTATTGCCTTTACCATCTGGCCCCAGCCCCATGTAGTATTCGCGCGGCGGCTGCATTTCGTGCGGGGTCCAGTTGGGAGCTTCGTACCAGTATTCGCCGTTCATAATATCGATCTTGCCGTCCTTATTCACATCGGCGACGGCCACGCCTTCGGCGCGAAATTTCTTATCGATGACAATTCGCTGCCAGGCGACCGTGGTTGTGGCTTTTTCTTGAGAGGTAACCGGTTGGCTGGGTATTGCCACCAGAACACCGGCCAAAATGAAGGGAAGCGTAAACAAAAAACGCATGGGAGAGACTCCTTGCTGAGGTAGGTGAAGCTGATTATGGGTAAGACTTGAAGCCGAATCAAGGTTTTTCGAAATAAACTCCCGCGGTTTAAATTGCGGGGGTGAGCAAAACTTTGCCGGTCGTAGGAGTGGAATAACGCCTTCGAGCCGATTCAAACCCCTTTCGAGTCCGCAGCAGCTCCCCGATATGGTCGATTTAAACACCACAGACTGAATAATCCACACAGGTGTTCGGCATAATGCCAGGAGTTGCCATGCGGGCTTGGCTCTTGATAGGACTGTTTTCGCTCCCTCTGATTTATCCCGACCATGCTTCGGCCCAGAAGCACTCGCTAATAGAAAACCCCAAAGTGGGGGAATGCTTTAAGATCGAGCTGGATACCAAAATCAAAGGCGTTCTGAAAGTCACGCGCGAAGGCAAACCGCTCGAAATACCAGTCGATGCCCAGAGTACGCACATCTATTTCGAGAAAACCCTCAAGGATTTGAATGGCCTGACCTGCAAGACGGCCCGCCGTTATGAAAAGGCCGATAGCTCGGCCACCATTGGTAACGATCCCATCCGACGGACACTGCGGCCCGAACGTTCGCTGATCGTCGCTCAGCGCATCAACGATCAGCATTTGTGCTACAGCCCCGGCGGTCCACTGACCCGGCCGGAACTGGAAGTGACCCAGGACCATTTCGATACTCTGCACCTGACCGGCTTGCTACCGAACAAAGAAGTTGAAATCGGTGACACCTGGAGCATCCGAAGTGCCTGCGTTCAAAGCTTCTGTCAGTTCGATGGTTTGATCGATCAGAACCTCAAGGGAACGTTCAAGGAAGTTAAAGAGGGGCTGGCCATTTTGCGTATCGTCGGCGATGCCAGTGGCATCGAAGCCGGGGCTCAAGTGAAACAGGCGATTGATGCCACGGTGGAATACGATCTTCTGAAGAGCCGGATTGTGAAGCTGACCTGGAACCAGAACGACGAACGCGATCAGGGCCCAGTTTCGCCGATCGCTTCGCTGAAATGCAATATCACTGTCAAGCGGGAATATCTCAGCGTGGAGCCCAAAGAATTGAATCCCGCCGCGCTGGTCGGCGTGCCGGCCGAAGATGATCCTCCCGGTCTTCTGAAAACGCTGAGCGTGAAAGATCTGAAGGGCCGCTATACGTTCCTGCACTCCCGTGACTGGAGCGTTGTGAGTCAGACCGAAGAGCATTGCATCCTCCGGTTGCTCAATCGAGGTGAGTTCCTGGTACAGGCGACTATACTGCCCTGGGAAAAATTGGCACCCGGCAAGAAGATTGAAATCGAAGATTTCAAGCAGGCGATCATGGGTTCCAAGGCCTGGAAGTTCGAAGAGATTCTGGATGCCGGACAGGTCGCTTCCGATGATGATCGCTGGATTTATCGCATCGTCGCCCGCGGGGATATGGATGGTCTGAAAGTGATCCAAGGCTACTACATGATCGTTAGCCCCCAGGGGGATCACCTGCTGGCGACCTTCACCACCCGGGCGGCCAATGCCAACAAGATCGGCACCAAGGATGTGGAACTGGCCAACGCTATCGAGTTCAAGAAATAGTCACTGCTGGCTGGCGGGCAAATAAAATAGGTTGTCCGCCAGATCGAGACGGTACATAGGCTGGTGGTATTCGTAGCGGGGTGTCCTATCCGGATGCCCCAAATTTGTGTTAGTGCTGGTCCCTTCGAATTAGCTGAATCGCCCGATTTCCATATCCTTCACGGCCCGTCTGTTCATCGACGATTTCTCTGGCAAGTGGAACGGTTCGACAACCCTACTAATCAACCCGCAGACTTACTTGCTGGCCCAGATGCGGGCATCCTGCGTGATGGTCCAGGTCTTCTCCGGAGTGCCGGGTTGCAACAGATGTATTTCGTAGCCGTTAGTGGTGATTTCGAATTTGGGTTTCTGAGTGATTCCTTCGGGCAGCTTCACGCCCAGTTCCTCAAGAGAAGCCGCGTACTTCTGATGTTTGGCGTAATATTCTCGCTGAGCGTAGTAGATTCGGTGCAAAGCATTCTTGGTGGGGAGTGCGGCATCGGGTTTGAATTTTATCGTTCCCGGTGCGGCCGTGCTGAATTGAACGTAGCCCCAGCGTTCGGGCCGATGCATGTCGATCACTCCTTGAGGTGACCAGACCCAGTTATTCTCCGGCTTGCCTTTCACTTTTTCGTATTTGCCATCGACGATGTTGATATCCCACTCCACCCGGGAGAAATTAATCCGCCACTGATCGCCATCGCGCGGCGGTACGGGAACCCGGCTTAATTCCTTGAGGCCCGTCATCGGCCAGGCAATTTCGACGGTCCAACCTTTATCCCGATCGCGGGAATCATTGATCGTACCATTCACATGCACGCCGGTTTTCAGGCCGATGACATCCCAGCCGTTGAGTGCCTTGCCGCCATCTTTGTACGGCTTGGTTAAAAGCAAATCCCAGGTGGTGTTAAAGGCGTTCATTTCCATCTCGGCGTAGTTGTGGCTGTCGCCGTCGGGACTGAGGAAGACTTCGAAATCGTTATCCTGGAAAATCACTGAATCGTGCTGCTTGAGTGTGGCCCAGACGTGCGGATCTTCAATTTCCGCCGCGATGTAAAGATAGTCGTCATCCCAAAGCATTTTCATGCGGGTTTTATAACGCGGTTTCGGTTTGGATGTGCCTTCGATATCCTGAAATTCGTCGCTCCAAGGTGCATCTTTCCAGGCTTCATCGTCCAGTTTGCCATCGATGACAATCGGCTTCTTGGCCCGGTAGGCCACATAACCTTTTGGGTCGATGTTGTCGGGAGGGATCGACAGCGGTGCATCGCACAGCACGACGCCCAAAAACATCAGGACTAAGGCCAGGAAGCAGAGAGACAGTCGCAGCATTTGCAGACTCCCGAGCGAATGGATCGATTGCAGATTGCGTTCGGAGGGTATCGTATTCGAATTTCGAGGAATGCGACTATAATACGAAAATATCCGCCGATCGTTCCCCTTCGTGAGTTGCGAAATGAGACCGCTATTTCTCTGCTGCCTCCTACTGTTGAGCCCGGCCATTGCCAGTGCAAAACAAGAACCCTGGTGGAGCGAAGATGTCAATGAAGCGCTCGCCCAGGCGGGCGGTAACCGACCTGAACTCGAAATGGCCCTTAACAAAGTGCCTAAGGATCAGCGTAAAGGCATGGGCTTTCTGGTCGCAAACATGCCGAGCAAAGACCTGACCACTCTCAAAGCCAAGTTCCTTCTGGAAAACGTTGCGTTGGCCTATGAGGCTCGGAACAAATGGGAATGGGCCAAGAAAGTTCCCGAAGAGCTCTTCCTGAATGACGTGCTCCCCTACGCCAGCATCACCGAAAAGCGCGAAGATTGGCGTAAGGAGATGATGGCCACCTGCGAACCGCTGGTGAAAGAAGCCAAAACGCTAACGGATGCCGTTCAGGCTTTGAATATGCAGTTGTTCAAAAAACTGAACGTCAAGTATTCGACGCAGCGTAAGAAGGCCGATCAGAGCCCCAGCGAAAGCATTTCGACTGGCTTGGCCTCCTGCTCCGGTTTATCCATTCTGCTCGTGGACGGGTGCCGCAGCGTTGGAATTCCTGCCCGAATCGTCGGCATCCCTCAGTGGGCCAACAAACCGGGCAACCACACCTGGGTCGAAGTCTGGGACAAGGGTTGGCACTTCACCGGCGCCTGCGAAGCCGATCCACAGGGGCTCGATCGCGGCTGGTTCATCGGCGATGCCGCTCTCGCCAAAAAAGATTCGAAGATGAGCGCCATTTACGCTTCCAGTTTCAAGAAGACCAAAACCACCTTCCCGATGATCTGGTCTCCCTCGAACAAGGATGTCTTCGCGGAAAACGTCACCGAGCGCTACACCACCAAGTCGCTGGATCCCACCAAAACTCGCGTGATGATTCGCGTCTGGCAGGAGAATCCCAAAAAGCGAGCGGCCACTCCCGTAACGCTGACCGATTTGTCCGATGGTAAGAATATTCTGAAAGGGATTTCGAAAGACGAGAAGGCCGACACCAACGATCTGCTGACCTTCGATCTCCCGCACGGTCATGAGTACCGCATCCTAGCGGGCGAAACCGGCGCGGTGGAAGCAACGATCAAGACCGAGAAGAAAGATCAGCTGATCGTAGATCTGACTTTAAAAGACGTAGGAAACGTTGACGCCCCCAAACTCTCGGCAGAGCAGATTCAACAGATCGAGAAGGCCGCACAAACTTACTTCGCGGCGAATGAAAAAGACCGAAAAGCCACGAAGTTCGATAGTTCGCTCAATGCACTACTGTCGAGCAATGAAGCGGCCGTGCGGGCAGCCGTCTGGAAAGCGTATCAGACTTCGCCAATTCAGGACGGCCTGAAGGCGGATCATGAAAAGAAAATTGTTACTCACGACAAATATCAAAGCGCCTACACGGTGAAGACCGTGGGTAAGAAACCGGCGAACGGCTGGGGACTGTTTATTGCCATGCACGGCGGCGGCAACGCTCCCAAATCACTGAACGATAGCCAGTGGAAAACGATGCAAATCTATTACAAGGACCAGCCCGATCTGGGCGGTTATCTCTATGTAGCTTTGCGGGCGCCTAACGACACCTGGAACGGCTTCTACGACGATTATGTCTGCCCGCTGATCGTCAATCTCATCAAACAATTCACGCTTTTCGAAGAAGTCGATCCCGACAAAGTATTCATCATGGGCTATTCCCACGGCGGTTACGGAGCCTTCTACCTCGGGCCCAAGATGCCCGATCGCTTTGCCGCTATTCATGCCAGTGCGGCCGCGCCTACCGACGGCACCATCTCGGCCAAGAACCTGAGGAATACCCGATTCACCTATATGATCGGCGGGTTGGATACGGCTTACGGCCGGCGCGAACGCTGCGAAAAATTCGCGGCGGAAATCGAAGCTTTGAAGAAAGCCAACCCCGGCGACTACTCGGTGGAAATGGAACTGAAGGAAGGACGGCCGCACTCGGGCCTGCCCGATCGCGACAAGATCAAAGACATGATCTCCTATACTCGCAAACCGTCTCCCAAACATTTGACCTGGGAGATGAAAGATTCCTTCCTGCACGACCACTACTGGCTCTACGTCGAGAAACCGGCGAATGAAGAATTCATCGACGCCAAGATCGAGTCGGGAAAGATTGTGGTCACTGCCAAAGGAGTAAAGGAATTTTCGATCCTGCTCGATAGCCGACTGGTGACTCTGAAGGATTCCATTGAAGTGGAAGTGAATGGAAAAACGACTTCCTATCCGACCAAGCCTTCTCTGGAAGTGCTCTGTCGGACTATGGCGATGCGCGGCGATCCGCAGCTCGCAGGCACAGTGGAATTGAAAATTGCGGTGCCGTAGCGAATTTTGGCGATGCATTACCTATTAGCGACGCATCGTCAGATGCGTTATTTTGTAGGGCAATATTGAGCCACACTTTTAAAACGCATCTCCGCAGAGCCTCCGATGCGTCGCTAATAGCCGTCGACCGTGTTCGGCGCACTGGACATTGTTATTTTTTCGTGATCAGGTCTTTACCCACCCAGGGACGAAGCACCTCCGGAACTACTACGGTTCCATCGGCCTGCTGGTAGTTTTCCAGAATAGCGACAATCGCCCGGGTGACCGCCACGGCCGTGCCATTCAGAGTGTGCACGACTCGGGTGCCCTTTTCGCCGGTCTTCTTGCTGCGAATGTTCAATCGACGGGCCTGGAAATCGGTACAGTTGGAAGTCGAGGTCACTTCCCCGTAATCTCCCGTCGGTTTGCCGTCTTTCAACTCGCCGCGGCACGGCATCCAGGCTTCCAAGTCATATTTGCGATAGGCCGGGCCACCCAGATCGCCCGTGCAGGTGTCCAGAACGTGGTAGGGAATCCCGAGTCCCTGGAAGATTTTCTCTTCAATACGAAGGATTTCCTGGTGAATCGACTCGCTTTGCTCGGGAGTGCTAAATGCGAACATCTCGACTTTGGTGAACTGGTGAACCCGATAGAGTCCCTTAGTATCGCGGCCTGGAGCCCCGGCTTCGGTGCGGAAGCAGTGCGATAGGCCGACATATTTCTTCGGTAGCGTGGCTTCGTCGAGAATCTGATCTCGCAGCATCCCCCCGAGCGTGATCTCGGCCGTGGCAATCAGGCATAAGTCGCTGTCGGCGATGGTATAGACCTGACGAGTTTCCGGATTCGGGTCGCGTGGCATAAAGCCGATGCCTTCCAAGACCTCGACGCGGGCCAAGTCGGGCGTGATGATCGGCGTGTAACCTTCCTTGATGAGGGTCTGCATGGCGTACTGCACCAGTGCCAGTTCCAGCAGTACCGCTTCATTCTTCAGGAAGTAGAACTTCTGGCCCGAGACGTTGGCCCCGGCCTCGAAATCCACCAAGTCCAGAGCTTCCGCCAGGGCAACGTGGTCCTTGGGAACGAACTCGAACTTTTTCGGTTCTCCCCATTTCTTCACGACCTTGTTATCGGCCGGGGTTTTGCCCACCGGAGCTTCCGGGTGCGTCATGTTCGGCACTTGAAGCAGAGCCGCTTTCAGATCGGCCTCGGCCTGCTTCAGTTGGGCGTCGAGATTGGCCACCTGCTCCCGCAGGGATTTCCCCTCGGCGATCAAGGCATCCTTGGCCGCTTTTTCTTTGGTTTGTGGAATCTGCTTGGAGAGTTCATTCTGGCGTTGCTGAATCGCCTGGGTCTTCGAGGCCAGTGAGCGTCGATCCTCGTCCAACTTGACGATTTGATCGACATCCACCGTCACGGCGCGGTTTTCGCAGTTGGCCTTCACGGCCGCGAGATTATCCCGAATGAAAGACGCTTCGAGCATAGGGTTCTGTTCTTTCGCAAGGTCCACGATTTTCGTGAAGCTATTCTACCAAATTGGAGCTTCACCGAAGAGCCTGCGCAAAAGACCGATTTGACCGGCGTGGAGAAATTCGTGGTGCGAGCACCACACGAGAATATCCGACTTGGTTTTACAGATGGAATGCGGCGTCACCGGTGGTTGAGTCAGATCGACCGAAGCGTAGGTCGGAATTTCGCTCAGTACCAATTGATGGACTGCGTCGAAAACCTTGCGAATCTCGGACGGCGAAGGATAAATCTGGGATTCCGCCTGAGGTACCGTTTGAATGCGAAAAAGTCCGATAAATTCATCGGAAATGATCGACGCATCTTCCGGTTTTATGCCCCGAATACGCTCAACCCCCAGGCGGTACTGAGCCATGGCCAAATGGCCGACTTGCCAGGCGACGTGCGTCACGGCCGGTTGAGGCATCTGGAACCAAAGAGATTCCGGAATTTTGTCGAGGATTCGAATCGTGTAGGAGCGGGCGAAAAGGATTTGTGAGCGAAAAGTGTCCAGAATCATTACGGCCTCTTTTCGAGCGGAACATAAGCAACATCGGTTTTGCCGACGTAGGTTTGTTCCGGTCGATAGATTCGGTTCCCCTGCAATTGTTCGAGCCAGTGGGCCAGCCAGCCGGACACGCGTGCGATGGCGAAAATCGGGGTGAAGATATCGGTCGGAATACCCAGCGACTGATAAACGACACCGGAATAGAAGTCGACGTTCGGGTAAACTCCCTTTACGCCGTAAATTCCTTCGCACAATTTCTCGAGAGCCTGGGCCACTTCGTATTTCAGGGGCTTGCCGGTTTCGCTGAAAGCGTGCTCGGCCAGATCCTGCAATACGGTCGCGCGGGGATCCTTAACCTTGTAGACGCGGTGGCCCATCCCCATGACTTTGAACGAGGGGTTTTCGGCACGCTTTTTATCCAGCCAGGTCTTCACATTGGAAACCGGCCCGATTTGATCCAGCATTTCGACGACTTCTTCGTTCGCTCCGCCGTGCAGAGGCCCTGAAAGCGTACCGACAGCCGCACTAATCGCGGCGTACGGGCTCGAAAGAGTCGAGGACGTTACTCGCGTCGAGAACGTCGAGGCGTTCATGTTATGCTCGGCGTGCAGGATCAGGCAGGCATCGAGCACTTTGCGAACGGCCGGTGAAGGTTCCTTCCCGGTCAGCATGTAATAGAAGTTTCCCGCGTGATCCAGATCCGGATTGGGATCGATGGCATCATCGCCGTGTCGGAGCCGGGCGAAGGCGGCCACCAGCGTCGGCATGCTGGCGATCAGTCGTAAAGAAGCTTCCCAGTTGCTGGCCGCATCGGAAACCGACTTACAGGGATAGTACCCTCCGAGTGCGGCGACCGAAGTTTGCAGGGCCACCATCGGGTGAGCGCCTTCGGGCAAGCTCTTGAGGAGGTCCTTGAGCCGGTATTTGATATTCCGGCGTTCTTTCAATTCCTGGGTGAAATCGGCCAGCTCGCGCTGGGTAGGCAGTTCGCCTTTGAGCAGAAGCCAGGCCGTCTCCTCGTAGTGGCTTTCTTTCGCCAGGACTTCGACAGGAATGCCCCGATAAGACAAAATCGCTCGATGGCCATCGATGAAGCTGATGGCGGATTTTGCGACGGGGACGTCGGCGAGCCCTGGTGGAATTTCAATTTGACTCATGACGCCTCTCAACGCGGAAGACGGATCGACAAAGCAGGAAGGATACTATTGGACTATGCAAAATTGGTAGTGAGTCCAGAGAGCTATTCCACACTTGAAGTCTCTAATTTTTGTTCGCGGGGTACGATCGCTACAGGAGGTGAAGCCGGGCCGGCTGAGACAAGTGATGGTCGAGAAATTTCTGAAAAGAGTCCTTTAATGGCTTCTGGAACCAGCCCGCTTCGGACGGCAGCCCCGAAAAGAGTTCTAATTCGCAGCTCACTCCCAGAACTTTTAATTTTTCGAGTAGCCGGTCGTTTCCCCGATGCCAGAAGCTATCGGGCGAAACCGCCAGCCAGACGGATTCGGGATAGGGGTAATTCTGCAGAAAGAGATAAGGGGATTGCTGCCGGAGATGTTCTTGACTCGGGTAAATGGAATCCAGCGTAAACCCTTGACCGTAGACCTCGAAAAGATCGACCGCGGCATCGATCACGGCGACGGCCGGAAACCTCGTGGGATCCTGAAAGCAGCAGCGCAGCACGGCTTGACCGCCGCAACCCACCCCGGCCAGCAGAATTGAGCCTCCCAGGAGGCGTTTCCGAAACTCCTCCAGGCAATCGCCCAGAATAAAGCCCTCGGGCGTCCGATTCGGATGGAATCCCGGTACGAACCGACTCGACCACCAGCTTTTTTCGGGAAAAGCAAAGAACCAGAGATAGGGGCTCGCTTCGACGAATGATCGAAAGTCGGGATCGAGAAAAGGCGGCGGGCTTTCATCCAGCAAAAATAAAACCCCCGATCGCGCGGCGATGGGGGGTTCGTAAATGAGTAAGGCTTTTTCGGAAATCGCGAGTGTGGACCAAGCCATTTCCGTTATTTCTTCTCTTCTTTAGCTTCCTTGGCCTTTTTGAGCTTCTGTTCGATCTCGACCTTACGCTTCTTGTCGCGTTTCGTCTCCGATTCCACCTTCAAAGCCTGCTCCCAAACTTTGATGGCATCGGCTTTTTCGCCGAGAATCATGTGCACATCCGCCAGGTGATCCAGAATTTCGACGTGCTGGCCTTCGGGAGTTTTGACGGCTTCCAGCAATTCCTTCTTGGCTTCGGGAAATTTCTTTTTCTTAAAGAGCACCCAGCCCAGACTATCCAGGTAGGCGGCCCCATCCAGGGGTTCGAGACCGTTTTCAGCCCGCTTCTTGTTGATCTTGGTCTGCTCTTCAATAGCCTTGCGAACGAGCTTTTCCGATTCATCGAGATTGAGATTGTGGTCGGCCCAGATGTAACCCAAATCGTTGTTGAAAGTGGGATTATCCGGAGTTTCCTTGAGGAGAATCTTCAACTGATCGGCGGCTTTCTCCACTTTGTTCATGTCCACGTAAATGCCGCTGAGCAGATAGCGGGTCAGACGGATTTCATCCTTCTTCTCGCTCGATTCTTCATCGTCCGCATCGGCTTTATTTTTGATCAAAGTCGACAGCGCTTGCTGGTAAGCCGTTTCGGCCTCGTCGTATTTCTCTCCTTCGCGAAGAACATCCGCCTTCAGTCGGAGAAACCGGGGGTAGCCATTGAATCGATCGACCAACTCCGTGGCTTTTTTCAGAGCTTCATCAATCTTTCCCTTGGCGGCCAGCGCCTGAATCAATCGCTCCTGGATCAGAATTTCCATCTGAGCGAATTCTTCACTCTTCTCGCTGAGTTTTTGTTTAAGAAACTGCTGAATCTCGTCTGCGGCTTCGTCGTACTTTTTCTCCAGCATCAAAACATCGACGAGGTTCTGATAAGAATCGAAAGCTTTATTGACGCTGAGCAAATCGATGGCTTTGACGCAGGAAAGTTTCAGAAGTGCCCGTGCAGCCGGGTAGTCCTTCTGATTTCGGGCGGCCAATCCCAGCAGGTAGCTGGAGTTATAAGTCAGGTTTTCTGGCTTATCCTTGGCCATTTTCACAGCCTCAGCCACCAGCACCTTGGAGTCTTTTTCATCCTTCAGCAACCCCTTCAGTGCCGTGCGGAACGCTTCGGTCCCTGTAATCTGATTCAACTTCTTGATTTTGGTTTGAGCATCAGAGGCATCTTGTGCCTGGATGACGGAACCCAGGGTCAGAACGAATGTAAGGGTTACAATTCCTAGAATCCGCGAACTACAACGGGTCATGCCGTTGACCTCCCTTAAGAACAACGATTACCTTCAATAAGTGAATATTACCTGGTTTGACATTTTGCAGCTATGGCAATTTGCCTTACCGTAGTGATTGTAAATGAAAATTTGGCGCGGGATTACGTAATTCGCGTATTCCATGTGCTAAGTTCTTTTAGTTATCCCTAGGAATGATCATCCGATTGGGCGAACGAGAAATCCGTGGCTTACCGCGTCCCGCTAGAATCTGGTGCTGAACCTCTCCCCGGCTACCGCTTGACCCAGGTACTCGGTAAAGGGGGATTCGCAGAAGTTTGGGAAGCGGCTCGAGGCAACGAAAAGGTCGCCCTGAAATTCATCCCCAGCAGCAATACCAGTACTACTGTCAAAGAGATCAAATCTCTTTCAGCCATGCAGCGGCTGGATTACCCGGGACTCACCCGGATGGAACAGATCACCTGCGTTCCCGGCTATATTGTGATTTCGATGGAACTGGCCGAAGGCAGCATGCTCGATTTGCTGGCCGCGTTTCAGGAAGAGTACAAATCTCCTATCGAACTGAAACTTTTGCTCGATTATCTGGGACAAGTGGCCAAATCGATCGACTTCTTGAACAGCCGTCAACATAACTTCGAGAACCGCACCGTTGGCTTTCAGCATTGCGATATCAAGCCCAGCAACCTGCTATTGTTCGGCGATAGGGTGAAGCTGGCCGACTTCGGCTTGAGCACTCCAACTTATGCTCCCAACAATCCCGTCATGAGAATGGGAACGATCGATTTCGCACCTCCCGAGATGCATCGCGGAATTCTTTCCGAGAAATCGGACCAGTATAGTCTCGGTGTCACCTACTACTTCCTGCGAACCGGCTGCTTCCCCTTCCCGCCGCCAGAGAATAATTCGTTCGTCAGAAGTTACTCCTATAAACGCCCGCAGCCCGATTTGACCCTAGTACCACAACAGGAAGAAGGAATCCTCTATCGCGCGCTCGATCTCGATCCAACGAATCGCTGGTCCAGCTGTACGGAAATGATTCGGAAAATCCGGGAAGTGCACGGCTTTGGTCTGTCCGGTTCGGGTGCCGGCGCGGGTAAAACGGCTTACGGAAGCGGTAAGAAATCGACGATGATGGGACAATCGATCCAATTCACCCAGATCATGTCATCTCCGAACTAACAAATAATGCTTTCTGCTTTTTTCCATATTGCCATGGTCTCCCCCACCCGCCAGCTCTCCTTGCGCCGGGCGGCGGTGGTTCACGTAATTTTTCTCTGTGCTTTGGGACTGGTTATCCAGGCCAATGCCAATCTGCAGACGCTGACTCTGGCCTCCCAGGTACTGATCGCCGTTTCGATTGTGGAAGCCTCCATCGTCTGCGGTTGGCGACTGACGCAAATGCCCAAGAGCCAGGCCCTGGAGTTCATGCTGACTTCCCCGGTGCAACCCAAAAGACTGTTTTTCGCCGAAGCGGCTGTGGGTTTGAGTCGATTCCTTTTCGTTCACCTCGCTGGATTGCCAGTCATCCTGTTGCTCTGCTCGGTGGGGCTGCTGCAATACTTCGACATTTGGGCCGTGTTCGTTCTCCCCTTTATCTGGGGTGTAACGGCCGCGCTGGGACTGACGGTTTGGGCCTACGAAACCCTGTTGGTGAAACGGGTGGGCGAGGTGGTCGCAATCGTCGGGGTGATTATCTATCTGGTCGTCGGGGTTTTAGCCGGGGAGCATCTGCGGGAGTGGCTTCTGGCTTTACCCACGTCCGTCGGTCAGGTGATCTTCGATGCTTACCGCTATCTTCACGATGGGAATCCGTTCGGCGTGGTTGCTTACTGGATGAGCCCGCGCCGCAATGCGATCGTAGCCTGGGAGATGATGCAGGAATGCTGTCTCATTGGGGTGATTGCTTCCGTGGTGTTTTTCATCCGGGCCGCCTACCGACTCCAAGGGCATTTCGCCGACCGGCACTATCGCCCCTTCTTCACCAATCGCGTGGACGAGGTTGCCCGCATTGGGGAACAGCCGCTCTCCTGGTGGGCGGTGAAGCGGGTTATGGAGTTCTCGGGACGCGTGAACATCTGGCTGGCCGGGGGATTCTCCACGATTTACGCCGCCTACATTCTGGCCGGAGATGCCTGGCCCCCCTGGATGGGCCGGCTCGTTTTCGAAATTTTCGAAAAGATGGGCGGGGTGCCCGGCTTAGTTACGGGGTTAGTGATCCTCGCCGCGGTACCGGCTGCTTTTCAATATGGGCTCTGGGATAGTAGCACGCAGGATCGCTGTCGGCGCTTGGAGCTTTTGCTGCTTACTGAACTGGATGGACGGGATTACTGGAACGCTTCTCTAGCGGCCG
This sequence comes from Telmatocola sphagniphila, assembly GCF_018398935.1. Classification (GTDB taxonomy): domain Bacteria; phylum Planctomycetota; class Planctomycetia; order Gemmatales; family Gemmataceae; genus Telmatocola; species Telmatocola sphagniphila. The sequence goes on along the minus strand of NZ_CP074694.1, from coordinate 6,194,706 downwards.
CTTTGAAGCGAGGCCGGGGCTACCTGCTTATTGCCGGGATGCTCTGGCTGGCGCTTTGGTTTTCTGGCCGGATCGATCTATCGCAACTTTTAGTTTCCGTATCGGCCGGCTTACTCGTCTGGGCTTTTGCCTTTCTGCTTGGCTTCCTGGCCTTCAGCAGCGGCTATCAGGCCAATGGGTTAGGTTCGTTCCTGACCCTGGGCATGCCGTTGATCATTTTTCTGGTCTACCACTATCTGGGCCCAACCTGGGCGATGCTGTTCCCACAGGGAATCGTTTATGCGACTCTCTTGAATCCAGTTTCCTGGCCCTGCCTGATTATAATCCCCTACACAGTGTTGGCCTGGCGGATGCGAAGAATGGCTTTGCGGCGCTGCGAAAACGATTTGCGGGACTGGTACGACAAAAATCAGGGCGTGCGTGTCGCCGAGTAAACTGCGGGCGATCGAGATTCTGCTTCAAATCATCTTAAGTCTTCCACCGGATAGGTGGCTGGAGCGCTACCGGTTCGACGCGGCGCACAAGGATCGTTGCAGGCATCCCGTTTCGGCGCACAAGGATCGTTGTAATAGCGATCGCAATAATTATCGCAGGATTGGCAGCAGCCCGTCAGATTCGCGGCCAGCAAACAGATCAAAAGTGTTCTCAAGGACTTTCGCATCGTAACTCTCCCCGGGGGTGGGATTTAATTCAACTTCGGCGGCTGAAATAAACCCGTTTCGCATCGCTGTCAAGATCAGGGCTTTGTGAAGGAGGGCGAATTAGCCGGAGTTGGGGGTTTTGAGCAGACTGCCATTCTCCCTAAAAATAGAAGCACCGTCACTTTTTTCGCTCAAGCGGTCAGAGTCGCAGGAAAGAATAAGTTGGAGGCTCGGTTCAGGGAAGTCTCACTTTCCGCCGGAACACTCGACTATGATGAGATAAGAGCGTTGAATCCCTAGTCATCTTTTGAAGAAATATGTACGAGCACGAAAGACTGTCTCCCGAGAAGCTATACGTCCTTCAACTGAGTTGGGTGAACCTCATGGACCGGCTGGGCATTCAACCGGCTCCAGCCTATCCGCTCTACGACAGATTAGTGGCCGCTTATGCGGAGCCGCACCGGCATTACCACACTCTGGAACATATTACCGAAATGCTGAAGATCCTGGGCAAGCTCGGGAGTGGGAATCGATCCTTGCCGATCCTGCAACTGGCCGTGTGGTTTCATGATGCTGTCTACGATCCGAAAGCCCAGGACAACGAAGAAGCCTCGGCCCGGATGGCGGAAGCGGAATTAGCAACCCTGGAGTTGTCGCCTTCGGACATTTCCCGCATTCGGGATCTCATCTTGGCAACTCGGCATACTCCACTCGCTGCGATCAGTGAGGAAGCGGCCCTGCTGCTGGACGCCGATCTGGCGATTCTCGGCGCGGAAGAGAAACGGTACAAGCGATATTCCGAAGCGATCCGGAAAGAGTATGCCCACGTACCCGAACAGGAATATGTTGTCGGCCGGATGAAGGTGCTGGAATCGTTCCTGAATCGACCGTCGATTTACCAGACTCGCTTGATGAAATTGGAGGGAGAAGAGAGGGCTCGCCAAAATCTGCAACAGGAGATCGCGGATTTGACCGCCAAATTGGCACCTTAAATCAGCATTTTGCGCACAAATAATCGACGCGAATTCCAGCTGAGCAATGAAATTGCCTAGAATTTCTCTGGAAGGGATTCCTTTGCATTGGCACAGCGATTGCATCTGGAGTCTTGTGAAAGAGAGGTATATCCATGAACATTAACCGGTTCACGGAGAAAGCCCAGGACGCCCTACAATCCGCCCAGCGTCTGGCTGTCCGCTACTCCAACCAATCCATTGATATTGAACATCTTCTACTCGCTTTGATCGAGCAGGAAAACGGACTCGTTCCCAACCTGATCAGCAAGGCGGGTTTGACCAAAGACGCCCTATTGATCAAACTCCAGAGAGAAATTGAAAAGCTGCCGCGCGTTACAGGTTCGGGAAGCAACCCGGAACATGTATCGCTCACGGGACGATTAAACAAATTGATTCTGGTTCAGGCCGAGGATGAAGCCAAGGCTCTGAAAGACGAGTACATTTCGGTCGAACACCTGCTGCTGGCCATGACTTCCGACAAAGGAGTCGCCGGGCAAATGCTAGCGGATTTTGGTCTGAATCGCGCTCGAGTTCTCCAGCTGCTGCAGGAGATTCGGGGCAATCAACGCGTGACGACTCAGAACCCCGAAGAGACTTACCAATCGCTCGAAAAATTTGGCCGCGATCTAACGCAGATGGCCCAGCGCGGCAAACTTGATCCGGTGATAGGACGCGACGAGGAAATTCGCCGGGTAATTCAAGTACTGTCCCGACGAACCAAAAATAACCCGGTACTCATCGGCGAACCGGGGGTGGGTAAAACCGCCATTGTAGAGGGTTTGGCCCAGCGCATCATTCGCGGCGACGTACCCGAGGGCTTGAAGAACAAAAAAGTGATCGCTCTCGACATGGGAGCATTGATTGCCGGGGCCAAGTTCCGCGGCGAATTCGAAGAACGTCTCAAAGCCGTGCTGAAGGAAGTCACCGATTCGAACGGAAAAATCATTCTGTTCATCGATGAATTGCACACGGTCGTCGGCGCGGGCAAAGCGGAAGGGGCGATGGACGCCGGTAACCTCCTGAAGCCAATGCTGGCTCGCGGCGAGTTGCACTGCATCGGGGCAACCACGCTCGATGAATATCGGCAGCACATCGAAAAAGATGCGGCGCTTGAACGCCGGTTTCAGACCGTGCTCGTCGATCAGCCGAGCGTCGAGGATACCATCTCGATTCTGCGCGGCCTCAAGGAACGCTACGAATTGCACCACGGCGTCCGGATCAAAGACTCCGCTTTGGTGGCCGCGGCGGTTCTTTCGAATCGCTACATCAGCGATCGCTTCCTTCCCGATAAAGCAATCGATTTGGTCGACGAATCGGCGGCCAAGCTACGGACGGAAATCGATTCGATGCCGACCGCACTCGACGATCTCTCGCGCCGGGTGATGCAGCTCGAAATCGAACGGCAGGCCCTGAAAAAGGAAACCGACGCCGTTTCGAAAGATCGACTGAGCAAACTCGAGAAAGAACTGTCCAACCTCAAAGAGCAGTCGGACAGCCTGAAAGCCCAGTGGCAATCCGAAAAGCAATCTGTGGGACAACTGCAGGCACTGCGAGAACAGATTGAGACGGCTAAGCAACAGATCGAACAGGCAGAGCGGCAGTACGATCTGAACAAAGCGGCCGAACTGAAGTATGGCAAGCTGCCGGAACTCGAACGAAAACTCAAAGTCGCACAGGAAGACCTCAATCGCAACGCCGGTACGGCCAAACTCATCAAGGAAGAAGTGGGCGAAGAGGAAATCGCTGCGGTGGTCAGCCGTTGGACGGGGGTGCCCGTCAGCCGGCTGCTGGAAGGAGAAAAAGAGAAGCTCCTTCAGCTGGAAGATACTCTCGAAAAACGGGTTATTGGTCAAACCGAAGCGGTTCGTTCCGTTTCCGAAGCCGTGGTGCGTGCCCGCTCCGGCCTGAAAGACCCGCAACGACCCATCGGCTCTTTCATCTTTCTCGGGCCGACCGGCGTAGGAAAAACGGAACTGGCCCGGGCCTTGGCGCAATTTCTATTCGACGATGAAAAGTCGATGATTCGCATTGATATGTCCGAGTATCAGGAAAAGCACACCGTCGCCCGATTGATCGGCGCACCTCCCGGCTATATTGGTTACGATGAAGGGGGACAACTGACCGAAGCGGTTCGGCGGAAGCCCTACTCCGTGGTTCTGTTCGATGAAATCGAAAAGGCCCACGCGGATGTCTTCAACGTCCTGCTTCAGGTGCTCGACGATGGTCGGCTGACCGATAGTCAGGGCCGGGTGGTCGATTTCAAGAACTGCATCATTATCATGACTTCCAATATCGGCAGTCAGAAGATTCTGCAGATGAAAGGCGGTCAGATCGGCGAAGTCTTCGACCGCATGAAGAATGCCGTGATTGAGGATCTCCGGCACCACTTCCGACCCGAATTCCTGAACCGCGTCGATGAGATCATTGTGTTCCACGCACTGACTGAAGCGAATCTCAAGGAAATCGTGGAGATTCAACTGGGTCGGCTGCGCGAGCGGTTGGCCGAGCGGCAAATGTCTCTCGAGTTGACCGATGCCGCAAAATCCTTCCTGGTGAAGGATGGTTACGATCCGACGTATGGAGCCCGTCCTTTGAAGAGGACGATCCAAAAGGAAATCGAAAACGTGCTGGCTCGCATGCTTTTGACCGGCGAAGTCAAGGACGGCCAAACCATAGTCGCGGACTATGATGAAGCGATGGACAATCTGAGTTTTACAGCTAAGGCGTAAGCCATGAACAGACTATCCAATCATTCCGGTAACAATAACGGTCCCTGGGCGTTTGTAGCATTGCTGGCGATCATCGGTCTGGTGGTCGTCGGCCTCTGGATGGGCGGGTTCGCACACCGTCCCAACGATCTGGGGGAAAACGTCAAAGCCGATCCGCGTCCGGTCACCCCCAAGGGCGAACCGGACAACGAAGAAAAAGCTCGCATCCAGTTCTTCAAGAATGCCAAGGACTGCGTGGCCAACGTGGATATTTTCGCGATCCAGCGAAATGTCTTCGACAGTAGCCTGATCGAGCGCCCTTATGGCACCGGTTCAGGAATTGTCTGGGACAAGGAAGGTCACATCGTGACCAACCTGCACGTCATTCGGGATGCCCTCATCAACCACTTGAATGTCCGGGTCACACTGGGAGGAACCGGCTATCAGGCCAAACTGGTGGGCCTGGATGAAGATAGCGATTTGGCCGTGCTGAAGATCGATGCCGATTCGGACAAACTGAAAGCCGTGCCTGTTGGCACATCCCACGATCTCGAAGTGGGCCAGACTGTTTATGCGATCGGCAATCCCTTCGGCCAAAGTTTGACACTGACGCAAGGCATCGTCAGCGCGCTCGATCGGGAAATTCAATCGCAGAACAATCGCACAATTCATGGGGCCATTCAAACTGATGCGGCCTTGAATCCCGGGAACTCCGGTGGGCCGCTGTTCGACAAGGATGGCCGTTTGATCGGCGTGAACACCGCCATCAAAACCCCTTCGGGTGGTAGCGTCGGTATTGGTTTCGCCATACCGGTCGATACCGTGAATCAGATCGTGCCCGCTTTAATTAGCGGTGGCCGCGTTGCCCGCGCCTCGTTGGGAATCGTGCCGGTGCGCGAAGACATCACCCGCAAAGTCGGCTTTGAAAAAGGGGTGATGGTTCAGGAAGTTCGCCCGAATTCCTCGGCCGATAAAGCGGGGATATTGGGAATTCGCCGAAGCGAAGGAAACGATCTGTTGTTTGGCGACATCATTGTCGGATTCAACGGCAAGGAAATTGCAGACTACGCCGCGCTCGATACCTACGTGCGGGCCTGCCGGGTAAACCAATCGGTGAAAGTGAAGATCATCCGCGATGGCAGCAAAGAGATGACCCTGGATGTGGTTCTGGTAGGCGAATAGTGGGTAGAAGCGTAGGATTGTAACGATCTTGCCGCCCAAAATTGATTGAAGCGTTTTTACCCCTTCCGGCTTTTGAATTAAACGGCTTGGCCCGGCATTTCCCGCCGATAAATCAATCACTTCTCAAACGATTACTTTCCGGGAGCCGGTAATGGGTTTCTTTTCCGGTCGGGTGACTTTCACGCGCTTCAAGCTCACGGGTAAGGCCCCGCAACTATTCGATGAAACGCAACTGGAACTGCTGGCGAACAATGCGGCCGGACGGCAGAGGCTCGTTTCCGCGGACGGCATCGAAACCGGCTGGACGGCGGGCGCTCACATTCTCGATACGAATTTCGAACTGGCCAAGAACATCATCAACGACATGCTGTTTTTCAGTCTGCGGATCGATCAGCAGAAATTGCCCAGCGACCTTCTCCGCGCATACTATTCTGTCGATTTGCAGGCACTTTCCGCGAATAATCCGAGCGGCAAACCGAGTGCCCGACAAAAACGGGAAGCTCGCGAATCGGCGCGCGAACGCCTCGAACACGAAGCCAAAGACGGCCGCTTCATCCGCCGTAAAGCAATCGAAATAGTCTGGGATCGCAAGAGCCATGAAATTTATTTTGGAACGACCAGCGTTACACAGCTAGATCGCTTGATCGTCTTGTTCCGCAATACTTTCGGCTTAACCTTCGACTCGCTGACTTCCGGCAAGATCGCCTTCAACCTGGCGGAACTGCATCAGCAGACCCGCAACGTCGACGATGCCGCCCCCTCGAATTTCGTACCAGGAACGACGCCCAAGGAGTATGCTTGGATACTCGATGAAAGCAGCCGCGATTTTCTGGGCAACGAGTTTCTTCTCTGGCTCTGGTTCCGGGCCGACACCGATCGGGAAACCCTTAAACTGAGCGACGATACCGAAGCGGTGATCATGCTAGCCCGAACTCTGACTCTGGAATGCCCACGCGGGCAAACCGGGCATGAAACCATCACCAGCGAAGGGCCGACCAAACTGCCCGAAGCCCGTCGGGCCGTGCAAAGCGGCAAGATGCCGCGAGCCGCCGGGATCACGATTGTTCGTCGGGAGGAGCAGTACGAATACAAGCTGATTGCCGAGACGCTGGGGATCAGCGGTTTGAAACTGCCCAATACTGGGGAAGACGACGAACGAGCACAACTAGATGCCCGCGCCGATCAGATTCGTTCGGTGATCGAGACTAACGATCTATTGTTCGAAGCATTCATTAAACTCCGGGCTTCTTCGGACTGGCAAAAAGAATTACGGGCCATGCAAAAGTGGCTCCATCTGGAAGCAAAGAAGGAAAACCCGGCGGATCAGGAATAAATCCACCAGTTTCTTCAATCGGAAAGGTCTTCGTCGTCCTTGTAACAGGTTGGTCTCTCGGGGGTGTTTTTTCTGGCATAATCCGGAAGGGTCCGTTATCTTCACATTAGTTGACCCACTCAGACGCACCCTTTGAGATCGCACCATGAAGCAGAGCCGTCTCCTTTTCGGCTGCCTGTGCCTGTTGACCGCATATTCGCCCGGATTGGCTCAGCAAGCTCCCACCAATACTTCCGACCTCAAACTCATCCAGGATCTGGAAAGTCCTAAATTTCGACTCCGCGAGCAGGCGATGCAGAAACTGCTGGCTCGAGGGGCCGAGGTATTGCCCGCTTTGAACGAAAATCTGTCCCGCCTGGATGCCGAGGGGCAAAGCCGCGCACAAATTCTCATCGGCGTTATCCGCGATCAGGCCGCCAACGCCAAGCTGATTGAATCCCCCAAAGTTCGGTTTCAATTCGCCAGCACGCCACTCGTCGATGCTATCGGCATCGTGAACAGTAAAACCGGTCTGCATCTCGAAGTGAACGACCAGCGCAGTACGGCGAAAGTTCGCTCGATCACGCTGGACACCCAGGAATTGCCGGTCTGGGAGGCCGTGGAAAAATTTCTGATCGTCGCCGGACTGACCGATTCGAGAGCCGCCTCGACGCCGACTAATCCGAACGGAATGTTCTATTCCGGCACCCGAACGGTTCGCTTCGGTGCCAGCGGCATGCAGCCGAATATTCAGGCTATTTTGCTAGCCGATGGCAAGCGCGAGGCGGTCAGCGATCTACGAACCAGTTTCCGGATACAAGCCCTACCGACTTCAAGCCCTCTCTACAAGAAATCCCTGGGAGATGATGTGATTAATCTGGGCGTGGAAGCGCATGCCCTGCCTTCGGTCGGCATGCGCACCATCCTGGGTATCGATGTCCTGTATGCCGAGGATGAAAAAGGGCAACAACTCAAGCAGAAGCTCGATGCCTACAGCGATCCCTCCCAGGATACGCTCGGCCAACCGGGGCAAATCGTTGCGTTTGGCGGTGGTTTCGGAGGCGGAAACATCATTTTCAATAACACGATCTCCGATTTGGATATGACGACTCTTCCTCTGAATCAGAAGGGCATTTCGCTTCGCATGGGCAAAAGCCGCAGTTCGGAATTGAAAATTTTGCGGGGAATTTTGCATGCGGTCGTCGTCCAGCCGGAAGCTCCGATCATGAGTTTCAGTGATCTTTCCAAGTTGAGTGAAACCCCGTCGCGCGGCAGCGGCTTCTCCTTCCGGATTACCGAAGCGGTGAAGGACAAAAAAGGGAGCTGGACTATTCGCTGCAATTACGAATGCACCAACGCGACGGAATTTCTGGGCTGGAACGCAGCGAACGCCGGTCCAGACAGTGCCATTGGCGGCTACGATTTTTCGTCCACTAACGGACTTCCGAAAATTACTTTCCTCGATCAGAACGGGAAACCGTTCCGGCGGACTGCCCAGAATATTGTCGGTCAAAACTTCATGCAGAACGGCAACGGCATGAGTCTTCAAAGCGATCTGCTGCTTACCGTTTTACCCGATGGCGAACAGGAATTGAAACAGATCGTGCTTTCGGGCCGGAAGGTCGCGACCACCAAAGTTCCCTTCGAACTCCGGAATGTGCCTCTTCCCTAAGCCGATTCTCCTTTTTTCTCCTGGCGGAGATCGTTTTCTCTAAACTCCCCACGATACGGGCAATTCCTCTCTGCTGGTCAAAACCCTAAAACGTTAATGCCCGGGAGAAAGGCGTCATGGCGGATGGCTATCCGGAAGAATTCCAGACTCGACTCGTGCCCGAGGGCGCGATCAAAATCCCCTTACCGGATATCCAGCAACCCAACGGTTATTCCTGCGGCGCGGCCGCTCTCATGGCGATCGCCAGTTATTACCATCGCGGCCCGCACGATATCCAAGCTTTCGAAACCCTGCTGGGAACCACTCCGGAGGAAGGGACCGATTATCGAAAAATTGTCGCCTGTGCCCGTCAGCTCGATCTTCAGGTCGAAGTTCAAGTGGGTATGAGTCTCGGACGATTGAAAAGTTGGCTCAACCGTGGCGTGCCGGTGATTTGTTCGATTCAAGCCTATTCACCTCATGTCGGCAGTTACTCGTTGAATCAAAACGATAGCGGGCACTACGTCGTCGGCGTCGGCTACGATTCGGAGGGCTATCTCTACTTCATGGATCCCGATTCGCAATCGCGCGTTCCCGAACTCCCGAACCCCGCTTATGCGGCCATCCATCAGGAAGATATGTTGCTACGCTGGCACGACAATGAAGGCACCGTGACCCATCCCGAAATCGTCTACCATCTGGGAATAGCCATTTGTCCGAAGGATTCGCCCTGTTTGAGGGTGCGCATTATCGATTGAATCGAGGTGTGTACGGCCACTTCAATCGCCGCGCCCCTCGTCCAGTTGAATGTGAATATGGGGATGGCTTGCATAAAATTTTGCGGCCGCTTCCTCTGTTACACGCGTCTCAACCAGTTCGATCCACTTGAGCCGCTTCAGATCCTGTAGTACTGTAAAACACTTGTCGCTCACCTTTGTCCTGTTCAGATACAGAATTTCCATATCGGGAAAGGAACGCAAGGCATCGAGCCCGGAGTCGGTCAGACGGGCACTGTTCAAAAAGAGGATTTTTAACCCGCTCATGCCGCGGATATTGGCCAACCCTTGATCGGAAATGTTCATGTCGGATAGGCCGAGCATGCGAACCTTATTGAGGCCGGCGAGATTCGAAAGCCCTTCATCCGTGATGTTCTTATTCGAATTCAACAAGAGAACTTCGAGCTGTTTGAAATTCCGCAGCTGAGCTAGTCCCGCGTCGTTGACCGGAGTAAAGGAAATATCCAACTCTTTAAGCTTCTTGAGCGGTTCCAGCACCGAAAGCTTCTGGCCGGTGATCTTCGTCCGCTGCAATCTAAGCTTGCTGAGATTGGAGAGACTCGCCAGTCGTTCCAAACCATCGTCGCTGATGCGGGTACCATTTAATACCAGTTCGTTCAATTCCGAGAATTTTTGCAGCATCGGCAGCCCGGCATCGCTTATGGCCGTACCTGGCAGTTTCAGCATTTGCAGTTCGGGGAAATTTTGAATGTACCGTAAATCATCGTCCCCGATCTCCTTCTCCGCCAGAAAGACTCCCACAACCTGCAGGGAAGGGTTCAAATCTTTGAACTCGATGACTCCTCCCAGAGAACGAATCCGTTCGATGTCGCTTTTACCGGTTAACATCACAAAAGCCAAGACACCCAGCAGCAAAACCAACAGTCCTGGAATCCATAATTTCTTGCGTGTGATGTTCATAAGGCCCACTTCATTTTTCAGGTCCCGATTGATCTTCTTTTTGTTATAAGCAAGTCGGGTTGCATGCATGCTCCTGACAAAATCCGAAACGGAGCCATCCCCCACGTGGCTCTCGCTTTTCACTCTTGCAACAAAAACCTCTAGCCGTTTTGGTTGAGGGTGCTAAAATTCCATTTCCTAAAATTCACACGTCCCCCGCCCACCGTATGTGGGGACCAAGGTGTCGTACCACCCTAGGTACGCTTACGAGAGGCATATCATGCCATTGGGACTAGTTGGAACGAAAGTGGGAATGACCCAGGTTTTCAATGCCGAAGGCCAGGTCACGCCGGTAACCATCCTGCAATTGGGCCCCTGCCCGGTTCTGCAGGTTCGCGACGTCAAACGTGATGGTTATGACGCCGTGCAGGTTGGATTCGGCGACAAGCCGCGTAGCAAAGCGACCCGCGCCGAACGCGGTCACGTTTCGAACGCCTTGGAATCCAAGCGACGCAAGAGCCGACCGGCAGCTGAGATACCCAAGAAAGCCGATGTCGAACCACAACGCCACATCCGCGAATTCCGTCTGGATGCCGCCGCCTCGGTGGCCGTGGGCGACAAGCTGACGGTCGAAGGCGTTTTCAAAGATATCAAGTCCGTCGATGTCGTGGGCACCAGCAAGGGGCGCGGTACCGCCGGTGTAATGAAGCGCTGGAACTTCGGTGGCTTGCCCGCCGCTCACGGTGCCAAGAAGGTTCACCGTCAGCCCGGTTCCACCGCGTCGCTGGCGAGTAACCGAGGTAGCGGTCGACCCAAGAAGGGCAAGAAGATGCCCGGCCGTTACGGGGCTTCTCGCGTGACCATTCGAAATCTGAGAGTGGTTTCCATCGACACCGAAAATAATCTTCTGCTCGTCGAAGGCGCCGTCCCTGGCTACAAGGGAGCCGTGGTCGTCGTCCGGCCGACGAACAAGAAGGGCTAATTCAAGCTTCGGCGACAGCCTCCGGACTGTCGCCTTTTTTCCTCCCGGTTTTTCAGCACATATCATGGCCCGGGTTGTCGGTATAGACCTTGGTACAACGTATTCCGCGATCGCCACTCTGGACGAGCGCGGCCAACCCATCACCTTGCCTAATTCCGATGGCGAAATGCTCACACCGTCTGCGGTTTTCCTGAAAGGAAATCGAGCGGTTATCGGCCAACCGGCCATCGATGTTCAGCACGAACAGCCTGCCAATGTCGCCACCCTGATCAAACGGCGGATGGGCCACTCCGAGTATGGCGAAGTCGATGGTCAACTCTTACGACCGGAACCCCTATCGGCTCTGATCTTGCGTAAACTGGTCCAGGATGCCGAGAAGCGATTGGGAAAGATCGAAGGCGTGGTCATCACCGTGCCTGCCTACTTCGATGACACACGCCGCAAAGCCACCCAGGATGCCGGCCGGATTGCCGGACTGAATGTCATCGACATACTCGATGAGCCCACGGCGGCGGCCCTGGCTTATTCCTTCCAGCACCTGAATAACGCGAAATCGCAGACCGTACTCGTCTACGATTTGGGCGGCGGCACTTTCGACGTATCCATTGTCCGGCTTTCCCCCAAAAGGTTTCAAGTGCTCGCTATTGAAGGGGATGTTCGTCTAGGGGGTAAAGACTTCGACGACCGACTCGTGAACTACGTCGCCGATCTGTTCCAACGCAAGTATCACGACGATCCGCGGGATGATCCGCAGTCGCTCGTAATGTTGCAAGCGGCCGCCGAGCGGGCTAAACGCACCCTCAGCAAGCTCGACGAAGCGGGCATCACGATCAGTCATGCCGGTGAGAAACTCAGCGTGCCGATCAGCCGGGCCGAGTTCGAACTGCGCACCAAGGATTTGCTGGTGCGCACCCGTTTAACCACGCAGCAGGTCTTGAAACAAGCCAGCCTGAGCTGGGATAAAGTCGATCGCATCCTGCTCGTCGGCGGTTCGACGCATATGCCGATGACTTCGCTGATGCTCGAGGAACTTACGGGACGGAAACCGGACAATTCTCTGGCCGTGTCGGAAGTGGTCGCACGGGGGGCCGCCCTGCACGCCGGCATCAAAATGGCTCGCAGTTCAAACGCTGATGAATCGCTAAGTTCGGAAGTTATTTCGGACTTGGAGGACGTAGTTGAAGTTTCTGTGAATTCCCACAGTTTGGGAATTCAAGTGCGGGCGAAGCGGGGTAATGAAACCGAAAAGATCAATGACATTCTGATTCCCAAGAACAGTCAGCTTCCCGCCAGCGCCTCCCGAATCTATCGCACGGCCAAGGAAGGACAGAACAAAGTTCGAGTGCGAGTTCTCCAAGGAGAAGCGCATCAGGCAGAGGCCTGCATTTCCATCGGTGAATGCTGGATTACCGGATTATCGCGTAATTTGCCGAAGAATTCGCCGATCCAAGTACGCTGCACCCTGCAACCCAACGGCATCGTCGAAGTGGCGGCTCTGGATATGACCAAGGGAAAAGTGGCTCAAGCCACGCTGCATCGCACGAGCGGTTTGTCGGAAGAGGAGATCGCCGTCCAATCGGATTGGGTACGCGGCGTGCAGGTTTCCTGACGTATTAGTGAATGCCCCAGGCTCGCAGCAATTCGGTCGCCTGAGAAAGATCTTCGACGAGAAAATCGGGGTTGGAAGCAGCCAATTCCTCCATGCTGTGCCAACCGGTTCCCACGGCCACAGCGCGGGCATTGACATCGCGAGCACATTTCACGTCGTGCGGCGTATCGCCGATCACCCAGACCCGGTTTCGCTCAACTTCCCGGCCCAAATGTTTTTCAGCTTCCCGGACTGCCCGGCGGGCCACTTCAGAACGATCGTGGGTATCATCCGCAAAGCCGCCGAAAGGAAAATAGTGCCAGAGATTGTAATGCAATAGTTTTCGCTCGGCTCCGGAACGGACATTGCCCGTTAACAAACCCAGAGTTACGGTATTCGAGGAAGTTAGTCGCGGCATCAATTCCAGAATGCCCCGGCAAACCTCGCCACGCTGCGAATGGAGGGTTTCCTGAAGAGCGTTCTGATAGGCCTGTTGTAATTTAACGATGTTCTCGGGCGTCACTTCGATGCCGTGTACGCGGAGCAAATCGCGAACGATGGCTTCATCGGTTCGGCCACCGTAGGGTACTACGTCCTGGATTTCGGTAATGCCGAAGGCCTTTGTGAGACCCCCTTCCATGGCCGCTTTACCGGCCCCGCCCGAACGAATTAAGGTGCCATCAATATCGAAAAGAAGTACATGCATGTCTCGATTATAGGAACAAAGTCATCGAAACGGTCAATAGGAATAGCCTGATTGATATCCAGTTCCTGGAAACTCCTCTTGCTTGCCGAAGCGAATCTAGTTTACCATAGCGCGGCGAAAAGGCGCCGGATGCGCCTGGAGATTGATTTACACCCAGATGCTCAGCTAAGGGTCAGGATGACCAGTCCGCGTGAACCAGTATTGATTACAGGAGGCAGCGGCTTCATTGGCGCCTTCCTGGCGCACGAACTGATTGAAGCGGGCTGCGACGTACACCTTCTGCTGCGTCCCGAATATCAGACTTGGCGGCTGGCCGATATTGCCGGTCGATTCACTCCCCATTTCGCCAATCTTTGCGATACCGAAGCTACCAAACGACTGATCGAACAGATTCGACCCCAAGTGATTTATCACCTGGGCACCCACGGCGCTTACCCGTCGCAGAACAACCGAACGGAGATCTTGGCGACCAATCTCCTCGGCACGGCTAATCTCATCGATGCTTTGCACGGCCACGATTTCCAGGCTTTTGTGCATACCGGCAGCAGTTCCGAATACGGGCATAAAACTTCGGCCATGCAGACGGCAGATCGGCTCGATCCCCGCTCCGACTACGGGGTTTCCAAAGCAGCCGCGACTTTACTTTGTCAGGCCGAGGCGTTCAAAAACCGCCCATTCTCAACCGTTCGGGTATTCGCCGCCTATGGACCGTGGGAAGAACCTTCCCGATTGGTTCCTTACGTTATGGAGATGTGCGCTCGCGGAATTCGACCCAAAGTTTCCGCCGGTCAGCAGCCGCGCGATTTCATCTATGTCGGAGACGTAACAGCTCTGCTTCAGCATGTGGCCGCGACACCCGAGTTGCGTCGCGGTATCTGGCATGCGGGGACTGGCGCGCAGTCGACCGTTCGCGATATGATCGAGACAATCGTCTCGGTCTGTACCCAGAATCGGATTCTTCCGGAATACGGGGCGATCGAATTACGACCCGATGAACCGACCTGCTGGGTGGCGGATGTGCGCGAAACCTTTGAAAAAACCGGCTGGAAACCCAAACACACTCTCCAAAGCGGCGTTCGCGAAATGTGGAAATGGTACCAGCAACGCGATTTAAAAAAAGCGGCTTGATACGCAAAAGAACCGATTGCCCGACACGGGATATTTTCAAGAAACGGAAGGACTTAAAGGGATGACACCTTTCAAGCTAATTATGATCTCGGCCATGTATGAGAATGGCGGCAACACGACGCAGCGCCTGCTGGATGGACATCCCGAGATGTTCAACTATCCCTACGAGTCGCAGCTGGGGACTAGCCTGGTTAACGACTATCTGTCGAGTTACGTGCCCTTCAAATATCGCTGGCCGGAATTCCCCATGCACGGCGAAGCGGGTAACGATTACGAACTCTTTTTCGATGAAGAGATGAAGACCCGCCTGCGCGTACCGGAGCGAAGCAAGTTCAAAAACGCCGATATGAAGCTCAATGAGATCGAACGCAAGGAAAAGTTTATCGCGTTCATGAAGAATAAGCCGCGCACCCGGGCCAATCTGGTCGAAGCGTTCTTCCGTTCGACCTTCGACGCCTGGACCAACTATCGGAAAACCGGACAGGAAACCTGCTATCTCGGATATAGCCCGGTCATGAATTTCGACACGGAGAAAATCATGGCCGACTTCCCGCAGGGCCACATCATTCACGTGGTGCGCAATCCCTATTCCGGCTACTCCGATACCAAGAAGCGGCCGTTCCCCCTGTCGCTGGAACGCTACACCTGGACCTGGAATTACTCCCAGCACCTGGCGCTGACCTATGCGGAGAAGTTCCCGAATAACTTTCATATCGTCCGCTTCGAAGACATTATCTCGGATATGCGCGGCACCATGTCCAAGCTCTGTTCGAGCATCGGAATCGGCTGGTCGGAGACCTGCCTGCAGCCCTCCTGGAATTCGCAGACCTTAAAGGAGGTCTATCCCTGGGGCACCATTCGCATTCCGACCCCGGAAGTGAATATCGCCACCATGAATCAACTGACGGACGATGAGAAAAATCGCATCCGTCAACTGTCCATCGTCATGCAGCGGCTGTTGGGTTACGAACAGTTTTGGGAAACGGGACGCGTTCTCGGCCGACGGGCCGCCTGACGCGGACCCGCCGGAAGCGGTGGGTGATATGAAGACTCTCGATGACTATCACGAGCAACGGCGGTCGCTCTTTTTACCCAAGAGCGACTGGTCCATACCGGATTACGCACTGAGGCGCTGCCGCGCCGATGAGCCGATCACGCAGTTGGACGACGCCGAGGTGGCAGACATCGTACGCCTGGTACTTCATGCGGAACCCGATTCGGTTCAAAAATTAGACGCCCCGGCCACAACGCATCAAATCTGGTGTCTCGAATTCGCTAATCGCCGGCTGATTTTCCGTTCCAACAGCCTGCCGGAAAGCTTCGTCGATTTCCCCATGGCCATCGAAGCCTCCATTACCAACTATCTAGTCGAACGCGGCTACCCGGTCATGACCTGCCGCTGCGTCGATCTGACGAGGGATCGATGCCGGACCGATTTCACCATCCAAAATCAAGCCAGCGGCTCTTCGCTGAAGATATTCGACGATAACGAGCGTGTGCTGCTGCCCCTATTGACGAATCTCGGCCGCTGGATTGGAAAATTGCACGCTGAGAAAGTCAGTAGCGGCTTCGGCTGGTTGAAGCTCGATCCCGACGATCCGCTCGGATGCCATGCGGATGGAACCTCACACTATCGCGGTCTGTTCAACTGCTGGACCGACTTTCTGGAAGTGAATCTGGAAAAGCATTTGAGCCGTTGCGTAGAGTTGAACGCCCTAGATAAAGCGGAAGCCAATCGCATCGAAGGCTGGTTTTCCAAGCTCTGGAGCGTGCTGGCCAGCAGTCCTTCCGCCATTTTGCATAACGATTTGAGCATGGATAATGTCTTCACCGACGGCCGAAAAATCACGGCCATTCTGGACTGGGAAGACGCCCTGCTCGGCGATCCGATCTTCGACGTGGCCAGTTGGGCGACCTTCCAGCCGGTCCGACGGCATTCGGCCTTTCTCATCGGCTATTTCCGGGAACAGCGACAACAGATCGACTTTGAAGCCCGCTTCTGGTTTTACTTTTTGCGAATCGCCCTGGCCCGTACGGTTCTGCGCGACCGACTGGGATTGAAAGACCTTCCCGGGCGAACGCCCGCCGCCGCCCGAATTCGCCTGGGTCTGGAAGAACTGGAACGACAACATCGGACGTTTCGTAGAAAAGCGGGTTAGTCCGAAGCAGCGAAAGGAGTTCGCCTTGGAATTCGATCTCAAAGCAAGCGAAGATCTGGCCGCCCGAATCCGCAGCCAGACGCTGCGTATGGTCCATCGCGCCAAGGCCTCCCATATCGGTTCGTGCTTCTCCATGACCGATTTGCTGGCCGTGCTCTACGGGGGCCTCTTGCGAGTCAGCCCCGATCTACCGGGCTCGATGGATCGCGATCGGTTTCTCCTGAGCAAAGGGCATGGGGCCGCGGCCGTGTATGCAACTCTCGCGGAAAACGGCTTCTTTCCGAAATCCTGGCTGGACACCTACGGTCAGGACGGCAGCGTCCTCTCGGGACATATCTCGCACTACGACGTTCCCGGGATCGATTTCTCCACCGGTTCTTTGGGGCATGGACTCTCGATTGCCTGCGGGCTGGCACTGGCCGCTAAACGCAAAAAGCACGATTACCGCACTTTTTGCCTGCTATCCGACGGCGAATGCGATGAAGGATCCATCTGGGAAGCGATTCTCTTCGCCCCGCAATTCAAGCTGGATAACCTCACCGCCATCGTGGATTACAACAAAATTCAAAGCTTCGGCCGGGTGAAAGAGATCCTGAATCTGGAGCCCTTCGCCGACAAGTGGCGGGCCTTCGGCTGGGAAGTGCGCGAAATCGATGGCCATGATCACCAGTTGATCCACCAGACTTTGACTTCGATTCCCTTTGTCGCCAATAAACCGAGCGTGGTGATTGCTCACACGATCAAGGGGAAAGGTGTTTCTTTCATGGAAGACCGGCTGGAATGGCATTATAAATCCCCCAACGATCAGCAGCTGGAAACCGCATTGCGAGAACTTCGGAGGGCCGCATGAGAACTGCCTTCATCGATACTCTGCTTAACATTGCCGAGCAGGACGAGCGAGTCTGGCTACTGACCGCCGATCTGGGCTTCTCCGTGCTGGAGAAGTTCATCGAACGCTTTCCGGATCGCTATGTCAATGTGGGTGTGGCCGAGCAGAACATGATCGGCATCGCCGCTGGACTGGCGAGCACGGGTATCAAGCCTTACCTTTATTCGATTGCCAATTTTCCGACCTTGCGCTGCCTGGAACAGATTCGCAATGACATCTGCTACCACGAACTGGATGTGAAGATCGTCTCGGTCGGCGGTGGCCTCGCTTATGGCTCGCAGGGCTACACGCATCACGGCGTCGAGGAACTCGGTATTTTGCGAATGCTGCCTGGTATGACCGTGGTGGCCCCGGGCGATCCCGTCGAAACCCGACTGGCCACTCAGGAATTGAACAAACATAGCGGTCCCGGATACCTCCGGCTAGGCAAAGCCAATGAACCGGTACTTCACGAGAACGAACCAGGCTTCCGTCTCGGTCAGGCAAATGTGTTGCGTACCGGTCGCGATGGCTGCTTGATCTCCACCGGGGCCATGCTCGGCGAGTGTTTACGCGTCAGCGATCAGGTCCGTCAGGAGAATGGGTTGGAGATCCGCGTCGTCTCCATGCATACGATTAAGCCGCTCGATGAGACGATGCTTTTAAAGTGCGTTCGGGAATTGCCCTGGGTGATGACCGTGGAAGAGCACTCGATTACGGGCGGCCTCGGCGCGGCCTGCTCGGAAGTGCTGGCGGAGGCTGGAAATTTCCGAGCCCGCTTCCAGCGCTTCGGCCTGCCCGACCGGGTGAATCACACCTTCGGCTCCCAGCAATTTCTCCGCAATCTGCTGATGGGAGATCTGCTCGAGGAAGTTCAACTGCTCTGTCGGGCTCGACGATTGGCCGCTTGAGATCACTTCTGCTTTTCGAAGTACGGCACGGTATTCGGCGTTTCCTGGGGCGGCTTCTCGTAGGGAAGCGCCTTCAGAAACTCGACCAGATCCTCTTTCTGAAGCTGTGAAAGATGGCTAGTCTTTCCATGTTGATCCTTGGGGTTAAAAGTCGTCAGCACATCCATAAGGGTCTTGGCTTTGCCGTGATGCAGATACGGAGCGGAGCGATAGATCCCCAACAAGGTGGGTGTGTCGTAGCCGGGCCCTAACTTCTCCAGCGGATCGTCTTTACTCGTTCCCACATCGTGAAGTTTAAAAGGTTTGACCAGTGAACTGTCGGTGTAATAGGGGCCGCTGTGGCAGCTGGCGCAGTTCACATCCTTATTAAAGAAAAGTTCTTTGCCTCGTAGAGCCGCCGGGCTCAATTTTCCTTCCGCTGCATAGGGAGAAAGATTGAAATGGAACGAGTTGGTATAAACTGCTAGGGCATCGAGGTCTTTCGATTTGCCGCTCATCTTCGTTTCCAGCTCCGGTTTCAGCGCGGCGGTATGTTCGCTGGTTAAGCCGCGACCCCGCATCAATTTTCCTTGAATCGTATATTCGAAATCCTGAACTTCATCGCGGTCCGCCGACCAGTGCAATGGATGCGTATGGGCCAGACCGAACAACGGCGGCGTTTTTCGCAGGCCATCCGGGTTCTGCCAGACTCGATGATCGGAATGGCCATCCGGATGGCAGGAAGAGCACGCTACCCAGCGTGCCCCGCTCATCGGCGGACTGGCAGTGTGGAATAAAAATTTGCCGCGAACCCATTCGGGGCTATGGGCCGGTTTGCAGACTTCAATTTCAGCCAGTTTCTTATTGCCCTCCACCGCCAGAACGCTGACTGTGAAATCGAGCGTGTTATAGACGTAAACCTCTTTGCCATCGGGCGAGACTCGCACCGCTCGAGGGTTTTTCCCGAGCTTGATCACCCGGCCAATGCGGTCTAGCTCTTCGTAGTCGTCGTCGAGAATTTTGGAAACGTTCATTTCCTCCGATCCGGCGTAGAGCGTATAGATCTTAGAGCCGTCCGGGGTGATGGCCGCTTCCCAGGAATTGGCCACGACGTAGACGCCGTTGTAGGTATCCATGGCCAGCGATTTGCGGCGGGAATCTTCCTCATTTTTTTTCGGTCGTAAATCGGCGATGGTCAGTTGTGGGAAGATCGAGCCCCGGGCGTCGAAGGTGTCGACCCGGGAGCGCAGGTGCGACAGATAGGCTTTGCCTCGCTTCGGGTGCAACTCCACATGCCGGCAAAGGTTCTCCGTACTTTGCCCCAGCCAGCGGTCGATCACTTTACCTTCTTTGAGATCAACGCAGGTGAGTTCCGCCGAGTAGAAATTGGTGATGTAAACTTTCTGTTCGTCCGACGACAGTGCGATGCCGCGCGACCATTCACCGACCGAGATAACCCGCGAAACTTTTCGCTCGGCGACGTTGATCACGCTCAGCTTACCGGGGTAATCGTGAGTGACATACGCGGTCAGGCCATCCTTGCTGACAACCACTCCATAGGGTTCGAACTCGGTTTTCAGTTTGGTGACTTCCGATTTCTGGGTATCGACGAAGGCGATCGCCGATTCGCCGTTTAGAGTGACGACTACGAGCGGAGTATTGGCGACCCAGGCGGCCCCTTCCGGGTGACTGCCGACTTTCAACTCGGGGGCGGCTTTTCGCGTTTTCAGATCGACAACCGTAATTGAATCGTTATCGGTATTGGCCACTACCAAGCGGGAGCCATCTGCACGAACATCCATAAGGCTATTCGAGGAACCGGCGAAAAGGGACGTGGGCAAAGCCAGCAAAGTCATTAGAAGGAAAAAACGCATCAAAGTTCCTCGCAGTGAACTCATAGGAACGGAGCGAATGCAAAAACTCGCTACGTCTTTCAACGCACCTAATCTTTTTTCTGTTTCAGCAGATAACCCATCAGGTGCCGGAATTCGGACTCGGAAACCTGCTCTGCTATATTAGCCGGCATCGGGGAAAGGTTGGAGACTTTTCGCTCCTCAATGTTATCCTTGCCCACCGCGGTTTCCTTCCCTGTCTGATCGGCGATCACGACGGATTGACCTTCTTCGCGAACCACCAGACCGGAGAGAGTTTTCCCATCCTTCAAAAATAGCGTGGTCATCCGAAACGCCGCATCGACGTTACGATTCGGATCAAGCACGTCTTCCAGAAGCCGATCCAGACCTCGGTTGCCGATCCCATCGAGGTTCGGCCCGACCTTGGCACCGACACCCGCAATCTGATGGCAAATACCGCAGTGTTTGGTGAACAGAGATTTACCTATTTCAAAATTCGCTTCACCCAGTCCCTGCGATTTCTTGCGCTGATTGATCGTCATCTGAATCTTTTGATCGACGCTCGGCAGACCGGCCGTGAGCTTGGCGATGCGTTCCTTGTAGCTGCCCAGTTTATCCTGAATCGCCTTATCGAGTAATAGCCGGGGCGAAGCAGAACCTTTCTCGATGGTGGTGAACAGAATCTCCGCACCCGGCTTCGAACCGGCCAGCGACTGAGCGATGGCCCCGTCCAATCGACTCGGAGCGGTGCGGATAGCATCTCCCAGGGCAGTCAGAGAATCGGGCGTGGGAATCTGACCCAGCTGCTGGGCAATTTTTTCGCGCGCCGGGATGCTCCAGTTCGAATCCCTCAGTGCGAGGATGAGATACGGTAGAGCTCGAACCGAATTTAAGCGGCCCAGAGTGGATAACCCCGCGAGCCGTGCGGGTTCGGAAGCCTTGGCATTCTCGACGAGATTCGAAATATTTTCGAACTGGTTGTTCAGCTTCAGAGTGGCTGCCAGATCCAAAGCCGCCAGTTGTTCTTTTTCGCCAGGCAGTTTCAAATAGTTGGTCACCAATTTATCGGTGGAACTGATCCACTCCCCATCGATCGCCCGGCCCCGTTGCTGATAACCCTTGAAAACCCCCTGTAGACTGGCGAGCTTCATTTCTGTCGTCATACTATTCTGACCGGTGATCAGGTCATGAAGTTTGTGCAGGGTATCGACGGTTCCATATCGGGCGATGTGCGTGCAGGCATCGATCAGGTGATTATCGTTTGAGAGAATGGAAACCGGCATCGACACCAGATAGGCCGCGGCTTTCTCCGTGGGGGCCCCCAGGCAGACATCCACCATAATCTTCGCATCGCGATTTTCGGAGAGAACGGGTACTCCCTGTTTCTCCCAGGCGTGAGGCTGCAACAAGGCTTCCCGCAGTGCAATGCGGGCGGCGTGCTTCATGTGCGAATCGGTCGAAGGGGTATTTCCTATCAGGCCGCGCAAGGTCAGAATTAAATCCGTATCGGGATGTACCGTCAGATTTTCCAGTATGGCACGCTTGCTGAACGCCTCACTCCCTTCCAAGATGCTCGGTATCGTCGTGGTATATTTCTTCAGATCGCAATTTCGCAAGAAACGGGCGCGGTATTCGGGGGAATCGGCCGAATTCAGCGACAGTTCGATATCGGTCAGTCCCGATTTCTTCCAGCTATTTACAATTTCATAAGATGTTGCAGGCCGTTTGCCGGGCGCGGAGTTCCAGGCCAGAGTTTGCTTGGAGGCGAGGGCGGGGTTATCGCGTCCGCGTTGAATTACTTGAAACGCTGCCAATTGCCGTCGGACAATATTCGAGGAATCCAGTTCCTTGATCAACTGCTCAAAACTTAGCTGGGTGAGATCGGTTTTATCCATCAGGGGTTTCGCCGTGGGAACGATCCTCCAAATCCGGCCGCGCTCGCGATCCCGGCCCGGGTGATCGAGCGCGACTTCGTAATGGCCAATGATGCGGTTGTAAAAATCGGAGACGTACAAGGCTCCGTCGAGCCCGAGCTTGATGTCCGCGGGCCGAAACCATTGATCGTCGGTCATCATGAATTCCTGCTGTTCGACGGCCTCCGGACTGGAACCGGACCATTTCAACGCATCGCGGTGAACGCGATTGGTGACGACGTTCCCCAGGAAAATGCTGTTCTGATATTCCGGCGGGAAGGTGTCGGTCTGCAACCAGGTTAGTCCGCAGAGTGCGGTGGAACCGTGATCGTGGCGAATCATATCGGGTCCATAACCCAGGCCATCGTGCGGCTTGCCGAAACTGCTGTAAACTGCATTGTGAATCAATTGCGTAATCGGCCGGCTGTGACAATCGGCATTATAAAGCTGGCCGTAGGGGTCCATGGTCATGCCAAAGGGGTTGACCTGCCCGCGCGTCCAGATTTCCAAATGTGTACCGTCGGGCCGAAAGCGAAAAGTACTGCCGCTATTCATCGTCAGTACCTGGCCATCGGTACCTTTCACCGAGGAATCGTTGCTGAAGCCGTGACAGGCATGCACCCAGCCGTCGAGGGTTTGCACGAAGGAGTTGACCATTCCATGCGTGTCGCGGAAGCCAAACGGCCCATAAAGGTGCTCCTTTTTGTCGGCCTTGCCGGTACCCTGGGTATCGGTCAACTTCCAGACATAGGGAATGCTGTAGACGATGCAGGATTTGCAGTCGGGTAAGGGCAATATGCCAATGGGAATATTCAGATCTTCCGCGAAAGTCGTAACTTTCTGAGCTTTGCCGTGAGCGTCGAAATCTTCGAGGATGTAAATCTTGTCCTTTCCGGCCCGCTCCTTCGCTGCGAAAGGATATTCATTGGACGAGGTGACCCAGAGCCGGCCCTTGGCATCGAAGGCCATTTGCATGGGCTTGCCAATTGTCGGTTCGGAAGCGACCAACTGCACTTCGAAACCGGGTGGAACCTTGAATTTTTTTTGCGCCTGTTCGGGCAAAAGTGGGGCCGCGGGAGCGATATGTTCCTGCTGAGCGTATACCGGGAATGTCGTCGCAAAGAGTAAGATTAAACAACGCATGGGAGAGTAATCCTAACCGGTTAAAACGGGGAGATGTTGCCGCGGGGATAGACAAATCTTTTTCGGAGATTGGCAGTATACCAATGAGGAAGAACAATCGCACTTCAAATTTTCGGTTTATGACTTGTATCCTGCTCTCTGTGTTCTTGGCGTGCTCCGCGGTTGCGCTCTTTGAAAAAATTTATTAACCGCAGGAGTGCGCAGAGAAATACAGGGCTAGGAATGGCCTATTCCGCTTTTTACTCAACCCGTTGAAAATGCACTGCATTTTCAACTCAACCTGAAACTTGCACCCAGTACCCTCGTCTCTCAGTGTTCTCAGTGGTAAAAATTGATTTCCTCATACAGCCAAAGGACACGCACCGAAACGGAGTCAGTCCCCTTCGCTAGGACTTCTACTCTTCTCTCTCTGCGTTCTCGGCGTGCTCTGCGGTTCGCATCTTTCCAAACCCACTCAACGATTCAACCCGATCCACAGAACAACCTCAGTGTTCTCGGTGTGCTCCGCGGTGAAAATTGCTTTCATCGTTCAGCCAAAGGACAGGCACCGAAACGGAGCCAGTCCCCTTCGCTAGGTCTTCTACTCTTCTACTCTTCTCTCTCTGCGTTCTCTGCGGTTCAAATTTTTCCAACAGAACTCGCTTAACTGTGCAACGCCAAGCCACTGTAGGCCATCCGTGCGGCCTCGCCCATCGCCTCGGAAAGCGTCGGATGCGAATGCACGATCCGCGCGATGTCCTCCGCGCTGCCTTTGAATTCCATCGTCGTCACCGCTTCGGCAATCATGTCCGAAGCCCGCGGCCCAAAGATATGCACGGCCAGTAGCCGATCCGTTTGAGCATCGGTAATCACCTTCACGACCCCTTCGGCTTCATCCATCGCCTTGGCTCGGCCATTGGCGGCAAAGGGAAATTTCCCAACTTTATACTGCCGACCCGATTCCTTGATCTGTTCTTCGGTCGGACCGACGGAGGCGACTTCCGGCCAAATATAAATGACACTGGGAATACAATCGTAATTGACATGCCCGGCCTTCCCGGCCATCAATTCCGCGACCGCCACACCCTCTTCCTGAGCTTTGTGCGCCAGCATGGGACCAGCGATCAGATCGCCGATGGCATAGATACCCGCGACATTAGTTTCGTAATGATCGTTGACTGGCACTTTATTCGACTTCGGATCGTATTGAACGCCGACCTCGGCCAGCCCCAAACCTTCGATATTCGGCCGGCGACCGACGCAAACCAGAACCTTGTCCCCTTCGAAACTCAGTGGCCCTTCTTTGCCTTCGGCCGAAACAGTGACCTTGCCGTTGGCCACCTTGGCGCCGGTCACTTTCGTCTCCAGGTGGAATTGCATCCCCTGTTTGGCCAGCGACTTGTGAGCCATCGTCGCGATTTCGGTATCAGTCAGCGGCAGGATGCGTGGCAGAAATTCCAGTACAGTCACCTTGGAACCCAACCGCAGCCAGACCGAACCCATTTCAAGGCCGATATAGCCGCCGCCGACAACTATCAGGTGTTCGGGAACCTTGTCGAGACAGAGGGCCTCGGTCGAGGAGATAATGTTCTGTCCATCGAATGGCAGACTCGGTACCTGACTGACTTCGCTGCCAGTCGCCAGCAGAATCTTGCTGCCAATGATCGTGCGTTTGGTCCCGTCCGGATGAGAGATCTCCACCTTGCTGCTACCGAGTAATTTGGCCGAGCCCTGAAAGCCGGTGACCTTGTTTTTCTTGAACAGATAAGCCACGCCGTCGGTCAGCCCTTTGACGACATGATCTTTCCGCTTCATCATCGCGGCCAGATCGAGAGTGACGTTGCTTACGCCGATGCCATGCTTGGCGAGTTTGTGCTGCGTGACCTCGTAGAGTTCGCTGGAATCGAGAAGAGCCTTGGAAGGAATGCAGCCGACATTCAGGCAGGTTCCACCGTAGGTTTTGCGTTTCTCGATGCAGGCCACTCGCATACCCAATTGAGCTGCCCGGATGGCCGCCACGTATCCTCCCGGCCCGGCCCCGATGACGATCAGATCAAAAGTTTCCATGTGTTTCTCTTATTCCGATTCTAAAACGTGCGTTCCGCCCGGAGAGGGGGACGTGCCGCAATACATCAAACGGCACGCCTCGGAAGGGTTAGATTTCGAGCATTAATCGTTCTGGATTTTCCAGGCATTCTTTGATGCGAACCAGGAATTGCACCGCTTCGCGACCATCAATGATGCGATGGTCATAGCTCAGGGCAATGTACATCATCGGGCGAACTACGATCTGATCGTTCACCACGACCGCCCGCTTCTGGATGCTGTGCATGCCGAGAATGGCCGACTGCGGCGGATTGAGTATCGGCGTCGACAGCATCGAACCGAAGATCCCACCATTGGTGATGGTGAAGGTTCCCCCCTGAAGATCATCGACGGAGATTTTTCCGTCGCGGGCTTTCACGGCCACTTCCACAATCTTCTTTTCGATGCCCGCAAAACTGAGCTTATCCGCATCGCGCAGGATCGGAACCATCAGCCCCCGTTCGGTACTGACAGCCACACCGATATCGTAAAAGTTCTGGTAGACGATTTCGTTGCCATCGATTCGGGCATTGACCAGCGGAAAAGCCTTCAGCGCTTCGATGGAGGCTTTCACGAAGAACGACATGAAGCCCAGATTGATGTTGTGCCGTTCCTTATATTTGTCTTTGTATTTGTTGCGGATTTCGCTGATGGCGGTCATATCCGCTTCGTTAAAGGTGGTGAGCGTCGCGGTGGACTGCTGCGATTCCACCAGCCTTTGAGCAATGCGAGTGCGAATCGTCGACATCTTCTGTCGCATCTCACGGGGTTTGCCATCGCCGGTGGTTTGAGCAACAGCCGTCGTTGTCCTCGGAGGGATAACCGTTGTGGGAGGTTGCTTTGCGGGAGGTGTCGCCGGAACCGGAGCGGCCGGTTTATTGGCCGCAGCCACCACATCTTCCTTGATTATTCGACCATCGCGGCCAGTGCCAGTCACGGTCTTGGGGTCAACGCCAGTTTCGGCGGCCACGCGGGCCGCGGCGGGAGAAAGAGGCGTATCCTTGGCCGGAACCAGTTTCGGCGCGGGAGGCACTTGAGCGGTGACCGTGGGCGGCAAAATGTTGACGGTTGGTTTGTCATCAATGGTGGCGACGACCGAACCCACAGCCACGATCTCGCCTTCCGGAACCAGCACATTCAAAATGCCGGACGCCGGGGCGGGAACCTCCGCGGTCGCCTTGTCGGTTTCCAGTTCCATCACCGATTCATCTTTTTTAACGGCGGATCCGCTTGGCTTGATCCAACGTGCAATGCGGCCTTCGGTGACCGATTCACCGACGGAAGGGACCTTCACTTCAATCGCCATATTCATTCCCGTCTGGTCCAGGAAATTTCATCCGAAATCTCCCGAGCCGATTCATTTAGTGAGTCTGTTTTTCGCGCGGGTAGTTCGCACCATGGATGCCATTAGTCGTATAACCGGCGACCGCCGACGCATCGGCAAATGCCGCCTCGACCAGTTCCTTCTGCTCTTTCACGTGTACTTTGTGCGAACCGGTGGCCGGGCTGGCACTCGCGTGTCGACCGATGTATCGCAAATTAATTCCCAGTTCTTCGCGGAAGCGGGCGTCGACGAAGGTCCAGCCACCCATGTTCTTCGATTCTTCCTGCACCCAGAAGAAATCTCGAGCATTCGAATAGCGGGACAAAATCTGCTTCGCCTGACCGGCGGCAAAGGGATAGAACTGCTCCAGCCGAATGATGGCCACCTCGCGGGCCTTCTTCTCATTCCGCTTCTCCAGCAATTCGTAATAAAGTTTACCACTGCACCAGAGCACTCGCTTAATCTCGGCAGGATTGATATTCGAATCGTCGAGAATTTCGTGGAAGCGATTATGCGTAAACTCGGCCACGGGTGAGACTGCGTCCTTATGCCTCAGCAGGCTCTTGGGCGTCATGATCACCAGCGGTTTGCGGAAAGTTCGCTTCATCTGCCGACGCAGGACATGGAAGTACTGGGCCGGAGTGCTCAGGTTGCAGACTTGAATGTTATCGTCGGCACAGGATTGCAGGAATCGCTCCAGCCGGGCGGAACTGTGCTCAGGCCCCTGCCCTTCGTAACCGTGCGGCAGCAACATCACCAAACCGGAGGAACGCTGCCATTTCGATTCGCTGGGGACGATGAACTGATCGATGATCGCCTGGGCCCCATTGGCGAAGTCGCCGAATTGCGCTTCCCAGAGCACCAGCACGCTCGGGTCATCCAGGGAGTATCCGAATTCAAATCCGAGAACGGCGGCCTCGCTCAGCAAGCTATCGAAAACCGCGAACGTCACTTTGCCGTTATTCAATTTTCGTAGCGGAACGTAGCGCTCGCCCGAGTTGACATCGGTGAAAGTCGCATGCCGTTGGCTGAAGGTGCCGCGCCGACTGTCCTGCCCACTGAGCCGAACCGCATTGCCCTCTTTGACCAGGCTGCCGAAAGCCAGAGCTTCCCCGAAGGCCCAGTCGATGCCGCGATCCTTGGCGAAATCTTCCGAGCGTTTCTGCAATAGCGATGTGATTTTCGGATTGATCGTGAAATTGGGCGGCACCGTCGTGATGATTTCGGTGATTTCCTGCAATACTTCCCGGCTGACGGCGGTAGGCGCCGGTTCGAAAACGAACTTCGAGTTCATCCCCTGCCAGGAACCACTAAAAGATTTCATGCCGCGCGGCCGGGGCGGTGATTTTTTGACGATCTCCTGCTCAGTATCCAGTTTTGTCTGGAATTCGCGCTTGATCGCATCGGCCTCCTCGGGCTTCATTTCGCCCCGGGTCACCAACTGCTCGGTATAAATTGCCGAGACGCTCGGCCGATCCTTGATCTTGCGATACATGATCGGCTGGGTGAAGGAAGGCTCATCGCCTTCGTTGTGGCCATGCTTGCGGTAGCAGTAGAGATCGATAATCACATCGCGGTGGAATTTCTGCCGGAATTCCAGAGCTAATTCCGTGACGAACACACAGGCCTCGGGATCTTCCGCATTGACGTGGAAGATGGGAGCCTGAATCATCTTGGCCACATCGGTGCAGTACGTTGTCGAACGGGCATCCTTCGGCGAGGTCGTAAAACCAATCTGATTGTTGATGACGACGTGAACCGTTCCGCCGGTGGTGTACCCTTCCAAGTTTGACAGATTCAGGGTCTCGGCGACAATTCCCTGACCGGCAAAGGCCGCATCGCCATGGATCAAGAGTGGTAGACCGGCGATGCGTTCTTTGTCCGCAAATAGCCACTGCTTGGCACGAACCCGGCCTTCCACCACCGGATTGACCGCTTCCAGATGGCTGGGGTTGGGCGTCAACGACAAGTGTATCTGCTGTCCCTGGCTGGTGGTGTAGTCGTAGGAGAAGCCCAAATGGTACTTCACATCGCCATCGCCGTCGATGCTGTCGAGCAGGAAGTTATCTTCGAATTCGTTGAAGATATCCTGATACGGTTTGTGAAGAATATTGGCCAGGACGTTCAGCCGGCCGCGGTGAGCCATGCCGAGGACGATTTCCTTCACACCGAGGCTGGGGGCTTTTTCCACCAGCGCGTCGAGCACGGGAATCAGCGTTTCGGAACCTTCGAGGGAAAATCGCTTCTGGCCCTGGTAGCGGGTATGCAGAAAGCGTTCGAACAGCTCCGCGTAATGCAGCGTCATCAGCACGCGGTACTTCTGCCTCAGAGGCAGCGCCGGCCGCGATCGGCAAAGTTCGACCTTGTCGCGCACCCAGCTGCGAGGCTCGGTATCCTGGATGTGAAGGTACTCAATGCCAATTTTGCCGCAGTAAGTTTCTTTGAGCGCGGCCAGAAGTTCTGCCAGAGTGGCCTGCCGCATACCGGCGAAGGCACTGGCATCATAGGTTTTATTGAGATCGTCCGGAGTGAAACCGAATTCGGAAATTGCCAGATTGGGGTATTCGGAAGGGGGATCAGAGAGCGGATCGAGATGGGCCATCAAATGTCCCATATTTCGATAGTTGTATATCAGACGCACAATATCGGTTTGGCCTGTTTCTCCCGACGCCGGAGTGGAACCAGCTCCGGCCAGCTCGAAACCTTCAAAAAAGGCCTGCCAATGGCTGTCCACGGAGGAGTTATCGCGCTTCCAATGAGCGTATTGTTCTTCGATCAATTCGAGATTCTGACGCGTGGCAAAAGACGACATGCAATTCCTCCGCAGTGATCCTCTACTAAAACTTTAGGCAGGCAGCCAAATAACCGCAACCGATCCGGAAAGAATTGCGCTGGACAGGTTCATCAATTCTTAGGAAAATGCCTAACATTCGGGGATACCCAGAAACTCAAGGACCAGCTTTGAAATCGTCTTTGCTCAGAAATTTGTTGAAAGTTGCCTTGGGGCTCGCCCTGCTCGGCTACGTTCTCTGGACGAATTGGAATCCTAAAATTGGTGCCGACGGGCAGGAAATTCCCGGCCTGCGGAACATTTTTAATAATCCCATCAACATTCAAGCGCTGGTACTCGTCTTCATATTGTCCATTAGCAGCTTATTATTAACTTTAATTCGTTGGTACTATTTGGTTCGGGCGATTGATATTCCTTTCAAACTTTACGATGCGCTGCGATTAGGACTGGTCGGCTACACCTTCAACACGATTCTCCCCAGTTCGGTCGGTGGCGATGTCATTAAAGGCTTTGCAATCTACCATCAGCATCCCAATCGCCGGGCGGCCGCGATATCGACGATTCTCGTCGATCGGATTGTCGGGCTGTGGGCCATGTTCTGGATTGTGGCGATTGTCGGCGGCTACTTCTGGATCGTCGGCGATCCCATCGTGGCCGATAATCCCTCTCTGCAAAGACTACTGCAGATTCCTTTCGGGCTGATTTTAACGTCCATCGTCGTCTGGTTCCTGCTCGGGTTGATTAGCGATTCGCGGGCAGAATCCCTTCGTAAACTTCTGCTCAGAATTCCGAAACTCGGCAAGAGTCTGGGCGAGGTTTGGTTCGCGATCCGGATGTACCGCAAAAAACCCAAGGCAATTTTTGTCGCCCTATTGATGTGCTTCGTCAGTTGCAGCGGCTGGGTGCTGGCCTATCACTGTGCGGCTCTCACCTTCAAAGTCACTCCCAATACGGAGGATGTAGGCACGGTCGGGGAGCACCTTCTGATTTGTCCGACGGGTATGGCTCTGGAAGCATTCGTTCCGACTCCCGGCGGTGTCGGAGGGGGCGAGGCGGTTTTTGGTGAGCTTTACAAGCTGATCAAGAAGCCAGTCATCATTGGCGTGGTGATGCGGTTTACGGTGCGAGTGACCAACTATGCCGTCGGGATACTCGGTTATTTCGTCTATCTGCGGATGCGGAAGACCGATGTCCTGCCACCCGATAACACTGCGGCGGTCACGGGCTCATTTTAAGCGGGTCCGGCAATTCGAAGTCGGTCGCCGGTTTTTCCCTTTTCTGCGAAGTCAGAGAATATTCCGTAGCAGTACTCGATGAACCGCGGGGAGAAACCCCACCGCCGGAGATATTCGTCGACTCAGGTGCCGGAGTTTTCCCATTCGGTATCTTCGGAAAAATCATAAATGCCGTGGCAACGACCACTCCCAGGCCGATCACCATCCCGAATTTCGAATCATTTCCCATAGCTGCAATCTCCCCGTCGCAACTATTTCCGCACAATTCCGGAAACTTGGGCCCTTTCTCCCCGGTTGGCAAAATTCGGTTTGCCTTTGGGCCGCAATCACGCCAGAATGCGTGCCGCTGATTTTCTCGGCTCATTCCCCGGCGTCCGAAAAGGCCATCTAGTCGGTATGATTCTCGTTTCCTGCTTATTGATCGTGCTGACAATCACCCTGGTGTTACGGGGAGTGGATGTTCGCCTGGGCCTGATGGGGTGCGCTTTAGCCATCGGTGCGCTGGCCGGGGGTGTCGAAAAGATCATTCAGGAATTCTTCATTACGTTGTGCGCCGAAAAATTCGTCGTGCCCATCTGCTGCGCCATGGGATTTGCCTATGTGCTGAAGCATACCGAATGCGACCAGCATCTTGTACGACTTCTGACGAATCCGCTTCGTAGGATCCGATTTTTTCTGATTCCGGGTGTTATCCTGGTCGGTTTCACGGTGAACATTCCCGTGATCAGCCAGACGAGCACAGCGGTTTGCATTGGCACGGTGGTGGTGCCCATTATGAAAGCGGCCGGGTTCTCGGCTTTAACCATCGGCTCGACTTTATTGCTCGGGGCCTCGATTGGAGGCGAACTTTTTAACCCGGGAGCACCCGAGTTAAATACAGTGGCCATTGCTTTGAATGTCGACTCCAAAACGGTTATGCGTAGCATTCTGCCGTTGATTCTGCCGCATTTGTTAGTGGCTTCGCTGGTTTTCTGGCTGTTGAGAACTCGCGAAGAAAAACGGATCGTCCGAGACAAAGAGGCCGAACCGCAACCCAGTTCGCAGCTTCCCGTGAATTACTTCCAAGCGATTGTTCCGCTTCTGCCGCTCGCATTTTTGATTGTGACCGGTCCGCCTCTGTCGTGGATTCAGATTCCCAAGCAATGGTTGACCGATGCCAAGTCGGTCCAGCTCTTCGATGCCCGTCTGATCGGCACGGCCATGCTCCTGGGCTGCATCGTCGCGACGGCGTCGAATCCGGGTAAGTTTCCGGGAATTGCCAAATCCTTCTTTCAGGGGGTGGGCTATGCGTTCGCTGAAATTGTTTCGCTGATCGTGGTCGCTCAATGCTTCGGCAAGTCACTGAGCTTGATCGGCATTGCTGATCGCATTGAAGGTTTCATCAAGGATCACGAATCGACCTTATTGCCGCTCGCGACCATCATCCCCGGGGCTTTTGCTTACGTCAGCGGTTCCGGGATGGCCGCTACTTCGAGCCTGTACAAGATCTTCGTTCAGCCATCGATTAATTTGGGGCACGATCCAATGGATGTGGGTGCGCTCGTTTCGATTGCTTCAGCGGCCGGGCGAACCATGTCGCCGTTCGCCGCGGTGGCTTTGATGAGCGCCCAGTTGACGGGCACCAATCCCTTCTCTTTAGTGAGACGCGTCGCCGGGCCATTGATCATCGGATTGATTGTCGCCGTCGTCTTGAGAAGTCTGCACTGGATCTGAGAGCCGATATTATTTGGCTTTGAAATTCAATTCCATTTCGCCGAAGACCAACTTGCGCTGCGAGGATCGGGCATTCGGATAGAACTTGCCCACGATCTCCAGAACCATGTCGGAATCGATTTTGTAATGGTTGTATTTGCCATCCCGGCGGTACGCCACCAGTTCGGCATTGCGCAGCTGGGTCAGGTGATGGCTGACGGCCGGTTGCGACTGACCGAGGGCTTCGCAAAGCTGGGTGACGTGCAATTCCCCCTCTTTGGCCAGCATCAACAGAATCTGCAGGCGCGATTTGTCCGAGAGGCTTTTGAAGATAGTCAAAAGACTATCGATGGTTTTCTCGTCCACTCCGGCAATTTTGGCGGCGGTAGTGACTTTTCGATTCTTTGTGGGTGTGTTTCTGCTCATGACATTCTCCGGGCCATCCCCGCGACAGACCGCGTAAACCGATAATCCATAAACGCATGAACATATGGCAATGCGTAGGACAACGAAATATATGAAGAGAGTACTTTACCGCATGAGTAAAGATCGTCCAAACAAAATCACCGATTACCGGAAGTGAAAATCAGGATTCGCCAACCCGCCGCGGCAAGAATGGCAACTTATCTTCAATTGCCTGCAAAATTCAGCGCAAGTCCAACTTGCGAAAGTCCCCAGGCCCTGAGATAATACGAACACCCGATTGAGGGGAACGCCATTCCGCGGAGGCTCGGATGAGGGGCACTCTGACTGTTATTCTAGCGGGCGGCAAAGGAACTCGACTGGAACCTTTGACTCGCGACCGCGCTAAACCGGCTGTTCCCTTTGGGGGACAATACCGGATCATTGATTTCACCCTGTCTAACTGCCTGAACAGTGGGCTACGCCGCATTCTGCTGTTGACCCAGTACAAAGCTCAGAGTCTGGATCGCCACATCCGCCGGGGCTGGAACTTTCTTTCCGCCGAGTTGGGTGAATCGATCGAAGTGCTGCCGCCGCAACAGAGAATTGACGAAAACTGGTATCAGGGCACGGCCGATGCCATCTATCAGAATATTTACAGTATCGAAAAAGAGGACAAGGATCTCGTTCTGATCCTGGGCGGCGATCACATCTACAAGATGGATTATGCCGACATGGTCGAATCCCACCGGGAACGACGAGCGGATTTAACCATCGGTTGCATACCGATCCCGCTTTCGGAAAGTCGGCACTTCGGCATTCTGAAAATGGATTCCGACAATCGCATCGTCGGATTCGAAGAAAAGCCGAAGGAAACCGCGTCGATGCCCGGCGATCCGGGCCGTTGCCTGGGTTCGATGGGAATTTATATCTTTTCCACCCGGTTGCTTCTGGAACTGTTGTGTGAGGATGCGAATCAGCCGGGCAGTTCGCACGATTTCGGCAAAGACATTATTCCCCGGATGATACCCACCCACGGCGTGTTTGCCTTCCCTTTTCGGGATCGCAACTTGAAATCGGAAGCCTACTGGCGGGACGTCGGCACCCTCGATGCCTACTACCAGTCGAATATGGATCTGGTCGAGGTCGACCCGGTTCTGAATCTCTACGACGCTTCCTGGCCGATTCGAACTTTTAACCCGCAGTATCCGCCGCCGAAGTTCGTTTTCTCCGAAGAAGGGGCCAGCGGGCAGGTCCGTCGGGGGGAGGCCCACGATAGCATGATCTGCTCGGGCTGCATTCTATCGGGCGGGCACGTCCGGCGGAGCATTCTCTCGCCGAACGTTCGGGTGAACAGCTATTCCCTGGTGGAAAATTCGATTCTCTTCGAAGGGGTGGAGGTTGGCCGGCACTGCCGGGTTCGAAACGCGATTATTGACAAAGGAGTCCGGCTACCGACCGGGACGGTGCTGGGGTACGATCTGGAACTGGAGCAGCGGCGCGGACTGACCATCAGCGAGGGGGGTATTGTCATCGTTGCCAAAGGGACTTCTCCTGAGCGGTTTCAGCTCGGTTGAGCGACAAGTCCGGATAGGGAGCGAAACCCGGTGTTTTCTTGTAAAAATGACAAGTGTTCAGGCTTCCCGAAACGCCTAAGAATCCGGTCGTCGCAAAAGGTCCGAGGGCGCCTGTTGTGGCGCCTCGGGACTAGAACTTGAATGAATCTATGAATAAGTTTTTCCTACAGGAATTTCCCCTAGCGGTATAATTGGTCGTGGACGGACGACCGGTGAGATCCGCCTTCTACAGAGAGACGGTATAACTTCTCCGGTCAGTAGAAAACAGGTGCTGCAATGAGTTCGTCCCTCTGGGTAATCTGGGCAGATGAGGTGGTTGTGGAAAAGAAGAAACTGGACTTACTGAGTCCGGAGATTCTTTCCGCAAGCTCCCTGATAGTGGTGGCCTTAATTGTGGGTGCCATCATCATCGCCATCCTTCAACGCTGGAAGCGCAAGCAACTGGCCGATGAGGATACCGATCTGGACAGCGTTACCTCTTACCGAGCCATGTTGGCATCGGGCGAACTCAGCAGGGAAGAATACGACCGTATTCTTAAACGAGTCGGGCAGCGAGCTTTGGGGAAAACTCCCCCCGAGCCGGCCCCGCAGCAGGCGCCTCCGAAGGATTCGGACCCCCCACAACCGAACCAATAACTCAAGGGCTCAGGCTTCTTGTAGAACCTTCCGGGGAATTTCATGGCGACGAAAGACACGGGCGACACCACCAGACGACCAACGGGCGCTCGGAGAAATCATAACGCGTACTGCTCTTTCTGCCGAAAGAGCCATCGCGACGTGGGTCCCTTAGTGGAAGGCCCCGGCGATGTCTACATCTGCGGGGAGTGCATCGAGCTCTGCTCCTCGATCATCGATCAGGAGAAGCGACGCCGGACGACGGGGAAGACCCAGACGTCCAATATCCTGGCACCCCGGACGATCAAGGAAAAGCTCGATCAATACGTAATCGGCCAGACTCGAGCCAAGAAAGTTCTTTCGGTCGCCGTTCACAATCACTACAAGCGATTGAGCCTGAACGCGTCCGATCGCAGTGGCGTCGAAATCGAGAAGAGCAATATTCTTCTGATCGGGCCGACCGGCAGCGGCAAGACGCTGCTGGCCCGCACGCTGGCGAAAATCCTGGACGTGCCCTTCGCGATCGGCGATGCCACCACGCTCACCGAAGCGGGCTACGTCGGCGAAGACGTCGAAAACCTGCTGCTGAAACTGTTGCATGCCGCCGACTTCGACATCGAAGCGGCCCAGCGTGGCATCATCTACATCGATGAAATCGACAAAATCGCCAAGACATCGCAAAATGTTTCCATCACCCGCGATGTCTCCGGCGAAGGCGTTCAGCAGGCCCTCCTGAAGATGCTCGAGGGCACCGTGAGCAACGTACCGCCGCAGGGGGGGCGTAAGCACCCCGAACAGCAGTACATCCAGATCGACACCTCGAATATCCTGTTCATCTGCGGCGGTACGTTCGTTGGACTGGAAGAACATATTTCCAAGCGCATCGGCAAGAAGACGATTGGCTTCGGCGCCCAGAACGAACACCGACACGAAGATCTCGGCTCGCTGCTCAGCCAGGTCACCAGCGACGATCTGACCGAGTTCGGAATGATCCCGGAATTCGTCGGCCGACTGCCGATGATCGCTCCGCTCGATCCGCTGAACGAAGAAGCACTCATCCGAATTCTGACCGAGCCGAAGAATGCTCTGGTCCGCCAGTATCAGAAACTTTTCGAAATCGAAGGCGCGGAAATCGTCTTCGAAGAAAAGGCTCTACGCGAAATCGCCCGCAAGGCGCGGGAACGGGACACGGGAGCTCGCGGCCTCCGGAGCATTGTGGAAGAGATCATGCTCGACATTATGTTCGAACTTCCCGATCTCGAGGTTAAAGGCCGTCACACGGTGACCGAGGATGTGGTCCGCGGTAAATTGCCGATGTTCGAGAAATTGCCCGAAAAGAAAAGTGCCTGATTCCTTTTGATTCTCCCGTGCGAGCGTCCGATCTGAGTCGGACGCTCGCCGAGTTTTCAACCGTTCATATCATTTCCGGATGAAGGCTGCACTTCCCGAAATCTTCATCGACACTCCGGAGCAGTACGACGAGTGCTGCACCCAACTGGAGAGCGAAGTCCTTATTGGCTTTGACACCGAATTCATCGGCGAGCAAAGCTACAATCCCGAACTTTGCCTCATCCAGCTTTCCACCGAGCAATCCCTCTACGTAATCGACCCCATCGCGCTGGGTGATATCAAAAAACTCTGGAGTATTCTGCTCGATCCCGAGAAAACGGTAATCGTTCACTCCGGCCGGGAAGAAGCCCGGATGGCACGAGCCGCGACGGGAAAAATGCCCCTGCACTTCTTCGATCTGCAGATCGCCCTGGGACTGATCGGCTACCACTATCCCATCAGTTATGCCGGAATGGTACGGGACACTTTGCGAATACGGCTTCATAAAAGCGAAACTTTGACGGATTGGAGCAAGCGACCGCTCAGCGACCGCCAGCTGGCCTATGCCTTCGACGACGTGAGATTTCTGATTCCGATTTACCGAAAAGTGGAACGGAAATTGAAAAAAATACATCGTCAGGAATGGTTGAAAGACGAGTGGGAAAAGTACTGTCAGAAGGCGGTGCGCGACAACAAGGAAACCGAGCGCTGGCGGAAAATCAAAGGCGTGGGCAATCTCGACCGGCGGCAACTGGCAATTGCCCGCGAAGTGTACGAGTGGCGGGAGAGCCGGGCCGAGAGCTTGAATCGACCCAGCCGGTTTTTATTGCGCGACGATTTGATCCTGGAGATTGCCCGACGAACGCCGCGCTCTCCCAAAGATCTCGAAACCCTGCGCGGCATCTCTTCCCGGGATACCGAACAGCTCTATCAGGCCTATCTCCGGGGTATGGAAATCCCCGAAGACAAGCTGCCGAAGGTCACGCCTCGCGAACCCGACCTCGACGAGTACACCTGGGTCGTGCAGATTTTCTCGGCGGTTATGGCCAGCATCTGCAAGCAGAATTCGCTGCATCCTGCCCTGGTTGCGACGCAGTCCGATCTGAAGTGGCTGGTGAAGTCGTTCAAATCCAAAAAAACGACGGGCGACAGCATTCTGCTGAAGGGCTGGCGGCGCGATCTGTTCTACCAGACGTTCCAGGATCTCTGGGATGGTCGGCAAGCCATGCGACTTAAGAGAGAAAAACGCGGATTCTCCATAGAATGCACTAAGGTCGGGGATTGAGACCAGCTCCGATTTTTTACACCAGTGCAGTGATCTTGCATGAGTACCACATTTCCTTGTCCAAAACCCGGCTGTACCTACCTCTTTGACACCCGGCAACTACCCCCGGCCGCGATGGTTACCTGCCCATTGTGCAAGACGCGGTTTCCTTACCGAGCCGGGCAGGTACTCGCTCAAAACACAGCCCCACCGGCCGGGCAGGTACTCGCTCAAAACACAGCTCCACCGGAACCGGTGACCAGCGAGCCCATCGCAACCATAAATTATCGTCCGCACCAAGCCAGCAATAACGTGCCCAAGATGATCCTGATTTTCGTCGGGATCTTCGCCGCCCTGCTGGTGACGCTATTGACCATTTACAAGATGGTGAATCGCAATCCCCTGGACGCCACGACTCAGGTGACCGGGTTGAGAAAAGACGACACTTACAACTTCAGCTTCAATAATCCCGGCAAGGACTGGCAGACCGATAGCGACGTCCGCGCTCAGATGGACATCAACATTTTCTCGCTGAAACACTCCGGCCCCGACGGTTGGGTGACCCTGGCGGCCAAAGATTTTAAAGACCATAATCCTCGACCGGCGGAAGAAGAATATGAGATGACCTACCGTCTGAAGAAATTTTTCAAGAACGTGGAATTCGAACAGAAAACCGACTCCAGGAAGACTCTCGGAGGCCGGACGGCGCGATATTACGTCTATACCGGGGATGTTGGCGGCGTACAAATGACCGGCGATTGTTATCTGATGTCCTACAAGGGGATCACGTATGCAATGTTTGCCTGGGCCGCTTCGGATACGGTGAAAGAATTGCTGGAACCCTTTGCCGATATTCGCGAGCGCTTCGGGTTACTGGATCGCCGCGAGAGTTGGTCGGAAAAGAAATCGTCGACAAAAACTTTCGCACTGAAAGAGGGCGCTTACTCGATAACCGATTTCGATGGAGTCTGGATCGGAAGGACGACCGATCAAAGCGATTTCACCGGGAACACTCGCGATACCTTCATTGATCCCCCGAAAGATATCGATCCTCGGGCTACGATTGCCCTGCGCGGCAAGTTCCCGATCAAAAATCCGAAATCGCAGGGAATTGATTTCGTACCGGTGGCCGATGCTCTCGTTCTGGAACTGGATAAGGCGGGCGAGCCGCAGCAGATGGCGAAGAAGTATCTGGAAGAGCGCTTAGCCAAAGAGGATGCCGCGGCGGAAAGCAAAACGACTCTGGAAGAAGCAAAAGATGCTCCTGCCGAGGGACAAACCGCGGCAGGAGATACGAAGGTCACCCGGTATTACAGCAAAGATTCGCAGGCCGCCAGTTCGAACAAGCTGTTCGTGGTTTCGGCGCTGTCGATTCCCGGCAAAGTTGTGGTGGTAGTCGCGGAGTGCAACCCGCGCGACGCCAAGTATATGGAACCTTACATGCTGAAACTCGCCGGCAGTCTGACGGCAAAATAAGAATCAGCAGCCAATCCCTTCGCCTTTACGGAAGGGGTTGGCCGGTGGATCGGCCTTCTCCGAAGTCGGCTTGGGCCCTTCCTCGACCTTCGGTTCTTCCTTCTTGGCCTCGGTCTTCTTGCCGAAAATGGCTTCGTAACCTTCCGCGAAGTCCTTCGTCTCAGATAATCCCACACGCAACAAACTCATTTTTGTGAACTCCTGAGAGGGTGAAAAAGGATGTACCCCTATTTTAGATTATCCGTGGCAGCGAATACAAGTGGTTCCCCCCCGAACGGATGCCTGGCAGTGACTGGGTGAATCATCCATCAAATCAAGTGTGGTTGAGCATTCTTTCCAGTTCGACAATCTGTACTGTACGACCGAAGAATTTCCAATCCGCCCTACATAGACCCTGAGATATCCGCGTTAGACCACAAAGAGATAAGCAATTTGATCTTAACTAATTTATTGTTACAAGTAGATATTCCTGATAGTCTTACGTCCAATTTTTTGCCTTCCCTAAGCCTCATCCACTCTCTGAAACTCAATTCTACCGAAGAGAAAACAGAACGGACCGGACTCAATCCCCCCAGCTTACCGCAACCGCGAGCAGACCACCTAATCTGCCAGATTTCCGTCTCGAAACTGGGAAAAATCCACCAACTTTCCAAGCCCGGGAAGCTGCCATTGACCCCCTCGAAATCATCGTTTATAAGTCGCTGGAATTCAACAACGATCGGCGCATGCTACAGCGCCTGCCAGAATCTCACGGAAGAGGAGAAGGAAAGTGAAAAAAGTTATTGGTCTGGCTGTGTTGGCGGCATTGCTCGCCAGCGTGGCTGCGTCGCATCTGGAAAGTCCGGTTATGGCTCAGGAAAAGAAGCCCGAAGCTTACCGACCCAAGATGGCGATCGTGAACATTGCCAAAATTCTGAAGGATTACGACAAGGCCAACGCCATGGGCAAGCAGATCTCCGAACTGCGCCAGGGCTACCTGACCAAGGTCAATGATCTGCGCATGCAGTTGAGCGAAAAGAACAAAATGCTGCCTACCATCAGCGACTCCGCCAAGAAAGAAGCTCTCGACAAGGAAATGCGAGCCATCACGCGCCAAATCGAAGACATCGATCAGCAGGCTCAGAAGACCCTGGGTGAAATGTCGAACAATACCGTCGTTACCGTTTACAAGGAAATCAAGGAAACCATCACGGCCATCGCCGAAGCTAACGGCCTGGAACTCGTCATGGCCTATCCCGATGCTTCCGAGCAGAAGGACATGGATTCCCCGGTGGTTGCACAGATTAAGCTGCAGACCCCGGCTCTGATGCCTTTCTACCACAAAAATATCGACATCACGAAGTACGTCGTCGACACTCTGAATCAACGCTATCCTGCTCCCAAATCCACCGCGGGCGCTGGAACGGCCGATCCGCACGTTAAGCCGGTCGGTGCTGGTTTGAAAAACTAAGTTGAATTTCGGTCCTTTGGGGACCGATCAAAACCTTATTGGACGGACTAGAGATAAGTCCGTCCGTCTTCGTTGGGGAAATCAAGGATGATTCTTCCCTTCCCTTCCGGGAAGGACGCTGCTCCACAACCCGCGTTGCGAAGGATCGCGACACGGCAGCAGCGGACCCTGGCAAAACCGATCTCAATGCGGGGCGTGGGCTTCATCACCGGAGTCAACGTCCACGTCAAACTGCTGCCCGCACCTGCCGATACCGGCCTGGTCTTCGTTCGCACCGACCTACCAAATTCCCCAGTTCTACCGGCTCGCGCCGACATGGTCATCGATACTAATCGTCGCACCACCCTGGGAATTGGCAACGTGCAAGTCACGCTGGTGGAGCATTTACTCGCTTCGCTGGCCGGCTTGAAGATAGATAATTGCCGAATCGAACTCGATGCCTGCGAACCACCCGGACTCGATGGTTCTGCCCGGGCTTTCGTCTCGGCCATTACTTCGTCGGGAATAGTTCAACAGGTGGCCGAGCGCACCATTTGGGGGATTACCCGCCCGATCAAAGTGGAAAAAGGAGACGCCTCCCTTTCCTTCCACCCCGGCGACACCCGACAGCTGGAATTGAACTACCGGCTGGATTACGGGCCGCGCTCGTCGATACAGCCGCAAAGCTTTGCAATGCCGCTGACGCCCCAGAACTTCGAGCATGAACTTTCCCAGTGTCGGACGTTCGTGCTCGAATCCGAAGCCTCGGCCCTGTTAGCGCTGGGTATCGGCAAACACTTGAAAGCTTCGGAACTTCTGGTGTTCGGTGCTAAAGGGAAATTGATCGATAACACGCTTCGATTCTCGAATGAACCGGCCCGCCACAAAATGCTCGATTTTGTGGGGGATATCGCACTTTCGGGCATCGAATTGGTTGGACAGATTCTGGCTTATCGTTCCGGGCATCCGCTCAACGTCCAGTTGGCCCGGTCGATTCTGGACCTGCATGAAAAAGCTTTGCAGAAAGAGAATCGCCGAGCGGCTTGAACGAACCTGGAATACTCAGCACAGAGAGTGACGATGAAGCTAAGAATGGCCGTGATTGGAGTGGGGCATCTCGGCAGACACCATGCCCGGATTCTCAATGGACTGCCGGATGTCGAACTGGTCGGCGTGGCCGATACCAGCCGCGATCAGGCGCAGATCATCGGCGAACAACTCAACGTTCCCCACTACTCCGACTTCAATCAACTGCTCGGCCAAGTCGACGCGGTTTCCGTCGTCGTTCCGACGATCTACCACCATCAGGTCGCCAAGACCTTTCTGGAAGAAGGGATTCCCGTTCTCGTCGAAAAACCGATCGCGACCACGGTGGCCCAGGCGGACGATCTGATCGCCACCGCTAAACGATCCAACGTGGCACTGCAGGTCGGCCATATCGAACGATTCAACCCGGCTTTCGAAGAACTGGCCGGTCGTCCGATGCATCCCTGCTTCATCGAATGCGAAAGACACGGACCTTTCACCGGTCGTTCCACCGACATCGGCGTCGTCCTCGATTTGATGATTCACGATATCGATTTACTGCTTTCTCTGGTCGGTTCACGGGTCACCCACGTCGATGCACTCGGCGCTGCGGTGTTCGGCGGCCACGAAGACATGGTCAATGCCCGATTTATTTTCGAAAGCGGATGCGTGGCCCACGTCACCGCCAGTCGCATCAGCCCGAATGCCAAGCGGCGCTTGCGAGTCTGGGCCTCGGAAGGATATGCCGGTATCGATTTCGTCCGAAAGCGGCTGGTACTGGTCCAGCCTTCGGAAGAACTGCGAAAGCATGGCCTGATGATGCATCGGCTCGATCCCGCACAAAGAGCCTCTTTCCAGAATGATGTCTTCACGAAGCATTTGAATTCGCTCGACATGAAGTGCGACCGGCCGGAAGATCAGCTGACTTCCGAGTTGAAGAGTTTCGTGAAATGCGTGCGGTTGAACCTGACGCCGCGAGTGACCGGCGAAGATGGCCGCGATGCTCTGGAACTGGCCGAGCGAGTTATTACCAGTCTTCGCGAACATAAATGGGAAGGTCGGCCAGACGGGGCTGTCGGACCGCGGAACCTGCCGCATGCTCACGGCCAGTTGTTCGAAGTGAAACGCTCGCAGCGCGAAGCGGCCTGATTACTCGTATCGGAGAGCGTCGATGGGATCCAATCTCGATGCTTTCCAGGCCGGGTAGAAACCGAAGGCCACGCCGACAAAGGCCGAGACGGCCACCGAGGCTACTAGAGCGGGAACCGAGGGTTCTGTTCTCCAGCCTAACAGGCTCCGCAGCATCCAGGAGCCTCCTTTTCCGAGTGCCACACCCACCGCACCCCCCATCAGACAGAGTGCAATCGCCTCTACCAGAAACTGCCAGAGGATATCTTTCGGTCGAGCCCCAACGGCCATGCGCAATCCAATTTCCTTGGTCCGTTCGGTCACCGAAACGAGCATTATATTCATGATGCCCACCCCGCCGACGACCAGCGAGATCAACGCCACCGCCAGTAGCAGAGCGCTCATCAGGTTCGAAGTAGCCATCGCCGCCGCCGTGAGTTCTGCCGTGTCGCGGATATAAAAATCGTCGGCGTTTTTCACGCGATGCCGTTCCCTCAACAGCGTTTTGATCTGATTCATCGCCGCTGGAATTTCCTCTTCGTTCTCGATGCGCACACTGATCTGATCGACAAAAGTCGGCAAGGGTGGCGCGGGATAATCGGCGGCCTGAGTCGTCGACTGCTGGGGATACGCATTGGGCTGCTGACTGGGAAATTTGCTGGTGGAAACCGTACCCGTTGCCGAAGCCGCCGCGGAAGCGCTCTGGTTCGTAGTCTGAGCCGTTTGGCCAGAGACTTTGAATTTGATCGTTCGCCAAGGCGCAATGAGAACATCATCCTGATCCGAACCGAAGGTATTGGCACCTTTGCGAGCCAGAATCCCGATTACTGTCAGAGGCGTATTGTTGACTCGGACCGTCTGCCCCACGGCCGCTTCGGAACCGAAGAGTTCGCGGGCCACCGTCTGACCTAAAAGGCAGACGCCTGCCGAGCCATTCACTTCCTGAGTCGTGAATGCCCGGCCTTCATCGATATCCCAGTCCCGAAGTTTGAGATATTCCGGTGTGGTGCCCAGAATCGACGGGGGAACCCAGTTTTTATTTCCCGCGACGATCTGAGTTCGAGCGCGCACTGTGGGAGCCACGGCATAAGCAGTCGGGACTTCCTTGATGATCGCATCGCAATCGCCGGGTGTGAGTGTCGGGGTGCTACCCCCCCCAAAGCTCACGCCGCCGCTCGCAGCCTGGCCGGGGAAGATCAGAAGCGTATTGGCGCCGAGGCTCTGGATACTTTCGGAAACCGCTTTTTTGGATCCTTGTCCGATCTCGACCATGGCAATCACAGCGCCTACCCCAATGACGATCCCCAGAGTGGTCAGGGCCGAGCGCAGAATGTTGCGTCGTAGAGCCAGAATCGCAACACGGAAGGTCGGAGGCAACAAACTCATTTCGATCTCACTCCGGCTTATGCAGGGACCGGTTCGGTACCGGGGGCAAACGCACCCGAGACAATCAAACCGTCCATAACTTTGATCGATCTCTTGGCCGTGGCCGCCACGTTCTGATCGTGAGTTACGATGAGAACGGTCAGCCCCTCTTCTTCATTCAACTTTTGAAACATCTCCAGAATTTCACGACTGGTTTTGGAATCGAGATTCCCGGTCGGTTCATCGGCCAGAAGCACCGAAGGATTATTGATCAGCGAGCGGGCCACCGCCACACGTTGCTGCTGACCGCCCGAGAGTTGCGAAGGATAATGGT
Source organism: Telmatocola sphagniphila (assembly GCF_018398935.1). Classification (GTDB taxonomy): domain Bacteria; phylum Planctomycetota; class Planctomycetia; order Gemmatales; family Gemmataceae; genus Telmatocola; species Telmatocola sphagniphila. The sequence goes on along the minus strand of NZ_CP074694.1, from coordinate 6,150,242 downwards.
GCATTCGCTCCGCCAGACCCACTCTTTCAAGCAGCGCGACGGCGCGGTCGCGGCCTTCGCGCTCCGTCGGACGCGGGTAAGCGTACGTCAAAGGCATCATCACGTTGTCGAGCGCGGAGGTTCGCGAAAGCAAGTTGAAGCTTTGAAAGACGAAACCGATCTTACGGCCGCGAACCGTAGCCCGGCCTTCGGGCGTCAGTTCGGAAACGTCTTCGCCATCGAGCCAGTACTTGCCCCGCGACGGTCGGTCCAGACAGCCCAGAATATTCATCAGGGTAGATTTTCCGCCGCCGGAAGGCCCAATCAGCGCGGCTAACTCACCCTGGGCGACGGTCAGAGAAACACCTTTGAGAACGGGTACTTCCTGTTCGCCGAGTCGATAGATTTTCCAGACGTCTTCGACGGTAATCAGTTGCATGCTCGCGAATCTCCTTCCGACGGCTATTTTTTCTTCGGGCTGCCGCCGAATTTCATCGCAAACGGATTTTGTCCCTGATCCGTGGCGAGGGCCTTCACCTCACCGACGATCACCTGCATATCCGGCTTAAGATCCCCGCCGACAACCTCGGTACTGTTGCCGTCGCTGATTCCGAGCGTTACGGACACCGAATGCAGCATGCCGTTCTCTTCGACCCAGACGAGCGAAGTGGCTTTGGGAAATTCTTTGGTAGCCTTTCCCTCCTTATCCGAGACCGGATCATTGGACGGGGCCGGAGATTGCATCACTTTGCTCTGAGCTTGAATGGAAGGCCGGTAGCGAAGAGCGGCATTGGGAACGAGGATAACATCCTTTCGGTAGTCGACTTCAAACTGCAGGTTTGCCGTCATATAGGGCAGCAGCTTGCCGTCTTCGTTTGGCGTAATGACTTCGACCGTGTAGACGACCACGTTGTTGGTATTGGTCGCATTCAGGCGAATCCGGCTCACTTTGCCGGTGAATTTGCGATTGGCATGAGCATCCACCGTGAAAGTGACGGTCTGGCCCACGCGAATCTGGCTCACGTCGGCTTCGTTCACCGAAGCCCAGACCACCATGCGGGTCAGATCCTTGGCGATCAGGAACAAGCTGGGAGTGTTGAAGGACGATTGTACCGTCTGCCCCAACGTGACACGCCGGTCAATGATCGTGCCTTTGACGTTCGAGGTAATAGTGCAATAACCCAGGTTGATTTCGTCCTGCTTCAAGGCGGCTTTAGCCGTCATCACCGCGGCCTCGGCATCGCCCACCGCCGCTTCGGCATCTCCCACCGCTGCCTTGGCATCCACTTCGGCAGCCAAGTTCTGCACTACAACCGCTTCCGAAACAGCGAGGGCGGCGTTATTGATTTCAAAATTGGAGAGAGCCAAATCGTAATCGGATTGAGACTGGGCACCGCTCACACCAATTTTCTTGGCCCGCTCCCAATCCCGCTTGCTCTGATTGGCTTTCGCAATCGACTGTTTCACGTCCGCTTGGGAACGCTGGGTGTTTGCCTTGGCTTCTTCCACCTTGGCTTTGGCCTGTTCCAGTTTGGCTTTGGCCTGACCGACTTTCTGTTCCGAAGAACGGAGCAATGCCCGAGACTGATCGACCTTGGAAACGAATAGCGAATCGTCAATCCGTGCCAGTACGGTGCCGTCATCCACCGGCGAACCGTAATCGATAAACCGGCCATCGGTGCCCTTGCCGAATTCCTTGATCAATCCGGGTACCTGAGTTCCGACATCGACGACATCTTCCGGTTCCAGAGTTCCCGTCGCGCTGACCGATGCAAGTAGATCGCCGCGAATAATCGGTTCTTTCCGGAACGAAATCTGGGACGTATTGGTGTTTGCGAGATACCAGTAACCGCCGCCGCCAATACCTGCCAAGAGGATGAGGAAGAAAATCAACCTGCGCATTTTGGAGCACTCTAACTTGAAATCGGGGTGGGTCGTCGCCGTAAACGCGTAGAAAACAACATAAACAGATTATCTATAGAATGTAAGCTCATCGGCTTACAAATAGTAATTTTGTCAGCAGTTTCTCATCAAGCTCTTCCCTTGTCAACCTATTCATGCCGCAGAGCCTCAATCGGATCGAGTCGAGCCGCCTTACGAGCCGGATAACTGCCCGAAACCAAACCTACCAGAACCGAGGTTCCGAAAGCCACCAGGGGGGACCACAATTGTATGATTGTGGGCAGACCGAATACCTCGGTAATGATTTCTGTCAGGCCGATGCCGATGCCCACACCCAAAAGTCCCCCGGTGCAGGTTAAGACGAGCGTCTCCACCAAAAATTGCAAGGCAATATCTTTTCGTTTGGCTCCCAACGATCGACGGACACCGACTTCGCGAGTTCGTTCGGTCACCGTGGCCAGCATGATATTCATAATACCGATACCGCCGACGACCAGCGAGATCATGGCAATCGCCCCGAGAACAAGTGTAAACAACTGTTGGGTCTTTTCCGCCTTTTCCAAAAGATCCAGCGGGACGGCGATCTGCACATCCTTGTTCGGATGGTAGGCTTCGATCAGGCTCTCCAGCACGCGGGCGGTCGCTTTTACCCGATCGGTCGAATCGACAGTGACCGTGATCTGGCTCATATCCATAATCTCGATCTGAATCCCGGCCTTGATCGAGATCAATTCTCTGCCGAAACGGGCCCGGTCACTGGAGAAAGGGATGAAGACGACGCGACTGAAATCGGCACTATTACCGGTTTGACCGCCGGTCGCCAGAATTTTCGGCTCGGTAACCCCGATGATGACGAACGACTTGGCCCCTTCCAGGTCGTCGATGCTGATTGTGCGCCCGATGGGATCAGAGGTCGGGAATAGCTTCTCCGCGGTGGCCGAGCCGATGATCGCCACGTTGGCGAAGGTGCGTTCGTCGACTTCATTGATATTCCGGCCCTGGCTGAGCTTGATGTTGTTCTGCTTCAGAAAATCGGAAGTGATGCTGACGATGCGGGCTTCGAGATTCTTCTCGAGATGGCGGACTGTCTTTCGAAATTCCCGCATGGGGTTTGCACTGGTGATGCTGGGAATAGTAGACTGGATGCGAGCGAGATCGGGAAAGGTCAGGCCATAGGCGCTAATATCGGTATTCGTTTTTTTGTCGGCTTCATCCTGCGGTTTGACGCTGCGCAGGATGATGGTGTTCGCGCCCAGGTCTTCGAGTTGCTTCAAGGCTTCATAACGGGCAGCTTCGCCGACGGCGAGCATGACGATTACCGAGCCAACACCCAGAACAATCCCGAGAATCGTAAGAAACGAACGAAGCTGGTGGGCAGCCAGACTGCGCAGCCCTAGCTTGACGGTGTGTTTCAATCGGTAAAGCGAGATCATATATTCCAGTATCCCGACATTTGCCCCGAACGCAAGTACTTTCATCGGACGGTTGCCATGGGTCTATTCGACAATCTTTTCTCCGACGAACAACCTTTTGCCAATTTCGGTACGGGGGAAGCCTACGTGGCCGTTTTGCAATGCGCGGCGGCCTGCGATGGGATCGTCGCCGAGAGCGAATCTCGCAGTTTGGCCTCCGGACTTCTACGAATGAAACTCTTTCGAGATTGGCCTGCCCACAAGATCCAAGCCGTCCAGGACGAGTGCGAGAAGATCCTCAAACATAAAGGGGTAGAGGGGCTACTGAAGATGGCCACACCCTTACTTCCCGACGAACTTCGGGTCACGGCTTTTGCCAACGCCTGCGACCTGATTCTCGCCGACGGCATCGTTGAGGATGTGGAACGAAAATACCTCGAGCTACTCTGCGAACATCTGCAGATCGATCAGGACACCGCCATGAACGTCGCTGAAGTTATGATCATCAAGAATCGAGGCTAGCAAAATCTGTCCTGCAAGTTCACAATCTCGTTTCAATCCTCTAATTCTCTTCCGATGATCGGTTGAAATGCGTTAAACTTTTCCGTTTGTGCGGATTGTATCTACATTTCTGAGCATAAACTGGCCGATTGAAACAAGGAGTTGTCTATCTACAACGCAGCAGGACCTGAATGAGTCGCTTGCTTCCGAAGTTCGTACTTATCGTCCTATTGAGCCTGTCCCTGGGCTTTTCGAGCTTCGCGCTGGCTACCGACCCTCCCAGTCAAGATGGGAAAGATAACTCGAAGGACGATCCGAAAGCCAAATCCAGCTCCGCGGAAGCTAAGAAGGATAAGGAAGATAAAGACAAGGACGAAAAGGATAAAGATAAGAAGGACGAGAAGGATAAGAAGGACGACGATTCGGATAAAAAAGAGAAGGAGAAGAAGCTCAAGCTCCTGCCGGAGGGCTGGAACTTCCACGCACAGACGACCATTATTCCGAGTTTTGATGCCGGATTTCCTGCCCGATATTCCGGTCCCAACAGCCTCAGCCCGAATGCCCAACGCCAGGGTACCGTCACCTCGGATATCTTTCTGGGAATCCCTTTATGGGAGGGGGCCTCCTTCCACACGGATCTACTGATGTGGCAGGGCTTCGGTCTAAGTAACAGCTATGGCCTCGAAGCCTTTCCCAATGCGGATGCTTATAAAGCCGGTACCTCCGACCCCCGATTTATGTTTTCCCACTTTTTCCTGCGGCAAGACTTCGGCTTGGGGGGAGAACAGGAAGATGTACCCGATGGCCCTTTGACCTTACCGGGCAAACGAGATATCTCCCGCTTTACAGTCACCGCCGGTCGGCTGAGCGTTTCCGAACTCTTCGACTACAACACTTATAATCACGATCCGCACTCGCAATTTATGAGTTGGTCCAGCACCATGCTGAGCTGGGATTTTCCGGCGGATACCATTGGCTACACCACCGGGATTGCCCTGGAGCTGAATCAGCCCGATTGGGCATTAAGGTATGGTTGGTTCCAGTTGCCGGGCAATCCCAATGGATTCACTTCCGACGACCGAATTTTCGCTTATCCAGTTTCGAGTGGTGAAAAAACCTCCGATGGGGAGTTCTGGAAACAATGGGGGATGATCACGGAATTCGAACAACGTTGGAAGATCGACGATCATCCGGGAGCCATCCGCTATCAGGCCTGGCTCGACCAGGGAAGATTCGCCAGCTTCAAGACGGCTACCGCCCTGCTCCTGGCCTCACCGCCGTCTTTGGATACTCCTCAAGGTGCGGAAGCAACCGTTCCTCAGTCGGCCTTCGGGTATCATTTCAAATACGGTTTTGGAATCAACTGGGAGCAGGAAGTCGCCAAGAACGTCGGTATCTTCGGGCGACTCGGCTGGCAGGACGGCCAGACGGCCGCCGCCGCCTATAACGATACGAATTGGAACGCCCAACTCGGTATCAGCCTCAAGGGAGCCGCCTGGTGCCGTCCGGGGGACACCTTCGGTTTTGTGGGTAACTTGGCTGGGGCCTCTTCCGCCCAACAGGCATTTTTGAGAGCGGGCGGAACCGGTATTCTGAACGGCGACGGCTTTTTGAGCTACTCCCCGGAGAAATCCCTGGAAACCTATTACGACATCGCCATTGAAAAGAATCTGCACCTGGCCTTCGACTACCAGTTCTTTATGGACCCGGCGTTCAATCGGGATCGCGGACCCGTCAATGTCTTTCAGATTCGACTGCACTGGGAATATTAAGAGTAGAAGGGCACTTGAGTCAAACGACCGATTGCGATCCATCCCTCGAATCCGATCTTGGCTCACGCACTCAATTCGCTATTACGTTTTCTCCTCTCGCTCCTACGATATTCCTTGAAATGCTCACTCCTGAAGATGCACTGAATTACTGGTACGGTCGAATCGATTTCGAGAAGCGTGCGGCGCAGCCCGGCGAACTCAAGCTCGATCGCATGCGACAACTTCTGCGACACCTCGGCGATCCCGATCGTCACTTGCGGATCGTTCACGTCGCGGGAACCAAAGGAAAAGGCAGCACCTGCGCCATGCTCGCCAGCATCCTGCAGGCGGCGGGCTATCGCGTGGGCCTATTCACTTCGCCGCATCTGGAAGATGTCTCCGAGCGGATTCAGGTCAACGGAGTTCCCATCAGTCGGGAAGAGATGCTGGCCCGGCTGCGCGAAATCGAAAAATGCGAAAAGAAAATCTCCGCTCCCACTGGGCAGAAAGCCACCTTCTTTGAGATCGGTACCGCGCTGGGCTTCGCGCACTTCGATTGCCGACGGGTGGATGTTGCCTTGATCGAAGTCGGCTTGGGCGGGCGCTTCGATTCGACCAACGTGGTAAAACCTAAACTTTGTGTGATTACTAACATCAGTTACGATCACATGAACATCCTCGGCAACACACTGACGCAAATCGCTTACGAAAAGGGCGGCATCATCAAATCGGGGGTGCCCGTGGTCGTAACGGCCCAGGCTCCCGAAGCCGTAGCGGTTTTCCGCCAGCTGGCCCAATGCCGGAAATCGCCCTTGCTTCTTGCTGGGGTCGACTTCCCAACGACCGTGGATTTTCCCGTCTCTTTGCCCGGGGCACATCAGGAAGTGAACGCGGCTGGGGCCGTGGCCGCCGTGCAGCAGTTGCGGCGGCAGGGGCTGACAATTCCGGACTCGGCCGTACGCTACGGGCTGGCGAATACGAGTTGGCCTGCCCGCATTCAGATCGTGCATCAACAACCGCGAGTGATTCTGGACTGTGCCCACAATGTCGCTTCAGTACAGGCTCTGGTTCAAACGCTGCGACAGGAAGTAAAAAATCCGGGCCCGAAGATATTAATCGCCGCCATATCGAGCGACAAACAAGTGGCGGAAACCCTGACAGTATTAGCCGAGTATTTCGATATCTTTTATTTGACCAAATATTTGAACAATCCCCGCAGCACGCCGCCGGAAGAGTTGGCCCGGATGGTAAAAAAAGCCAAGCCCGAAGCGGATATCTGTTTGTTTTCCCAGGCCTCTGAAGCCTGGGCCGCCGCCTGGGAGCGAGCCGACACAGAAACTACTATCGTCGTGACTGGTTCGGTTTTTTTGGCAGGCGAATTGCGGGGAATTATTGAAAAGACCGTCCAGCAACCGTGACACGCAAGGAGTGACCGTGGCTGAAAAAAATCAAAGACCGCTGCAATGGATACGGATACTGTTGTTCATCCTCGTTATGGGCTCCTTCGCCGCCAACCTGGTGCTCTGTGTGGCCTTGAACCTGCTGGTACCCAAGGATGAGCTTCTGGTCGAGTATCCCTATAAGGGCCAGAACGAAAAAACCAAAATCGCCATAGTGAAAATCGATGGGCTTCTGATGGAAGGTTTTCTCGATTTTGCCCACGAGCAGATTGAACAGGTCTGTTCCGATCCGCATGTTAAAGCGGTCGTCCTGAGAATCAACAGCCCGGGCGGGACGATCAGCGCCAGCGAAGTTCTGCATCGCGAGATCACCGCGATGGCCAAGGGTACGCACCGCTTCAGCGTGAAAGATCCTCGTCCGCTGGTGATCTCCATGGGGGCACTGGCGGCGTCGGGCGGCTACTACGTCGCCATGCCGGGAGAGTATATTTTCGCCGAGAACTACTGCCTAACCGGTTCGATTGGGGTCTATGCCTCGCTGCCGAACATCGCGGAGTTCGGCAAAAAGTATGGGCTGAAAATGGAATTGATCAAAGCCGGGGATATCAAAGCGAGCGGCTCCCCATTCCATGAGATGACCCCTTCGGAACGAGCCCCTTGGCAGGAAATGGTCGATAACGCTTACGATCAATTCCTCGAAGTCGTTCAAAACGGCCGACCGAAACTCACCAAGGCCAAGCTGACCGATGTCCTGTTCCAGAAAGAAGTGCCCGAACGCAACGATAAGGGAGAGGCCATCAAGGATGCCCAGGGTAAGCCGCAGTTTGTGCGCGTGCAGCGCAAGTTGGCCGATGGAGGCACTTATACGGCCAAGCAAGCGCTAGAATATGGCCTGATCGATGAAATAGGTACGCTGGATCAGGCCATCGAGAAGGCGGCCACGCTCGCCAATATCTCCAACTACAAAGTGATCGTCTACCAGAAGCATCTGCCGATCTGGGAACAATACCTCGGCCTGAAAGTGAAGCAGCCGAGCTTGAACCCGGCTCAACTGGCCAACCTGTTCGTTCCTCGCGGCTGGATGATCATGCCGGGGGCCGACCTCTCGGCCATCCTGAGCGGCGGTTCGAATTAACTCAGCCGAAGGAGGATCCGAAAAATCTTTTTCGGATCCTCGGACTTAATCCCTTTTTGACGCACGCCCGACTTAGACACCCCCTTGGCCGAGTTGCTAAGATTAAGGTAATGCAAGATTCCATTCGAACTGAAAACCTGACCCGTACATTCCGCGGCAAGAAAAAGACCAAAAAAAATCCCGAGGGCGGTAAGGACTTCATCGCCGTCAACAACGTTTCGCTGTCCATCCGCGAAGGGGAACTGTTCGGCCTGCTCGGTCCTAATGGGGCCGGCAAGACAACTCTGATCAAGATCCTCACCACCCTGCTGGCACCGACCTCGGGCCGGGCCTGGATCGATGGTCACGACGTGGTGACCGAACCGCAGGCCATCCGGCCCAAGATCAACCTGGTATCCGGTGGCGAATCGTGCGGCTACGGTGTGCTGAACGTCCGCGAAAACCTCTGGCTCTTCTCGCAGATTTACGGCGTGAGTAATTCCGACGCCAAGGAGCGGATCGATCGCATTCTCGAAGTGGTTGGTCTGGCGGATAAAGCCAGCACCCGCATCAGCCATCTTTCCACCGGACAGCGACAGAAAATGAATTTCTGCCGGGGGTTCATCACCGATCCCAAGATTCTCTTTCTCGATGAACCGACTCTGGGCCTGGACGTCAATGCGGCCCGTTCCATTCGATCCTTCGTGAAAGAGTGGCTGCGCGAGAAACCGGATCGCACGATGCTGCTGACCACTCACTACATGAGCGAAGCCGATGAACTCTGCGATCGGCTGGCGATCATCGAACGGGGGCAGGTTCTCGCTTGCGATACTCCCGCGGCGCTGAAGAAAAAGGTTCAGGAATATACCCAGTTCTCCTTAACCGTCTCCTCCGCAGTGGATCTTTCGAAAGTGCCCGGCGTACACAAGGCCACCACGATCTCAAAAGAAGAACTAACGGAGATCAAAGTTTCCTTGCTCGATGAATCGGCCATCGGAAATGTCGTGAAGTATCTGGTGGAAACCGGCGGCAAGATTGTTTCGCTGAAGAAAGATGAACCGACGCTGGAAGATGCCTTCATTGAGCTGGTCGGCCACGGGTTGGACGACAAGGAGGCCTCCCTGTGAGTTCCTCCTTCGGGTTATTTTTTCGTACGATCATCGCTAGGGCCTACCCTCGAATTATCGGGGTGCGACGGCAGCCCTCCTGGGTAATTCATGAGGCCATTCTGCCGCTCTTATCCGTCGCGGCCTACGCATACATCTATCGGGCGATGAAAGCTCCGGAATCCTATATCGGATTCGTGTTGCTTGGCGGCGCGATGACCGCTTTCTGGTTGAATGTCCTCTGGTCCATGGGCGCGCAGCTGTATTGGGAGCGGAGTTCGGGAAACCTCGAACTCTACATCATGTCCCCGAGTTCCATGATGGCGGTGCTGGCCGGGATGGCACTGGGAGGAATGCTCCTGACCATGGTCCGGGCCAGTGTGATTCTGCTGACGGGCATCCTGCTGTTTCAAATTCCCTTTCACGCGAGTAGTTGGCCGCTGTTGATCGGCGTTTTCCTTCTGACACTGTTAGCCCTGTATGGCTTAGGAATGATGTTCGCCTCCGTGTTTTTGCTTTTCGGACGGGAAGCCTGGCACTGGGTCAACCTGCTTCAGGAGCCGGTCTATCTGCTCACGGGCATGAATTACCCGCTTCGTATCTTCCCAACGTTACTGGCCAGTTGTGCCGCAGTGATTCCCTTGACAACCGGGATGGATGCCATGCGGCAGATCCTTTTTGCGGACGCGGGATTCTTCCCGCTCTGGCTAAATATCCTCACACTGTCCGGTTTGTCGATTTTCTATCTGTTCCTGGCCTGGCGCATGCTGAAGTTTCTGGAACGTAAAGCCAAGGAAGAGGGCAAGATCACGGTGAAATGGCAATGACATCACTCGAAGTGAAAAAGAAAACGTTTCGCTGGGCACTCTGGCTGGGCTGGCAACTCGACAGCAACTGGACCGAGCCCTGGCTGTTTGCCATTTACGTACTGGTGAAACCGCTGACCAGTTCGCTGCTTCTGGTCTGCATGTACTTTGCGGCCCGGCAGGTCACCCCCTGGGTGCCGGTCGATTTTCTGCCTTACATGTACATCGGCAATGCCTGCTTCATGCTCATCGGCTCGGTGATGTTCGGCATGAGTCAGGCCGTGTTGACCGATCGGGAACATTACCGGATGCTCAAGTACATCTATATCGCTCCCGGGCACTTGCAGACGTACTTCGTGGGCCGCGCCATCAGCGGAGCATTTCAGGCGGTGCTGGGAGGATTGATCAACATCACGATTGGCGCTCTCACCTTCCCCGAAGTTCGGCATGCGTTAACTCGCCAGCCCACCGAATGGGGATGGCTGGCGGTTTATCTGGTGCTGGGTACCATGCTGCTCACCGCTTTGGGACTGATTCTCACAGCCATCGTGTTAAATATGAACCGGCAGGGGATGTTCCTTTCGGAAGGCATCTCCGGAATTCTTTACCTGGTTTGCGGCGTGGTTTTTCCGATTTCGATTCTCCCGCACTGGCTGAGCTGGGTGAGTGTCATCCTACCCCCGACTTACTGGCTGGAAGGGATGCGGCGGGCGATCCTCGGGGTTCCTGCCGAGAAGTTTTTGGATTCTCCGCTGAGTCACTGGGGACATCCGGCCCTGGCGGCCGCCCTGGCCGGGACAACGCTGGGACTCCTGATCCTCTCGCAATTCGTTTTCCGCTGGAGTGAACGCCGAGCCTGGAGGTTGGGGAAATTCGAGGAGCAATCGGGGGCTTGAAGATAAAAATGCAGCTCGTGTCCATCAAAGAGCGGATAATTTGCTTTCGAAATACCTCTTAATTTCGGGAACTCAAAGTCGATTAAAATAATCCAAACGAAAAGCCCTGCCGTTTCGTTGAGAGTAGTAAGCTTGTTACGGTTTTTGCGCTTGACCGGCGTAATGACCCGGTTAACATATAAAAACACTCGATAAATCTCTCTTGATCTGCTCAGTCTTCCGAGAGGAAAAATTTCATGAAATTCCGTTTTAGTCTGTTGGTTCTCGCTGCTCTCATTACCTTGAGTTTTTCGACGGGTAAAGCCCAGGCTCAAGGCGATAAAATCTACGAAAAAGGCATCAAGTCGACGGTCTGGATTGTAGTGTCGAAAAAAGGCACGATGGGATCCGGCTCGCTGATCGACTACAAACAGCGCTTGGTTCTGACCAATTATCACGTGGTTACGGACGCGGCCACAGTGAGCGTGATGTTCCCCATTTACGACCCGGCCACCAAGGAAATGTTGAAGTTGCGCGAAGATTATTTCGAGAAACTGCGACAGAACTATGGCTATGTGGGCAAAGTGCTCTTTGCGGAGAAGAAACGCGATCTGGCTCTAATCCAACTCAGTCCCAACGCCAAGTTACCCGCGGGTACAGAAGCCGTCGAACTCGCGGACAAAAGCCCCAACCCCGGAGAGCGCGTCCACTCCATCGGAAGTCCGGGTGCCAGCAAGAGCTTATTCGTCTACACCCCGGGTAATTGCCGACAGGTCTACAACGTCCGTTCTCTGGTGGGTAGCGGCGCTGATCCGAGCGATAATTTTGAAGTAAATTGCCGAATGATCGAAACCGATTCCCAGGTGAATCAGGGAGATTCCGGTGGCCCCTTGTTTAACGACAAAGGTCAGCAGATTGGGGTCACGGAAAGCTTCTCCTCGGGCAGAGCGATGAGCCATTTCGTGGATCTGGCCGAAATCAAGGATCTCTTGAAAGAACACAAAATCAAACTAACACCGAAGAACGATTCAGATAAGAAAGATTTAGCTAAGAATGAATCACTTCTGAAACCTTTAAAAGAAGAACCTAAACCTACGGAAGAAAAGCCCGCTACTCCTCAGGAAACCGAGAAGAAAGATCCTCCGAAGAAGAACCCAGCTTCGGAGAAAGATGAAAAGGCCGCTAAACAGCAACTGGGTTTCATCAAATCCATGCTGGCTGTTGGTCAGAAAGATAAGGCTCGGGATCGAATCAACAAACTGTTGAAAGACTATCCGGATACCGAGGCGGCTAAGGATGCCAAGGATATTCTGAAGACTATCGACCAGTAATCGCAATTAACTCAATCGCACACCAGGGTGTTCAGGTTGCTGAACACCCTTTTTCGTTTTCAGGTGCTAGCCCTATGAAATTCTTCGAATGCGATGTCGAGGCCCGACGTCGATGCAAATTGTTGATAGCATAACCTTTTGACTGGAACCCCTGTCTTGTAATTCAGAAGTGAAATTTGAACCGCCGGGCAATGGAGTTTGGGATGGCCGAAGCCGAATATGAAATTGTCGTTGGACTGGAAACACACGTTCAACTACTGACCAATACCAAGCTGTTCTGCGGTTGTACAACCCGATTCGGTGCTCCGCCGAATTCCCAGGTCTGTCCGGTCTGTCTGGGTATGCCCGGATCGCTGCCCGTGATGAATCGCAAAGCGTTCGACCTCTCCTTGAAAGCGGCCCTGGCGCTGAACCTCCAGATCGCCCCGTTCACCAAGTGGGATCGCAAAAACTACTACTACCCCGACCTGCCCAAAAACTTCCAGATCAGCCAGTTCGACCTGCCCTTCAGCAGCGAAGGATATCTGGAGATCGACGCGGGCAAAGGCCCCAGGAAAATCGGCATCTTCCGGGCTCACCTTGAGGAAGATGCCGGGAAGTCGATGCACGACGAATCGGGACGGGGCGGCGACACCAAGGTCGATCTGAACCGTACCGGCACCCCGCTGTTGGAAATCGTCTCCAAACCCGATATTTCGAGTCCCGAGGAAGCCAGGGCCTACCTGGAAGAGTTGCGGCTGATGCTTCGCGAAATAGGCGTTTCCGATTGCGAAATGCAAGAAGGTTCACTCCGTTGCGATGCGAACGTCAACATCCGCATCCTGCAACCCGACGGCAGCAAAATCCCGACCCCAATCGTTGAAGTGAAGAACCTGAACAGCATCAGTTCCGTGGAACGGGCTATTCGACATGAGGCCGTCCGGCAGTACGAACAGTTTAAAAAAGACGGCGAACGCTTGAAACCAGGTAATAAGACGACGGCCCGCTGGATCGAAGCCAGCGAAAAAACCGTGGTCTTACGAAGCAAAGAAGAGAGTGCCGATTACCGCTACTTCCCGGAGCCCGATCTCGTTCCCGTGGTTGTGAACGAAAATCAGCTGAAACAGGCCCGCGCGGAAATGGGCGAACTCCCCAGCGAGCAGCGGCAGCGCCTACAGACTCAATACGGTCTCAACTCCTACGATTCCAAGGTACTGACCGCCAAAGGCCGGAAACTCGTGAAGTATTACGAAACCGTGGCTGCGAAAATCGGCGATGGTAAAGCGGTCTGCAATCGTATCAGCGATCTGATCTTCCCGGCCTTGACCTCCCGGAACGAGGAAATCGAACAATTCCCGATTTCCGCGGATACCTTTGCCGATTTCCTGAAGCAGACCGCCACGGCCGGTCAGGATCCGCGCCGCAAAACCTTCGAATACATGCTCGAACACAACTCGGGCATCAAAGAGGCGATGGATGCCCTGGGTATCAAGGACGCCAGTTCCTTCGACGAGGCCAGCCTCCGCAAGTCGGTCCTGGAAGCGATTGCGGGCAACACCAAATCGGTCGAGGATTTCAAAAAGGGCAAAGCCACAGCCGCCAATGCCATTCTGGGCGCGGTGATGCGAGCCAACAAAGGGGCCCCCAACGAGTTGGTGCGCAAAATCCTGATGGAAGAACTCGCCAAGTAAATCGTGTCAGCGGTGAGGACTAACCCTCACCGCTGCAATCTTCATCAAAAATCTATTCCCCTTTTTTCGCCTCGCTAGATATGCTGATCTTCGTTGTATTACACCGACGAGAATCATCATGCCGACCAAATCTCTGATTGCATTGAGCGCGCTGGGCCTCTGCTGTCTGGCCTTATTTGCCGGGCTCGATCCCCGCTCGAGAGGACAGGCTCCCGCCGAAGGAAAGCCCCAGACGAAAGCCGAAGTCAGAGAGCCGCGCGTCCTTCCCGGTTTGTTGAAAACGGGATTCGTACAGCTTCCCAATCAATGGAAATTGCGTCCCACGGGTCGGCAGGTGGAAGTCGGCGATCTGCCGACCAATATCGCCGTGCATCCTTCCGGCCAGTACATCGCGGCCATAACCGGCGGCTACAAAGCCCACGAAATCATCATTCTCGATGCGGCGAAATCCAAACAGAAAGTCCTGTCGCAGGTCGTGGTCGATCAAACTTTCACCGGGCTCTGCTTCTCGAAAGACGGCAAAAAACTCTATGTTTCCGGCGGCGAAATGGAGGTCATTCACGAGTACGACTTCACGCGGGGACTCCTCTCCAACGCTCAGAGCATCAATCTCGCCGGGATCGCCCCCAAATCGGTCGTGGGCGGACTTTCGATGGATGCCAATGGCCGTGAACTTTTCTGTTGCCAGACCTGGGGGGATAATGTCATCCGTATTCCCGTCGATAATCCGGCTAATCGCACAGTGATTGCCATGGCCGGACCCAAGACTAAGCCCGAACCCAAGAAAGATATTAAGCCGCTCGGGGAACTCCCCAGCCCCAGCGACAATCGCAAAGATCCGACTACGGAGACCAAGAAAGAATCCCCACCCAAGTCTCTGGCAAACCCCTGCCATCCGTATCTGGCCGTTGCGGATAAGGACAACAAGAAACTCTACGTCAGCCTCTGGATGGCCTCCTGCGTCGCTGTGATCGATCTGGAAACCAACGAGGTGACGGGTCACCTTCCAACTGCGAGTCATCCAACAGAGTTGATCCTGAGCCCCGACAGCACGACGCTTTATGTCGCTTGTGCCAACTCCACTCAGGTTCACGTCTTCGACACCACCAACGGCAAGCCGTTGCAGGTGATCAACGCGGCCATCCATCCCAACGCGCCTAATGGCAACACCCCCTGCAGCCTCTGCCTGACACCGGATGGCGAGATGCTATTCGTAGCCAATTCCGATGCGAATAATCTGGCGGTTTTCAATGTCAGCGATCCGCAACTGGCCAAACCACTCGGCTTCATTCCCACCGGTTGGTACCCGACCAGCGTGCGGTTTAACCCGGTGACCAAACAGCTGGCCATCGCCAACGGCAAAGGACTTTCTTCGAAGGCCAATCGCGGTGGACCCGGGCCTTACTCTCGCGGCAGTCTGAAAGAATACATCGGTGAGTTGCTCAACGGTACCATTGGCTTCCTGGAAATGCCGAATCCGCGTGAGCTGGCCAACTACACCAAGACGGCTTATCTGTGCAGTCCCCTGCAAAAAGACAGCGCGGTTAATGCGGATAATGTGGAACCGGGAAATCCCATTCCGGTCAAGCTCGGCGGTGCTTCTCCGATTAAGCACGTCATCTACATCATCAAGGAAAACCGCACTTACGATCAAGTTTTCGGGGACTTGCCGCAGGGCAATGGCGAACCGGAACTCTGTCTGTTCCCCGAAGCCATCACGGCCAATCATCACAAACTGGCGAAAGAGTTCGTCTTGCTGGATAACTTTTATGCCGACGGGGAAGTGAGTGCCGATGGACACGAATGGTCGATGGGCGCTTATGCCACCGATTTCGTGGAGCGGGCCTGGCCTCTGAGTTATCGGGGCAGCCCGAAAAATCGTTTCGGATATCCCAGCGAGGGAGCAATCGATTACATGTCCCGACCCAGCGGTGGATACATCTGGGACAAAGCCGCTGAAGCGGGCGTAAGTTACTTCACCTTCGGGGAATGGGTGAACAACGTGGGGATAGTCAAGCCCGATGGAACTTTCGCCGACTGCAAGGCGAGCGTACCCGCGATCGAAGGTCATTTCGATCCGCAGTTCCGGGCCTACGATCTCGAGTATCCGGACGTCAAACGGGCCGAACGGTTCATCGCCAAGTGGAAGGAATTCGAAGCCAAAGGCGAAGCTCCCCGACTGACGATTTTGAAACTGCCCAACGATCACACCTCCGGCACGCGCGTCGGCAAACCGACGCCGACCGCGATGGTAGCCGATAACGACCTGGCTTTGGGCCGCGCGGTCGAAGCCGTGACCAACAGCATATTCTGGAAGGATACGGCCATCTTCGTACTCGAAGACGATACCCAGAACGGACCGGATCACGTCGATGCCCACCGCTGCCCCGTGCTGGTGATCTCGCCCTACACCAAACGTCAGTACGTCGATTCCACGCTCTACTCGACGACCAGTATGCTGCACACCATGGAATTGATTTTGGGACTGAAACCGATGAGCCAGTTCGATGCCGCCGCACGACCACTCTATGCCAGCTTTACCGCCAAGCCGGATTTCACACCGTACAAATCGGTGGAGCCGAAAACCGATCTGAAGGCAAAAAATGTGGCGGGGGCCTTTGGCGCTGTCTGGAGCGAGTTGGCCAATCTCGAGAAGGAAGATCAGGCCGACGATCTGAAGTTCAATGAAGTCATTTGGAAATCGGTGAAGGGGGCTCAAAGTGCTATTCCCGCGCCGGTGCGGGCTGCCTTCTTCTACTCGACCAAGAAAGAGGACGATGACGACGACGATGAGGACGACAAGTAAAGTTGCCGAGGGATTTTAATTTCTCTTCGCTCGCATCCGGCCATAATATTAAGCGTTCTCGCCGGGTGCGATTTTCATTTCTGCAGTGGAGAAATGCGTCCGACCGTCCATTTTTTTCTTTTTCGGCTAAGAGGATTTGGCCGCGGTTTTTCTAGGTTTTCCGCGCGGGCGAGATCACTTGCCCGCAAAAAAAACCAACAACCATCTCAGTGATTCATAGAATCAGCAAAACTCAATTGGTTCTTTCCGGCTTGCCGGAAGGATGAAAAGGGAAAACGGTGAAAATCCGTTGCGGGGCCGCCGCTGTAATCGGCGAGACTTTCGATTCATAACCACTGCGAAAGCGGGAAGGAGAATCGAAAGTCGCGTTAAGCCGAGAGCCAGAAGACCTGCCAGTCGAGTCGACGTTCGGAGCTTCGGCACCAAGAATCCGAGACGGCCATGGGTTTCGTTCTGCATATTCGCAGGCACATTGCTGTCTATTGGTCCGTTGCCTCCACTTCTTGCCCGGACCGGCAGAAAGGAACTCCATGTATCGTCGCAGTTCTTCTCGTTCCGCATTCACCCTGATTGAGCTTCTGGTAGTGATCGCCATTATTGCGATCCTGATCGGGCTCTTGCTGCCCGCCGTTCAGAAGGTGCGCTCCGCCGCCGCTCGAATTCAATGTGCCAACTCGGCCAAACAACTCGTTCTGGCCCTGCACAACTACGAATCGAGTAATCAGGTACTCCCGCAGGAGTATACCCCCTTCCCCAATGGCGGCCCGGCTCCCGCCTATCTGACTTCCTATTGGTTTGCCCAGACCAGCTACGCTTCGAACTGGAATCTGATCGTCGATCCCACAAAAGGGATTCTGTCCCCGTATTACGAGCAGAATTATAAGGCCGTCACTTGCCCCGCACTCAATTGGCAGAATCTCAAAGGGTACGTTCAATATCCCGGGCCTTCCGGCCAGCCGATGACAGGCGGCTATGGGTACAACAAAGCGCTGGGCGGGACGAAATTTGTGAACTGGTCGACGAGTGCGACCTACGCTTTTTCGGAAGTGGCTTTGTTAGTCGACGGTACTCCGGCGAGCCTTCAAGAATCGACGGCTCTGGTTCCTCCGATTCCGCTTTCCCCCGCATCGTCCTGGGGTACCTACCAATCCTTTACGCATTTTCGGCACGATCGCCTGGCTTGCGTCGGATTTTTAGATGGGCATGTGGAAACGCTCTCTCCAGTGACGGTCAGCCCCGATCCCTCCTGGTCCCAGAATTTCTTAAAGGGGATTCAGGTGAATAACCTCGGCTTCCTTTTTAATTCGACCGTTCCTTACAAGGGGTATTAGTAGAGATTGCGCACCCGAACAAAGGGAGCTGCAGTGATGACCGCTTTTCTTTATTGTTGAAAAGTCGTCTTCCCTCTCCGCTCCCTGAAAATTTAGGAAGTTAGAGGCCGAATATAATTTGTAAAGAACCGGTTGGCTGGTTCAGGAAGATTCATTACATTAGAAACGAATCTTCTTCATTCTTTGAGCCCGAGAGTATCCCTGGTGAGTGCCAAAACTTCGCTCGGCGTAAATCTCTCCGGCTTTTTACTAGTCTTTTACCTGCTCTGGACGAGTTGGGCCTATCTGCTGTTTCATTATCCCGCCGAATTAGATTGGGGAATTCTAAAAGCCCTGGTCCGACTTCTGGTATGGGTGCTACCAGTGTTCTTATACGTGCGACTGGTCCTTCATCGCGAGCCCTTTCAATATCTCGGTTTAATTCAAAATGTGCGAAAAGGGCTTCTCTACGGCTTAATCGCCTCCGTCCTCTATCCTGGATTGATCGCCGCATATCGAATGCTGTTTGAGGAAGCTAAATTTCAAGTTCCCGAGAAGTGGAATAGTTGGCTGAACCCGATTCTCTCTGCCCCTCTGGCTGAGGAGATACTGTTTCGTGGTTTTGTGCTCCAACAATTGATTGAGATTACAACTCGTAAAAAGGCGCTGTTAATCAGCGCGATGTTATTCGCGATTTCGCATCTGCCTTATTGGGTGCTTACCGATGAGATGACCGGGATCGATTTGCTTCTGGCACAGTTGAAGATTTTCTTTTACGGGCTGATTTTCGGGGCGTTGTTTCTCATCGCGAAATCGCTCTGGGCGTCCATCACTCTCCACACCATCAATAATTTTCTATCGATCGCAGTGACTTAAACGCGATAGGGCTTATGTTCCCGATAGAGTTGAAGTCGGCTCCGCAATTCGAGCAGCTGTTCCTCGGAAGCGATATCCAGTGCACGGTTCTGGGTTTCAATCGCTTCATCGAAAAGACCATTGGCCGCTTGTGCCACGGCCAGAGTGTCCAGAAATCCCGCCATCTCGCCATGCGTTAAATCGCAGGCGGCCCGGGCATCTTCCAGCGCTTGTTCCACATCGGCCAGTCGGCTATCGGTGGTCGTCGCTCGCAGCCAGGCGAGATAATTCAAAGTAGCGGGATTTCGCGGATCAATCGCGCGGGCCTGTTCGTGATCCAGAATCGCTCCGGCGATGTCCCCCGCTTCGGAACGGATGGAACCCCGGAAATTCCAGGCATCGACGTGATCGGGATGAAGCTTCAACAACCAGGTCAGATCATCCACAGCCCGATCGAGTTCCAGATTCTGCTGGTGCAGCCGGGCTCTCAACCAGAAAGCCTCGGCAGAGCGGGGATCGAGCCGAAGAACCGTATTCAGATCCGCGAGCGCTGCATCGATCCGGCCCAGTTGGGCGAGCATTTCGGCGCGGGCAATGTAGGCTTCGGGATTTCGGGAGTCGTAGCGGATCGCCCCGGAGAAATCGGCCGAGGCTTCGGAATATTGCCCTAGCGATTTGTAGACCCGGCCTCGGTTCAACAGGGTAGCCACCGACCTCGGTTCCCGCCGCAACGCCTCGGTGAGATCCCGCAGGGACTGCGGATAGTGCCCGGCCATCGCTAGTACCACCCCCCGGCCGTGCCAGCCGTTTGCCTTACGCGGATCTAATTCGACGACTTTGCTGAAATCCTGCAGGGCTCCCGCGTAGTCTTCAATGGCCAGTCTGGCTTCGGCCCGTTTTATCCAGGCCTCGGTACAATTCGCGTCGAAAGAGATCGCTTTGTCGAAGTTATCGATGGCACTGCGATACTCTTTGCGTTCCAGCAGGACTTGCCCGCGGAGCAAAAAGAGTTCGGGATCATCGGGAATGACTTCGATAGCGGCCGTGAACGCTTCAATGGCTCGGTCGAATTCCCCTTTGCGGGAATAGACCTGTCCCACTTCTCTCCAGGCTGAAGCATCCAAAGCGGAAAAGTTCATGAGCTCGCCTAATTAGGTCCCCGTTTACTGTAAAGGATTGTGTCTCATAAACTTGAAGGGTGCAAAGCACCGTTGTGTAAAAAATGCATTCCGCAGCCTGCGGAAACTGCGCAAGCTGTCATCATTGTCGTGACCGCTACGCCTTGGTAATCCGGGCAGGCTGGGAACGGATTGTTGGATGCATCTTCAAATTATCGTCAGACACGTTTTCTCCAGCAGGGGACAATCACCTCTTTTGATCAACTAGAACCGCATGGGAGTTCGATGTAGATGATGGGTTATCCTCTATCTACCGTTAATTCGATCTATGCGGTTTAGTTCGAAAATCCGGTGCTATTTCCTCGTAGGCGCCCTGCTGATCGGCTGCTGCATGCCCGGTTGCGCCTCCCGGCAGGCCCAAGTCCGCAAAATTATATCCCAGCCGATCCCCCAAAAGGAATACTCTCCGCAACTCGATGCTCTGGCATATCAGGTGGCGTTCCCCGATCGCTTGAATCTGGAGGTGGAAGGGCGCCCGGAACTGAATGGAAATCACCTCATCGCCGTGGACGGCAAACTGCAACTCCGCGACCAACAGATTCCAGTCGAGAATGAAAGCCTGGCCGAAGTCCGTAAGCAACTGAGCCAGCTCTTCAACGTACCAGTGGAAAAGATCCAGGTCCGCGTGGCCGCTCATCAAAGTAAAGTTCTGCTGATACACGGGGCGGTCGCGGGCGGCACCCGGCATATCGATTATCGTGGCCCGGAAACGGTTCTGGAAGTGTTGGAACGGGCGGGCGGTCTGACCATCGATGCCGACTTGCAGCAGATTTATCTGGTCCGCAGTAATGTCATTAATGGCGGGAAACAGGAGGTCATCGATATCGAACTGGAGAAGATCCTGATCGACCACGATACCAAATCGAATATCTTGGTTCGACCCAACGACGAAATTTACGTAGGAGAGAATCGTCGGGCAAACTGGGCAAAGATCCTTCCCCCCTTCATGATGCCCATTTATCACAAAGTGAGCAGTTGGATCCCGGGCCTGAATAGTACAAAAACCAATTCACCCGAAGAAAAACATTAAATACACTTGCATTAATGTCCGAGTTCGTCTATTTCCCGTACCCACTTGAAAGAAAATTTTCTGGGGGAACTAAATAGATGAACTTTCAAACCAAATACCAACTGCGGGCATTGAGCCTGTTGGGGGCCGGTTTGCTGATCGGCCATTTCTCGACCACGAACCGCTCGAGCGCACAGGCACCTCAAACGCCTGCCTCGCCGTCCATCAAACAAGTCTCGGCCACCACTCCCGCCGCTCCGAGCGTCGTACCGAATGCGGAACGTCGCGTCGTTGGCTACATCTACGGCAACATACCGCTGTACCGGGATGATTTTGGCGAATATCTCATGGCCCGCAAAGGGGCGGAGAAGTTCGATCTTTACGTCAATAAGAAGGTGATCGAAGTCGCCGCCGCCAAGCGCAACATTACTGTGAGTAATGCTGAGATCGAAGCCATCATCGATCAGGATTGTGCGAATATCGCCCAGCGCAGCGAATTCCTCAAGATGATCACAAAAAACTACGGCGTCTCCATCTTCGAATGGAAAGAAGACGTCATCAAGCCCCGCATCATGCTCTACAAAATGGGTAAAGAAAAGATCGATGCGATACAGATTGCCGATTCCGAAATCCGGGCTAAGTACGACATCATTCACGGTAAGCGCGTGAAAGTGAAAGTGATCGTCTGGCCGGAGAGTGAAGAAACCATGGCCATGAAGGCCTACGAGAAACTGCGCAGCAGTGAGGAAGAGTTCGATCGCGTGGCGCGCAACCAGGCCGACGGCACCCTCGCCTCCAAGGGTGGCGAAGTGCTGCCCTTCGCGAAGGGTTCGACAGGAGATGATCGACTCGAAGAAGCGGCCTTTAAATTGAAGCCGGGTGAGACCAGCGCCATCGTCAAAACCAAAGGTCGCATTTTAGTGATGCGCTGCACCGGTTACGAAGAGGGTGCGCCAGGGAATTACGAAAAAGAAAAGGTCGGAATCGAAAAAGAGCTTCGGGAGAAAAAGATCGATAGGGAAGTGCCGAAGATCATGGCAGCCCTGCTTGAAGAAGCAAAACCTCAGAAGTTCTTCAATCCGCCTAACACAACGGAGAAGGAACTCAAGCAGAACGTTGAAAAAGAATTGAAAGAAGCGGGCCGATTAAATCCCGCGGATGCGAAGGAACCGGGACAATTAAATCCCGCGGAATTGAAAGACAAGAAATAAACGGAGCGTCGGACGATAGGCGGAAAGGGACTTCCGCCTATCATTTTTTCAGCTTCGACAAATCCTGTTTGATAGAGGCGATCACTTTTTCGTTCAGTTCATCCGCCTTCAACGCATAGTTCGCAACCACTTTTCGCTTAACGAACAACAGCACAGTAACTTCCGCGTCCTTGCTCAACTTATATGCGGGAGGGCCATCGGGATCGTCGAAAACACCCACCGGCACTTTGCGTAACCCCGCTTCCTTGCTCCATTTCGAAAGAGCCTCCTGAGAAATCGTCTTCTCGCCCAGAACGGTCATCCAGCTATAAACTTCTTCATTGGGTTGCCCGGATACCCAGTTATCGAATTCAGTTAATAACTTCACCAGATTCGGTGTGAGCTTCCGGCTGAACACAATCGCTGCCGGTTTAGCATCGGTCTCGCAAATAAAGCAGGTGGGTTGGCCGGCGTTGGGTCCGGTCGCCACCAAAAAACTATAAGGTCCGGGACGCTGGCCCAACTGCGGTCCAGAGATTAAGTCGGCCGCCATTGCCATCGGCAACAGAGCCAGAAGGAAGCAATATTTCATCATGAGAAACGATCCACGAGAGATTGTTATCGATTCACCGAAGTATCCGCCGATACGGTTACCGATCGTTTCGGCAACTTGGCGGACAGGGACAGCATACTGTCTTTAGTTTTTTCGAAGACCACCGAATCGGCCCGCTGCCAGCAGCGTTGGGCGACTTTCAAATAGCGCTCGGCCTCTTCCTTGCGGTCGAGTCGATTGCACATCGCATAAAGTCCCAAGGCCGCCCTGGCACTGCCGGCATCGTGAGCCAGCGCTTCCTGAAAGGCCTCTTCCGCCGCCGGGATGTCCCCAGCCTGCAGAGCGGCGACGCCCCAGATTTCCATCAGGGATGAGCCCCGGCCCCAGGCATGGTGGTTGTAATCATCTTTGGTCTTATCCACGGCCCGCTGCAACAGCTTCAATCCGGCCTCGCCCGAACCAGTCTGGCAGAGCAGCCAGCCTTCCGCCGTGTTGAAGCGCACCTCGGCGGACTTATCCGATTTCCGTTGCTTCTGAAGATTCTGCAGCACTTCCAGTTCGGCTTTCGCTTTATCCAACTGGCCCTGCTCCAAATACAACATGGCCATCTGGTAAGCCAATTGCGATTTATCCCCCTTGCGGTTCTTCTGAATCAATTTCAACGCTTCCTCCCAATCTCGCTCGGCAATCGCCAGAGCCAGAAAATTCTGCAGATAGGACCAACCATACTTCTCGGCCTCGGTGCGGATGCTATGCGCTTCCGCGTACCGCCCCTCGTGCAATAGGCTCGTCATGCAGGTTTCGAGATGATGCGAAAATTGGAAATCATCCCGAGGATTCACATTCTGAATGCGATGATATTCTCGCTCGAGTTCCAGAGCTCGAACCGACCAGTCGCAGGTCCGGTCCCACTTTCCAATCCGCATCGCCAGATGGGCTTGCATGTGGTAGGCGTGGGCGATTTTCGGAGTTGATTCCATATAGGCGACGGCGTATGGCCAGCCGAGTGCGGGCCTCTTGAAATTTTCAAAAAAGTGAACCAGTTCATGGGCGGCCCCGGGATGCACGGGATTGTGCAAAAGCAGAGTCTTGTAATAAACCGCTCCCTCAGTTCCACCATTGATTTGTGCCCGCGCAAACCAGCCTTCCTCATCATCGCTGTAAAGCGTCAGCAGTTCATCCAAGGTGGCGGCGGCCTTTTTCTTTCGTTCATCCGGGCCGACGCCGGGCAACATCCCTTTTTCTTGCAACTTGGATGTGATTAGTAGTTGCTCGCGATGCCCGGCCTTAGGCAATAACTGTTTGGCTTTCTCCAGAGCTTTATTCGCCTCGGAATTTTTGCCCCATTTATCGAAGGCCCGCGCCAGTCCCAGATAGCCGAAGGCACACTCCGGATCGTAACTCAATGCGGTTTCAAACGAGCGAGCCGCTTCCATCCAGACATAGGAATAAAGGTAGCCCAGGCTTTGATCGATATATTTCTGGCAATCGGCGGATTTGGTAGTGACGCGATATTTGACCTTGCAAAGGTTCTCCACATACACAGCCGGCAATAATCCGGTGAGTACCATTCGTTTATCGAACTGGATGCTCGCAGCGGCGGGTGCGAAGGGATAATAAGGCGGCTGATACGCTGCAGCTTCGTTAGCTGGCTTGTTCGAAGCGGGCGGATAAGGATCGTCTGCGCGAACCGACCAAGCGGAAAGTACTAAGCTGAGACCCAACAAGCTGGTGTGTCGCAACATGATTTGATCTCAGGCGGGAGGTTGGATTAACAAGTAATATGTTAGCCGGAAATTCCCGGTCGCGTCTAGATAAAATTCATGAGGCGATTCTCATCAATTTTGCAACGGATCTCAGACCGTTCAATCGCTATATTCAATTCAATCGCTACCAAACTGAGACTGCCCGGTCTGACTAGTCGAGAAGTGCCCTGTTAGCTCTGTCATCGACGAATGTCAGTTGGTAGCATGTGCCGATTGCGTAAAATGTTATAGCATCGTATACCCCAGACCAATCCTTTTATCCTTCAACCCAGATTGAGAATATGACTCGGAGTAGAATCACTCGCACACCCTTCTTAATAGGTCGGCTCTTTTTCCTGGCCTTCCTGGCTCTGGGAATCGCGGAATTGGCTTCCCCCAATGTGTATGGGGACGATCCCAATAAATTGGCCCAGGATAAAAAGATCCAGGAGATCGAGAAAGAAATCGAACGGCTTCGCGCGGAACTGGTGAAGCTGCGTTCGGCTCCCCCGGCAGCCGACCCGATCGCCTCCTACGGCGCGGCCATGCAATGGCGCTGCGTTGGCCCCGCTAACATGGGCGGCCGAATCACCGCCATCGCCGTTTTCGAACAGGATCCCAGTACCTATTGGGCTGCCACCGCATCGGGCGGTCTGATCAAGACGGTGAACAACGGATCGAACTTCGAACACCAGTTCGATCATGAAGCCACCGTTTCCATCGGCGCGGTGGCCGTGGCCCCTTCCGATAAAAACATCGTCTGGGTTGGCACGGGTGAAGCCAATCCCCGAAACTCCGTGAGCTATGGCGATGGTATTTACAAATCGACCGACGGCGGCAAAACCTGGACCAACATGGGTCTGAAGAAGAGCTACCAGATTGGTAGCGTAGTAATCCATCCCAAGAATCCCGACATCGTTTACGTGGCCGCGTTGGGCCGTCTCTATGGCCCCAGCGAAGAACGCGGAGTTTACAAAACCACCGATGGCGGCAAAACCTGGAATCGCATCCACTATATCGACGACAAAACTGGTGCCCTGGAAATCGTCATTAAGCCCAACGATCCCGAAAGCCTGATTGTCGCGACCTGGGAACGATCCCGCGATGAGTTCGATAGCTTCCGAGGCGAGGCCAAAGGTCCGGAAGGAGCCGATGAGTACGCGCCCAACAAACTCTGGGCGCCGGGCACCGGGATTTTCCGCACCACCGACGGAGGCAAGACGTTCACCAAACTGACCAAGGGACTTCCCAAAGCGAACATGGGCCGCATCGGGCTAGAATACTCCCGCAAGAACCCCAACACAATCTTCGCTACCATCGACACCGAAAAAGCAGGGGGCGGTAATCCTCCCACACAAATTTACATGGGCGTTCAAGGGGACGAAGAATACAAGGGCGGCGCGAAACTGACCGGTATTACCGAAAAAGGACCTGCGGAAAAATCCGGATTGAAAGTCGGCGACATCATCACGAAATTCGGCGATAAGGAAATCAAAAAATACGAAGACATGCGAGCTTTGATTCCCCAGCAAAAAATTGGCGAAAAGATTAAATTGGAAGTTACTCGCGGTACCGAAAAGAAAACCATCGAACTCGTTTTGGAGGGCCGGCCGATTGAAGGCGCTCAACAACGGGGCGGAGGTGGCGGAGGCCGACGACCGGTTACCTTCGGCGTAACCAATAGCGAGCCGATGGAAGGTGGCGGTCTGAAAGTCGTCGAAGTTCGCGCGGGCAGTTCCGCGGCCAAAGCCGGCATCAAACCGGAAGATGTGATGCTCACCATCGACGGTAGCAAGCTGACCGACACCAAGAGTTTGTTCGTAACACTGGTCGGTAAAAAAGCCGGCGACAAAATCAAACTGAACTACAAACGAGGCGATAAGGCCGCGGAAGTCGAACTCGTTCTCGAAGACAACAATAATGCCCGACCGGGCCGACCCAACGCCGGTGCCGCCGGTCTTGGAGGCCAGCGTCCCAACGTTCAGGATTTCCAGGGCCCCGAAGGAAACGACACCGGTGGCATCTACAAATCCGAAGACAACGGCGAAACCTGGAAGCGCATTAACAGCCTTAACGAACGCCCCTTCTACTTCAGCGTCATAAGGCAGGACCCCTCGGATGAGAAAGTTTTACTCTCTGCCGGTGTGACCCTTTATATCTCACACGATGGCGGCGTGAAATTCACCAATGAAAATGTGAACAAGGGCGTACACTCCGACATTCATGCGATCTGGATTAATCCCCGGAACGGCAAACATATGATGCTTGGGACCGACGGTGGCATCTACGTCAGCTACGATCAAGGGGCCAACTGGGAACACCTGAACACCATGGCCATGGGCCAGTTCTATCACGTCACCACCGATAACCGCAAACCCTACCGGGTCTACGGAGGATTGCAGGATAACGGCAGTTGGGGCGGTCCTTCCGAGACTAACCGCCTGAGCGGACCGTCCAACGAAGACTTCCTCTACCTCAACGGTGGTGACGGCTTCGTGATGCGAGTGGACCCGGTCGATCCCGATATCGTCTATGCCGAAAGCCAGGACGGTATGATGACTCGCAAAAACTTGAAGACCGGAGGCGGCAATTTCATCCGTCCCCGAGCCGTGGCCAATGCGGGCAACTATCGCTTCAACTGGAACACGCCCTTCATTATCTCCGTTCACAATCCGTCGATTTTCTACTCGGCGGGCAACTACGTGTTCAAGTCGATCAAGCGCGGCGACGACCAGAAGATTTTCTCCCCGGAAATCACCCTGACCAAACGGGGCAGCGGTACCGCTCTTTGCGAATCGCCGGTGAACCCGGATATCCTCTGGGTCGGCACTGACGATGGGGCCGTGCAATTGACCAAAGACGGTGGAAAGACCTGGACGAATGTCAGCGACAAGTTCAAAGCCGCCGGTCTGCCCGGCCCGCGTTGGGTCGCCAGCATTGAAGCGAGCAAGGCTAAAGATGGCCGAGCTTATGTATGCTTCGATGCCCATCGTTCGAATGACGACGATCCTTATATCTTCGTCACCGAAGACTTCGGTACGACCTGGACCAGCCTGCGGGCTAACCTGCCAATGGGCTCAAGCCGCGTCCTCCGCGAAGATGTGACCAATCCAAACGTGTTGTATCTGGGTACCGAATTCGGGGCCTGGGTCAGCATCAATCGCGGCAAATCCTGGACGAAGATCAACGGCAAGAGCTTGCCGACGGTGGCCGTGCATGAATTTGCTCAACCGGCGGGTACCAACGATCTGGTGGTGGCTACCCATGGCCGCAGTATCTGGATTACCGACGTCGCGGCCCTCCGACAGGTTTCCGCGGAAAGCCTCAGTACCAAGACCTCGCTGTACAAACCGAGCAACGTTATTCGCTGGCAGCTCGACCTGACCAAGGAAGGGATGTTCAGCACGGGTACTCGCCGGTTCGTGGGTACCAATTCCAGCCGCTCCGCCAACATCGAATATCACCTGGCCAAGAAGCCGGAGAAGATCACACTCTCCCTGATCGACATCAACGGTAAGAACATTCGTACTCTGACTCCCACCAAGGACGTCGGCTTCAATCGAGTCTCGTGGGATCTGCGACAGATGGGGGCTATACCGCGCGGCATGACGGCCGAACAGATGGCCGGTTCGAACTTCGGAAATCGTCTGCTTGAACAGACTCCGGCGGGTAGCTACCGCGTAGTGTTGACCGTCGATGGAACTGAATACTCCCAGGTCCTCACCATCGAGAACGATCCCAACACGGGTCGGAGCGGTAATGGAGTCGACGAGTTGGCCGAGGAGCGCAAGATGCGAAAATTGATGCAGGGAACCCAGAAGGGTTACGACGATCCGATTTGGGACGACCAGGAATAATACCCAGCGAATTTTATCTGGATCCAGCTTCCTTCGATCGATGGGGGCTGGATCTTTTCGTTAATTCGCTTCGGTAAACTGTCCTTTCTTGAACGTGCATTTCTCAATATCTCGCCAGACTTTCTTCGCCACTTCATACAAAATTCGCAATAATTCCATGCCAGATCCTCAATTTCACGGATTTCGCAATCTTGCTCGAAAGTGAGTGTTTTTACTTATTTGTTATGTTACGTTGTCCTCGCATTGTCCCCGTAAAGTCGTGATTCGCAGTTAACGAAACATTGAGGACCGTACCATGCATCGAAGATTACTTCTTCCAATGGTGGCCATATCGGCACTGGCGTTTTTTTTCGGATGGTTCATCGCAACGGGGCGATGGAGTGAACTCTTCGCCAATGAAAATAACTCCTTCACTTCGGAGCAATCCGATGGAAAGCAATTGCCGAAACCAGACCCGGCCTTTCAGGGGAAGATTGGTGAGACTTACAAAGATTCCACGCCGAGTTTTCCACTACCACTGAAAGCCCCCAAGGGTGCACCCAACGTTTTGCTGATCCTGCTCGATGACGTCGGTTTCGGTATGTGCTCCACTTTCGGTGGCCCCGTCCCTACTCCCGCTATGGAAAAACTCGCGAACAATGGCTTGAAATACACTCGCTTCCATACCACGGCACTCTGCAGTCCGACTCGAGCCGCCTTGCTGGCCGGCCGAAATCACCATAGCTGCGGCACGGGCGTGATCATTGAAATGGGAACGGGATATCCCGGCTATACGGGGATTCTGCCCAAGAGCACCGCTCTGGTTTCGCAGGTACTTCGAGACAATGGCTATGCCACGGGTATGTTCGGCAAATGGCATAACACACCCGAGCCAGATATCAGCCCTGCGGGACCATTCGACCGCTGGCCCACCGGTTTGGGTTTCGATTATTTCTACGGCTTCAATCAAGGGGAAACTCACCAGTATTATCCCACGATTTATCGCAACACGACCTGGGTTCCCCAGCCGAAGTCTCCGGAACAGGGTTACCACTTCAGCATTGATATGACCGATGAAGCGATCGGCTGGATTCGCAATGTTCGAGCCGCCGATCCCGACAAACCCTGGTTCAACTACTTCAGCACTTCCGGCGTTCATGCTCCTCACCATGCACCGAAAGAATGGCGGGATAAATTCGTCGGCAAGTTCGATTACGGTTGGGACAAACAGCGCGAATTGATCCATGCCAAGCAGTTGGAAATGGGCATTATCCCGAAGGGAACTTTGCTCACGCCTCGACACAAGAGCATACCATCCTGGGAAGAACAACCCGCGGATGCCAAGAAGGTTTACACGAGGCTCATGGAAAACTATGCCGCCTACATGGCCTTCACCGATTTTCAGGTCGGTCGTCTGTTGGATAGCCTGGAAGCATCCGGCGAACTGGAAAATACTCTGGTCATGTACATCGTCGGCGACAACGGCGCGAGTGCCGAAGGTGGTCTCGAAGGAACCTTCAGCGAAATCGCCAGCTTAATGGGAATTCAATTGGGATTGCCGAGTCTGATTAAGAAACTCGATGAGATTGGCGGCCCTTTAAGTGAGCCTCACGTTCCGGTCGGTTGGGCCTGGGCAATGAATGCTCCGTTCAAGTGGACTAAACAGGTAGCTTCCCACTTTGGTGGAACGCGAAATCCGATGGTGGTGAGCTGGCAAAAAGGTATTAAAGCCAAGGGAGAAACCCGCACGCAGTTCCATCATGTCATCGATGTCGTGCCCACTATTCTGGAAGCCTGCAAAATACCGGAGCCGAAATTTGTGAATGGCATCGAACAAAAACCGATTGAAGGGGTCTCGATGGTCTACACCTTCGAGGATGCTCAGGCAAAAGGCCATCGGACGACTCAGTATTTCGAACTCGCGACCAATCGGGCGATCTATCACAATGGGTGGGTGGCCTGCAGCCAATACGGACTTCCCTGGGAAACCGCAGGGAGAGGCGAAGGCTTCGTGAATGCGCCTTGGGAACTTTATAATATCGAGGAAGATTTCAGCCAGGCGAAGGATCTGGCGGCGGCCATGCCAGAGAAACTCAAAGAGTTGAAGGATCAATTCCTCGTTGAAATAAAGAAGTACAATGTCCTTCCGCTCGATCCTCGCTTCTCCGAGCGTATGGATCCCAGTATGCGAGCGGCAGGTCCACCAAAAACCAGCTGGACCTACTTCGGTAATAATGTCTGGCTGCCAGAGCCAATTGGCCCCCAGCTCTTCCCCAGACCCCATTCACTGACTGCCGAATTGACCATTCCCAAAGGAGGTGCCGAAGGGGTGATAGCTTGTGTTGGCGGACAATCCTGCGGCTGGTCGCTCTACATCAAGGGGGGTAAGCCGGTCTTCCATTACAGCTTCTTCGAAATCGCGGATATCACCATAACGGGTTCCGATGCGATACCCGAAGGAAAAATCGTTCTGAAAACCGAATTTACGCCGGAGGGATCGAAGGAACTTGGCGGTACAATGAAGATGTTTGTTAATGGCAAAATGACAGCCGAGAGCAAAATTAAACGATCCACATTCCGTCACGGCTTGGAGCCTTTTGAAATCGGTCGAGATTCGATTACACCGGTCTCGCCGGATTACAAATCTCCCTTCCCCTTTACGGGTACAATCGACAAAGTCACTTTTGCACTGACCAAGTAAAGCTCAGAATCTCTACTTCCGGGGGCTAGTCCATAATTAGCCTCTGGACATGAGATGAAGCGTAAAATTTCAGCCGGTCCAGGATGAACGGCCGGTCTTTCCGAAAGTACCATTTGTACAACGTGTTACTTTCATCAATTCCCCCCGATGTTCGCTTATTGCCCAAGTGTTTCTGATACAATCGCTGTAGCGCGGGTAAACTCTCCTCGTTCCGCGACGACCTTGTTTCGCTGAATCGGGTATCGGGCATGTCTATTCGAGTTGCGCTTAATCATAAAACTTCTTACATCTACGACCGGCAACTGACCTTGTTGCCGCAGGTGATTCGTCTGCGCCCAGCCCCGCATTGCCGAACGCCCATCCTGAGTTATTCGCTTAAAGTCCGCCCCGACGGCCACTTCCTGAACTGGCAGCAGGATCCTTATTGCAATTACCTGGCACGGGTGGTCTATCCCAAACCCGTCCGGGAGTTGATCGTCGAAGTCGATCTGATCGCCGAGATGAACCCGATCAATCCCTTCGATTTCTTCGTCGAGTCAAGTGCGGAGCGATTTCCGTTTGAGTACGACGAGATCACCGCCAAGGAACTGATCCCTTATCTGGAAGTGCTGCCCGCCGGACCGCGTCTGATCGCTCTCGTGGAAGAACTTAGACGGGACAATCCGAAGACCATCGACTATCTGGTCGAGATCAATCAGCATCTGAAAAATCTGATCGGTTACACCATCCGCCTCGAACCCGGCATCCAAAGCTGCGAAGAAACGCTGGAGAAAGCCACCGGTTCCTGCCGTGATTCGGCCTGGCTGATGGTGCAGGTCGTTCGCCGTCTGGGGATGGCGGCCCGTTTCGCCTCCGGCTATTTGATTCAGTTAACCGCCGATATCAAATCGCTCGATGGGCCTTCTGGAACAGAGAAAGACTTTACCGATCTTCATGCCTGGGCCGAAGTCTATCTTCCAGGCGCGGGCTGGATCGGCCTCGATCCGACCAGCGGCCTTTTGTGTGGCGAGGGACACATTCCACTGGCCTGCACGGCCGATCCGCAGTCGGCCGCCCCGATTACCGGCGCTGTGGAATGGGAAGGAGAAGATGAACTCAAAACTCACTTCGACGTCCAAATGTCGGTCACCCGGATTCACGAAGATCCCCGGGTTACGCTGCCTTATACCGACCCCCAATGGCAAGAGATTGAAGCGCTGGGACAGAAGGTCGATACACTGCTGCATGCGGGGGACGTTCGGCTTACGATGGGGGGCGAACCGACCTTCGTCGCCATCGACAATCGCGATGCCGAAGAGTGGAACACCGCCGCACTGGGCGAACACAAGCGCGAACGTGCGGGCGTGTTATTTCGACGACTCCGGGATCGATTCGCACCAAATGGATTGCTGCATTTCGGTCAAGGCAAATGGTATCCCGGTGAATCGCTGCCGCGCTGGGCTTTTAGTTGCTACTGGCGAAAAGATGGGGAACCCATCTGGCACAACCCCGAGTTGATAGCCGAAGATAATTTCAATTATCGGGTAACCGCCGTTGAATCGAGTAAATTCATCCGTACCTTGGCGGATCGATTACACGTCAACCCGGACCACGCGTTACCGGGCTACGAAGACACCTGGTACTACCTCTGGAAAGAACGTCAGTTACCGATTAATGTCGATCCCCTGAAGAATAAACTCGACGACCCCGAAGAACGTCGACGGCTCGCCGCGATATTTGAAAAAGGCCTGAATTCGACAGTGGGTTATGCCCTCCCCCTGCGAAAAGAATGGGAAGGCCAGGATCGCTGGAAGAGCGGCCAATGGTTTCTGCGCCGGGAACATCTGTTTCTGATCCCCGGGGATTCGCCAATGGGCTATAGACTGCCGCTGGACTCCCTGCCGTGGGAAGCGCAGGGAGATCGGGATCTCTTTTTCGAGTCCGACCCCGGCCTGCCCCGCCCTCCCCTACCGACCAAGGACTCCCGGCAGCGCAGACAGGAGGCCAGTCGCATTTCGAATAGTGGCCCCCTTCGCGATGGAGCTCGTACCCTATCGGACTCGAGCATCATTCGTTCCGCCCTTTGTGTGGAATCGCGTCAAGGCCGCTTAATGGTGTTCATGCCGCCTCAACGCAGCGTGGAAGACTATCTCGATCTGGTCGAAGCCATTGAATGGACGGCGGAAGAGCTCAAAATTCCGGTGCAAATCGAAGGCTATAAGCCGCCGGTCGATGCCCGACTCAGCCACTTCAGCATCACTCCCGATCCAGGTGTCATCGAAGTCAACGTGCAACCGGCCAGCAGTTGGGGCGAGTTGCGTACGATCACGCACACGGTTTATGAGGAAGCACATCAGAGCCGTTTGAGTGCGGAAAAATTCATGCAGGATGGCCGGCATACCGGCACCGGGGGCGGCAATCACTTCATCATCGGCGGGGCAACGCCCAGCGATAGCCCACTGTTGCGTCGGCCCCACCTGCTCCGAAGCCTCGTGAGTTACTGGCACAATCATCCTTCGCTCTCCTATCTGTTCTCGGGAATGTTTGTCGGCCCGACTTCACAGGCTCCCCGTGTCGATGAGGCGAGAAACGACAGCCTCTACGAACTGGAAATCGCTCTCGGCGAAGTGCGGCGGAACACACACGTGACCCCCTGGCTGGTCGATCGCATCTTCCGTCACCTGCTCGTGGACGTTACCGGAAATACGCATCGGGCGGAGTTCTGCATCGATAAGCTCTATTCTCCCGATTCCGTCACCGGACGATTGGGGCTGCTGGAGTTGCGGGCTTTCGAGATGCCTCCGCATTATCGCATGAGTCTGGTCCAGCAGTTACTATTGCGCTCCCTGGTAGCTCGATTCTGGGAGAAACCTTACGAGCAGAAACTGGTTCGCTGGGGTACGGAACTGCACGACCGCTTCATGTTGCCGTATTTCGTTCAACAAGATTTTCGCGATTTGATCGAAGACTTGCGGAATGCCGGCGTGCCGTTGAAGGCGGAATGGTTCGACCCACACTATGAATTCCGCTTTCCGCAGGTGGGCGAAATCGTCGGTGCGGGGGTTGCATTAGAATTACGGCATGCGATTGAGCCCTGGCATGTCCTGGGCGAGGAAAGTTCAGCCGGGGGCACAGCCCGTTATGTCGATTCTTCTTTGGAGCGGATGCAAGTTAAAGTGAACGGCCTGATCGATCGCCGTCATGTCATCGCCTGCAATGGCCGGGCAGTTCCGTTGCATCCGACCGGGGTGAACGGCGAGTACGTTGCCGGGATCCGCTACCGAGCCTGGCAGCCGCCTTCGTGTCTGCACCCGACGATTGGCGTTCATTCCCCCTTGGTCTTCGATGTCATCGATACGTGGAACAATCGGGCCATCGCGGGTTGTACTTACCACGTCAGCCATCCGGGCGGCCGGTCATTCGAAACGTCCCCGGTAAATTCGTTGGAGGCCGATGGTCGGCGCGCCGCGCGATTCCTGGCTCAGGGGCATACCGCCGGGAAGGTTGTCCTGTCCCCTGAGACGAAGACCTGCGAATCGCCATTTACACTCGATCTCCGTAAATAAGCAGTCTCATGCAGTCTCCGATGCAACCGATGAGTTCCTTCGCCTACGCACCGCTCGAAGGTTGCTTCGATGAAACTATCGAGGCCGATGGAACTTTTCGCGCGGCCTGGGATCCACTGCAACAGCGCTTCCATCGATTGGGAGTTACGGAACTCAAACGTAAATGGAATGAAGCCCGGCAGATCATCCGAGAAAACGGCGTTACCTACAACGTCTACGGCGATCCCAATGGCATGGATCGCCCCTGGGAGCTCGATCCCATCCCGCATCTGATCAGTGCGAAAGAAGCTCGGATTCTGGAAAACGGATTGGTTCAAAGAGCTCGACTGCTCAACTCGGTACTGGCCGATCTTTACGGGCCGCAAAAGTTGTTGCACGCCGGCGTACTGCCCCCGGAGTTGATTCTCGGCCATCCCGGCTTTCTGCGTCCCTGCCACGGCTTGCATGTGCCGGGCGGCAACTACTTGCATATCTACGCCGCCGACCTGGGTCGTGGCCCCGATGGTCAGTTTTTCGTATTGAGTGATCGAACCCAGGCCCCCTCCGGAGCGGGATATGCACTGGAAAACCGGATTGTCCTCTCCCGCATGCTGGTGGAACCGTTCCGCGACTGTCGGGTTCACCGTCTGGCTCATTTCTTTCGAAGCCTTCGCGACTCCCTACGCAGTCTCGCCCCCCACAATCGCGACAATCCCCGAATCGTGGTACTGACTCCCGGGCCGCACAACGAAACCTATTTCGAGCATGCCTACCTAGCCCGCTACCTCGGCTTCACGCTGGTGGAAGGAAACGACCTGACGGTCCGAGACGATCGAGTTTATCTGAAAGTGCTCGGCGGCTTGCAGCCGGTCGACGTGATCCTGCGGCGGCTGGATGACGATTTCTGCGATCCGCTGGAACTACGCATCGATTCCTATCTGGGCATTCCGGGACTGGTACAGGTAGTCCGTTCAGGCAACGTCGCGATTGCCAATGCTCTCGGTTCCGGCCTGGTGGAGACTCCGGCTTTACTGCCGTTCTTACCCGCCATCTGTCGATTTCTGCTCAATGAGGAGTTGCGACTTCCCTCGGTGAATGCCTGGTGGTGCGGCCAAAAGGAGAGTCTGGAACATGTCCTGGAACATCTGCCCAGCATGGTTCTGAAGCCGGTCCATCCCAAGAAAATGAGCCGTCCCATCTTCGGGCAGCGCCTGCTCGCCTCCGAACGGGAAGCTCTGATCCGCTCTTTGAGGCAACATCCGCAGGATTATGTAGCGCAGGAACAGTTGCGATTATCCACCTCCCCCGTCCTCAATCAGGATCAGCTCGAGCCACGACATATTGTGCTGCGAACCTACCTGTGCAATACCGCGGACGGTTACACGATGATGCCGGGGGGCTTGACCCGCGTCACTCGCGATGCCGATTCGATGGTAGTTTCGATGCAGGAAGGGGGTGGCAGCAAAGATACCTGGTTTTTATCCGAAGCTCCGGTCAGCAACTTCAGCCTCCTGCATTCCTCCGCTCGTCCGGTGGAACTCACTCGCGGCGGTAGCGATCTTCCAAGCCGGGCCGCCGATAATTTGTTCTGGCTGGGACGCTATACCGAGCGGGCCGATGGGAAGTATCGCCTCTTGCGCGGACTGATGACCCGCTTGGCGGAGAAGACCGATCCGGCGGATACACCCGAAGTTCCATTTCTGGGCCGGGTCCTCAGCATCCCTTGTGTTTCGATTGCCCTGAAAATTGAGCCTGCAACTGTCTGGGGCGAGAAGGAGATTCGCCGGGAGATTTTCGACACGAACAAAATCGACAGCCTCGCTTCCCTGCTCCACTCGATTCACCGAGTGGCCGGGACAATTCGCGATCGGGTCTCCACGGATATGTGGCGGGTGCTGACCAGTCTGAACGAATTTCCCGACGAGGAAACCGAACTCGGCGAAGTTCTCGATTTGATCAACCGACATATCAGCACTCTGGCGGCGTTTGGCGGGCTGGCGATGGAAAGTATGACGCGCTCGCAAGGCTGGCGCTTCCTCGATATGGGCCGGCGTCTCGAACGTTCGCTGCACTTACTGCGGCTCCTGTTCGGCACGCTGATCCATCAGAGTCCTGCCGAAGGGAACCTCCTGGAAGCCGTTCTGGAAATTGCCGATAGCTTGATGACCTATCGGCGAAGGTATCTCAGTAGTCTGCAGGCTGCTCCTGTGCTGGATTTGCTCTTAGCGGATGAAAGCAATCCTCGTTCGCTGGCATTTCAATTAGTATCTCTAATGGAGGATGTGGAAGCCTTGCCACGCGAGGCCAACTCGCCGGGACGTTCCGCGGAAGAACGGTTGATGCTTTCCTGCGTGACGACCTTGCGTTTAGCGGAGATTTCCGAATTGTCGGAAGTCGATTCGAAGGGAGTCCGGACCAGACTGGCGGAATTATTGAGCAAGCTGGAAACCGATCTCTGGAAATTATCCGATACCATTACCCAGCATTACCTGATTCATCTGCAACGCACCCGGCACCTGGCCGTCTGACACGCCATGATTTATCAGATATCCCACAAGACGATTTACGATTACTCCGATCCGGTTTCGTTGTGTCATAATCTCGTACATCTGAAACCCCGCAACGGCGCTTTGCAGCATACGCTCGATTTTCTGCTGACCGTGGAACCCGAGCCCGCGGTGATGAGTGAGTCGGTCGATTTCTTCGGTAATCTGACAACGCACTTCACGCTGCAGGAGCCGCACAGGAAGCTGGTGATCCTGTCCGAACACAGGACCGAAGTGCTAACGGGATCGACCCCTGACCCGGCTGGAACGATCCCCTGGGAGGAGGCCGCGGCCCGTATCCGGATGGCTCGGGATCCCGCCGCGTTGGATGCGCTCCAGTACACCTTCGATTCCCCTTATGTGGGCCGGAATGAAGAACTGGCCACGTTTGCACGAATATCTTTCACGCCCGGTCGGCCCTTACTCGAAGCGGTGATGGATCTGACAAATCGCATTCATACCGAGTTCGAGTACGATCCGCATTCGACCAATCTCAGTACACCGCTTTTGGAAGTGCTGCGGACGCGAAAGGGTGTCTGTCAAGATTTCACCCAGCTGGAGATGGGCTGTCTGCGTTCTCTCGGATTGGCCACTCGCTATATCAGCGGCTACCTGATGACCATCCCGGCACCCGGCAAACCCCGACTGGTGGGGGCCGATGCCACTCACGCCTGGCTGTCGGTCTATGTGCCGGGTTATGATTGGATCGGAATCGACCCAACCAACGATCTGATTCCCGCGGACCAGCATATTTTGGTGGCCTGGGGGCGCGATTACGATGATGTCAGCCCGATCAAAGGGGTGATCATGGGCGGCGGGCAACACACGGTCACTGTGAGTGTGGATGTGCTGCCGGTTTGAAAAATCAAGCCCGCTTGAATCAAGTCTTCCAATTCCCCGCAAACCAAGTCTGATTATGCACCGGTTTCAAAATCTCCAATACCTTGGCCAGAAGCTGCGGATCGGGCTTTTGAGAAAGTGCCTGCAAGTTGGTTTGAATCTCTTCTTCGGTTGAGGCCCCCGAAATAACACTGGATATCCGGGATTCGGCCAGACAGAACTGCATTCCCAAAAGTGAAATATCGCTCCCGCGATTGCGGCAATGCTCCGCGGCTTTCCGACAGGCGGCCTTAATTTCCGGAGACGCCGGGTGCCATTCAGGCGGCCCCTGATTGGTCAGCAAACCCATAGAAAGGGGGCTGGCGTTCAGGACACCGACTTCAAACTTCTCCAGAGTTGGGAGCAGTTCATCGATCAAACGAGTGTTTTGCAGACAGAAATTGGAATAAGTGATGATCACATCGATCTGGCAGGTCTCGATGACCTTTTTCAGCAGACTGAGCGGGTAGCAAGACATCCCGATGAATCGGCATTTGCCTTCTTTCTTCAAGGCGTGCAGAACGTCGCGGGTTTCCGTAAAGACCTTTTCAAAATTATCAGTGAATTCAATGTCATGTGCGATCAGGATATCGAGGTAGTCCGTTCTCAAACGTTTGAGCGATGCTTCGACACTACGCCGCATGGCTTCGGGGCTGAAATCGAAAGCAGCGCGGTCATTTCGCCCAGCTTTACTGCAGAGAATAATTTTTTCGCGCCAGCCGTGCTGCAGGACTTCACCGAGATTGCTCTCGGATTTTGTCAGGCCATAATAGGGCGAAGTATCGATAAGGTTAATTCCGGATTCAATTGATCGGACGACCGTCCGACGGATCTGGTCCAGGGTGAGATTTCCATAGATGTTCCCGAACGCGGCCCCGCCGAGACTCAGG
The DNA here is from genome assembly GCF_018398935.1 of Telmatocola sphagniphila. Classification (GTDB taxonomy): domain Bacteria; phylum Planctomycetota; class Planctomycetia; order Gemmatales; family Gemmataceae; genus Telmatocola; species Telmatocola sphagniphila. The sequence continues at coordinate 6,111,373 of NZ_CP074694.1, read as the reverse complement.
GCGGAGACATTGAGGCCGGTTCTACCTAAAGGTCGCAGTTGCATGAAAAACCCTAAGTTTCGTATAAAATATCAAGAGCGAGTTTGTAATAGCCACAATCGGCCTTGCAAAATCGAAGTAAGATTTCCAGCCCATGCACGAATTACCCAGTGGTTGTTTCTTATACAACCGCGCAAGTCGTTGCTTTTTTTCGCGTTATCGTGAACGAAAAGTAACGATTAGCCGTCTAGACTTATGAGAACCAACACCTGGGTGTTAAATTGGGTAGTATTTTGCGGCTGAAAAATTACCCAGATTAATACGGAAGATTTTTTTCCAACACCGGTTCGTGGTTCAAAATTTTGGTCTACTGTTTGCATAGGAGCTTTGCAACTAGTTTATCTTCTCACCATACATCCAAGGAGGGTGTCATGTTAGTTCTGTCTCGCAAACCTGGCGAAGAAATCATCATCGACGATCACATCCGAGTCACCATCGTTTCGATCAAGGGAGATCGCATACGAGTTGGAATCACTGCGCCGGAAGCCGTCTCTGTGGACCGCGCGGAAGTGCATGAACGAAGACACTCTTTCGTTGATATGAATGTCAGTCCGAAACTGGTAGGTGCCTCGGATACAAGTGTCCGCCTGAACCAGACGACGATCATCCCCCAAGGCGAAGCAGCCTCCAATTAAACCGGAGTTTAAATGCTGTATCTAACACCTGGAGCGGTGCTTACCGCTCCGAATATCTTTTTTTATTGGTCTGAATAAACCGGATTCTCCGCCAGACCGTCAACACCCCTTAGAATTCTACACTTATAATTCTTGGACAGGCTTACCTGACCGGGTATAATTTCACGAACTGTACCTGGGCTAGGATGGTATTTGGCCGGGACTTACGTTGATTTAGCCAGGACGGCACCTCTATTGGTTGTACCTCTATTGGGTGGTTGGAAGTTGAGCGTTGCTACCGATTCCGATTATCGGCCCAACGGCTCGAATTCTGCTCTCCCGCTTACGTCACAACTATTACTCTCCCTGTACTTGATTGACAGCGATTGGCGTTCCATCGAAGGGCTTTTCCGTGTCCGATGAATCCAAGCTGGCACTATTGCTACTTTTCGGCTTCAGTGCTGTTTGTTCGCTAATCTTGGTACCCATTATTCGCGATACTGCGCACCGAATTGGGCTAGTGGATGCCCCGGACGGTCGCCGCAAGCACCAATCCAAGCCGATTCCGCGCGCGGGTGGTTTGGCGATTCTGCTGGTTTCCCTATTGGGAATAGCACTCGCATCGACCCTTTCTAACTGGCTGGACTTCGATTTTCAGATGACCGGCCGACTCTTCTCCCTGGTACTTGGCTCGATATTAATCGGGCTCGTCGGCCTGCTCGACGACTGGCGAGGCATGCGAGGCCGGCATAAACTCCTCGGTCAAATCGCGGCGATTTCGATTCTGGTTTTTCCAGGAAAGATGCTGATCTCCGAACTGAACTTCCTGGGCACCTCCATCGATCTGGGAATGACGGCCGGGGTAGTCTTCACCTTCTTCTGGATGCTGGGAGCCATCAACGCCCTGAATCTCATCGATGGTATGGATGGCCTGCTGGGCAGTATCAGCTTCATGTACTGCCTGACCTTCGTCACCATGTCCTTGATGCTCGGAAATCTTTATGTGGCCGTGATCGCAAGTATCCTGGCCGGTTCGGTAATTGGATTCCTTCGTTACAATCTTCCCCCGGCTACTGTCTACTTAGGCGACTGCGGGAGCATGGTTCTCGGCTATTTCCTGGGAGCCATGGCCATTCAGGGAAGTATCAAAGGACCTGCGGTTGCCACCGTCTGCATTCCAATAGCCCTACTGATTCTGCCAATTTTCGATACGACCGCCGCGATCCTGCGAAGAAAACTGACCGGGCGAAGTATCTACACCACAGACCGAGGACACCTGCACCATTGCCTTCAGAAAAGCGGTTTGAGTCGGCAGAGTATTTTGCTCCTGGTCGGCGGAATGATGCTGATCGTCGCTTCGGGCGTCCTGGCTTCGGTCTACTGGAAGAACGAACTGTTTGCCCTGATTGCAGCGATGGCGGTTACGGCCTCCCTGGTCATGACCCGGTTGTTCGGCCATGCGGAGCTTCATCTGCTGAAAAGCCGGGTGCGAGCCATCGTCACTTCGATTTTGAAAGTGAAATCGGAAAATCACGAAAACGAACTCCAGGTTCGGCTCCAAGGCACGGCCGATTGGAATGATATCTGGCTGGAACTGGTTTCGGCCGCACGCACGATGAATCTCCAGAAGCTGTGGCTGGACGTCAATGCCCCGGCGTTGCACGAAAGTTATCACGCCCGGTGGGACCGGGCCGCCGGTCAGCAGGAAAATCCGAGCGACTGGAAAGCAGAAATCCCCCTGTTCTACGAGGGGCATGCCATCGGACGCTTAACCGTAGTGGGACAGCCCGACACGGAAACGATGTGGGATAAATTGGCCACACTAGCCCGAATGGTCGAGCATACCGAACGGTGCTTGACCACAGTCACTCGCCAGTTAGGCGAGGAAGCGGTGGCCGTCAATGTTCAGGAAGAAACAATAGGCATTTGATTCTGGTGTCTCGAATCCAGCCCAACTTTTTGAGGATTTACCCGTGGCGGCAGTAGTCGAATATCCTTCACAGAAAATTGTGCTTCACCCTCCGGAGGGGCCTCACACACCCACCCCGCATGCCAGCAGCGGCGGTTCGGATCTGATGCGCGTACTCTGGCGACGGAAGACACTGGTCATTTTCGGCATTATTGCGGGCATGGTGGCCGGTTTCATTTTCTACACCCAGAAACGGCCGGTGTACGAATCTTCCGCTCGTATCATGGTCTTCAACCGCAAATCGGCGGCCCAGGATAGCAGCGTTATCGACAGTCGGCAGAACTTCATCATCGACTTCATGGCGGGCCAGGAAGCCCTGGTTCGATCGACTGAGATTCAGCGCCGTGCCGCCGATCACCTGCAAAAGAGTACTCTGATAGAGCCGCCCGCGGAGTATGTCTCTTATGTCGCCAACGGCCTGACGGTTTCCCGCTATCGGGACACAACCACGGGAGCCGTCAGCAATATTCTGAACCTATCTTTTCGATCCCACAATCCTTCCGATGCCCAAACCGCACTAGCCCAAGTCTATGAAGGCTATAACGAGTCACTCAAGGAAAGCATCACCGGTTTGACCGATCAGGCTTACAAGGAATTGAAACGGAATTTGGATAATCAGAAAGAGCGAAAAAAGACCATCGACAGCGAGCTCATTAACCGTCGGACTAAGTTGTCTGAAACAAGCACTTATACCTTTGAGCAGCTCTCTCAGAAAATCGGCCTGGATCTGGAACGGGAGCGGAATCTGGTACTTAAGATTAGCGATTATGACTACACCATTCGTCAGATCGAGAATAGTCCCAAAGACACTACGCAGCGTGCGCAGCTGATGGCTCAGCTTAAGAAGGACGATCCTTATCTGAAAGACAAAGCCTTCGAACTCAAGAATGCTCAGAACGTCGAGGAATCGATTCTGGCTCTGCAACTTACCCTGAGTGAAAAACTCACTGCCATGGGCAAGGAACATCCCGAAGTGCAGGCCGTGGATCGCCGCATCAAAGCCTTAAAGCAGATTATTCACGATCGTAACAAAGATACGGATAATTTGAACTTCTCCGTGGATCCTTTATCCTGGTACCGCGTTTATGTCGAAGGGGAGTTAGCTAAAGATAAAGAGAAACTGAAAATAATTCAGAAAGAAATAAACGCCGATAAATTAGTACATAGCGTACTTTCCAAGCTGACAATTGAAGAAAAATCTTTGATGCTCACTCAGGAACAGCTGGACCGAGAAATTAAAACTCTCGAAAACCGTATCGACACCATTTCTGTGAACCGGGATAGTCCTACAACTGAAGCTAAACTCATTACTCCTCCGGAAATGGGCGTGAAAGTCGCTCCGCTGCCGATGCAGTATCTGGCCATAGCCGGTTTCCTCGGTTTGATCGCCGGTTGTGCTCTGGCTTATCTTGCGGAAATGACCGATCGCAGCTTCAAGTCACCGGATGAAATTCGCCGTCGACTCGGCACCCAGATCATCGGCCATATTCCGGTACTGCGACCGCTCGAGGAAGATAATCCCAAGTTCGATATGATCGACGGAAAATTAATCACGGCCATCAAATCGAAATCGGTGGAGTCGGAAGCTTATCGAGGTGTGCGAACCTCGCTCTACTTCAACACTCGCGAAAAAGGCCACCAGATTATTCAAATCACCAGCCCGAACGCCGGGGATGGAAAATCGACCCTGGCGGCCAACCTGGCTGTGTCGGTCGCTCAATCAGGCAAAAAAGTCATTCTGATCGATTGCGACTTCCGCAAACCGCGAGTTCACAAAATCTTCGGTCTCGATCAGAAGAGCAAGTCCGAAGTGGGTATCGTCTCCGTTCTTCTGGATCAGGTAGAACTCTACTCGGCCATTCAGGAATGCGAAGAAATACCGGGCCTGTGGTTACTCCCCTGCGGACCGCGACCGGAAAACCCCTCTGAACTTCTGACCTCACCGAAATTCACGGAACTGCTCAGGAAGATTCGCGACGATTTCGAAATCGTGATTCTCGATACGCCGCCGTTGTTGGCCGTGAGTGATCCGTCGATCGTTTCGACCCGCGTCGATGGCGTGATCCTGACGATGACCATTTCCAAGAACGGTCGGCCGGCCGCCGAACGTGCCCGGGAAATGCTGGCAGGTGTCGGGGCCAATCTGCTGGGAGTCGTGGTGAACAATTCCAGCCGCGGCGGTAACGGATACGGCTACGGTTACGGCTATGGTTACGGTTACGGCTACCGCGATGGTGGCTACGGCACGTACGGTTACGCTTACAGCGAGCCTTATCGCGAAGCATACACTGATGACGCCCCGGCGGAGTCCGACAACTCGAGCTCCAGCAGTAGTATCCGTCGAAGGCTTCGCCAAAAGGGCTGATAGGCGATGGCTATGCCCGTGAACCTCGCCCGGGTTCACTTCTTAAGGATGAGGCTCTTTTCCGCCCTCGGGTGAAAGTTTACCAATGCTCTCTTTCGTCGATTTACACGTTCACCTGCTCTGGGGTCTGGATGATGGCCCCCGAACTCTCGAAGACGCTTTGGAAATGTGCGCACTGGCGGTGGCGGATGGAACCGGAACAGCCGCGGCCCTGGCACATCAAAATGAGGGTTGGCCCGATAATACTCCCGAGCGGATTCGCCAGGCAGTATCGGAATTGAAGCTGCAGCTCGCCGTCAATCAGATTCCACTGAATGTCGTCCCCTCCTCGGAAGTCATGATTCAACTCGACTTCGAAGAATCGCTCACCGAAGGAAAGTATCTGACGGTTGGGGATCACGGGCGATTTCTTCTGGTGGAACTCCCCGCGAACATCTCGCTCGACATCCGGCCGATTGCCGATACGCTCTTACAGCGGAACATCGTTCCCATCATCGCCCATGCCGAACGCTATCCGGATGTCTTCTACCATGAAGGCTTCGTTGAAGAACTGGTTCACATGGGCTGCATAATCCAGGTGAATGCCGGCAGTATCACCATGCCGCAAGCACGCCGGGAAGAGAAAATTCTCAAGAGCTGGTTTCAAAGAAATCTCGTTCATCTGGTCGCTTCGGATGGACACTCCACCGTTCGACGACCTCCCAAGATTCGCTCGGCTTACGATCGTATCTCCCATTGGACCAATCAGGGGGTGGCGGATAGAGTCTGCAGTCTGCACGGCAACATTATCATCAACAATCTTCCCTGGCGGCCTCTGCCGATCATTCCGGCCCAGACGCGGACGTGGTTCGACAAACTCTTCTCCTGATTCTCCAGCTTGCCCGAATCGGTTGAAATTCCGGTTTCTGAATATCTCTCCAAAGCGCGCCCAACCGCCGATTTGAAGTCTCCCCGACAAACTGGGGAAGCTATGTAAGTTGCGGCTCGATTCCCGAGCTGCTTGCAGACAGTTTTTGCCATTTCCCAGTGAAGATTTCCTTCGCTTCGACCGAACTTGACACCTCTCTCTCCTCTGCTATTGTCCACCTTCTTATAGGACCAGGCGTACCCTGACGAAGAGGTCACGGATGGCGCGGCGGATAGCGTATTTCGGAATCAGTCTCGCAGCTTTATCACTGCCAGCCTGCCTTTCAGTCGATAACGACCTCCCTCCTCACTTAACGGGGCGAGGGATGGATCGCATCCGACCGACTCAGCTCCCCACGCCCGCTCAAGTGAGTACGCCGGCCGCCACGACTCCGGCAACGGCCCTGCAAACCAGTTCGATTCCCAATGGTTCAACGCCCACTCCGGCTTCGGGTCCGTTTGTGGGAATGCCGGGCATCACTCAGCAAACTGCAGTGCCGAGTCTGCCCGAAACGGATAGGACTGCCCCGGCACCGAAAACAGATGCCGCCGTGGAGCAGACGCAATATCAGCAACCGCCGATGCTGCCGAAACTGCCCGTAGTCGAGAATACACCGAAGCCGCTCCCAGTTCCGGCACCGAACGAGGAACTACCGGCGACTCTGCCGAACGAATCGCTCCCGGCGCTACCCAATGTTGTGGCTCCCGACTGGGATGTGTTGAATTCCAAGCTTGGCAACCCCAGTCCGAAGATTGAAGAGAAACCGACTAACAAGGTCATCCCGATCGGAGATGTAACGCCCACGGAACCGACTCCGGAAATCAAGGATCATCAAACGAGGAGCCCGGCCGAACTGGGTGATCCGTTCCCCCTGGGCAAAACGAAACCGATACTGCCGAAGGAGGAGAATCCGACACCGGAGAAGAAGGTCGATCCTCCGCACTCTGTATCTCAGGTCGAACCACCGGTTCGACCGATTCCCGCCCCGAAAGAGGAGCTGCCGGTATCCCCTCCGAAAGTCGATCTCGAAAAGGTCCGTTCGGAGAAGCCGCCGATGGTTGTCGTTCCGGTGCCCGAAGCGCCGCAATCGCCGATGGATTCCCCTTTGATTGTGGCGCTTCGATGCATGCAGCAGAACCGAAACACCGAGGTGTTTGAAGCTCTGAAGAATTACGATTCGGGCACGCAGGAGATGCTCTCGAATCTCATGCATCCCATTCTTCGCATCAGTGAAGTGGGAATGAGAAATCTCTCTGCCGAGGAAGCCAACATAGTCCTGGATCGATTGGAGATCGCCGCGGATCAGGTGCGTTCCAAAGCCGCTTTTACGGCCGGCCGCATCTGCTACGTGGAGAAAGCGAGCCGATACGGCAACTACATCAAGGATCTTCGACCGGCCTTCCAACCCAACACTTATGTGGATGTGTACATCGAGATCCGAAACTTCTCGACGGAAATACGCAAACTGACTGGTAACCGGAGTTATGAGGCTCCGGAAAATGGCTATTACGTTCGACTCAGCAGCCACTGGGAACTGCGCGATGCCGCCGACAAAGTTGTCAGCACGGATGCCGATTCCCCGGGCGAGGTATTCACCGAGTTTATTCGCGAATACCGCAGTCTGCCGCGAGATATGTATTTTGTGAATCGGGTGATTGTCCCCCGGAATATCCACCCTGGTGTCTACACCCTCTGGATTTATGTAACCGATATTCCGACGGGACGAACGTTAAGGCGACCGCTGGAGTTCCGCGTTGCTGGAAAATATTAACCGAACGATTCGGGGCTGATGAAACCCCTAGTTGCCGCAAGGATTGCCGCGAAAGAGGGTCCCAATTATGCAACCACTATTCCGCTCGCTCTGGCCGCGAGCTGCCGCCGCTCTTCTGGTGGGGAGCGGTTTTGCCGTTTCTCCCGCCTATGCCCAGATGGCGCCTATCTACGTCAAGAATCCGAATCTGCGCCTACCCATTGTCATGGAGGAGGCGGTCCGCAGGAATATCGCGGAAGTGAAACTCTATGCGAAGTTCCAAAATGACGACTGGCAGTGCGTCGGTACGGCCTCGGCCGATCAGAAAGCCTTCGAATATCGCGCTCCGCAAGACGGATCGTACGCCTTTCTGTTCGTTCTCGTGGATCGCAACGGCAAAAACTATCCGAGCTCGTTAGCGCGGGCAGTCCCTCAACGGTTGGTAGTTGTCGATACGGTGCCGCCGGAGGTTCGGCTCACACCGATTCACGCGGCCAATGGCGATATTTGTCTGCAGGCAAGCATCGTCGATGCCAACCCGGACTATGCCAGCTTGAAACTCAGCTATAAGGCTGCAGACGGATCCTGGAAAAATCTCGAAAATGCCACTGCCGACTCGCCTCAACTTTTTACCGTTCCTCATCCTGGTATCCTGGCGGGTGCAATTCGCATGAAAGTGCGGGATCGAGCGGGGAACGAGACCGAAAAAGAGATTCGCGTCGGCGATAAAATTTCAGCGGAGACAAGCACCTCCAAATCGATCACTCGAACGGCTTTCGACACGCAATCATTGACTCTGCCGCGCCCGTCGGAACCTACGCTGACGGTCCGTAACAGCGAAATCAAAACGGTCAGTTTCGAAGTGAATGAGGTGCAGCAACCGGCCTGGCCCAAGTTGATGCCGCAACCGGCTATTATGCCCGAAATGCCTTTGACCGCCGAGCTTTCCAATCAGATGTCCAGCGGCGAGACGAAACCCAAAGCCGCGGCATCCACACTTTCTGACATACCGCTACCCAAACCAGACCAGATCCAGATCGAGCCGGCGTTGTTACCCAAGATGACCGCGTCGGGAGAAAACGATCTTCCCAAGCTGCCAGCGATGAACTCGACGCCAGCTGTGAAGCTGGATGCGTCCCCTCTTCCAAAGTCGCCCGTTTTGGAAGGTAATGATCTTCCAAAACTACCGAGTATGCCGTCGACACCGGATGTGAAAATCGAGACCCCGGCTTTGCCGAAGACGGCCGTGACGGCAGACAATGACCTTCCCAAGCTTCCTCCGGTTCAAACCGCCAAACTGGAAATCAAGTCCACGGTGGAAGATCTGCCGAAACTGCCCGCACTCGATGTGCACGAGAAGCCCGTTACACCTGCATTAACGAAACCTCAGCCGAAGTTGGGTATCGAGATTCCTCAGAATCTCCCGGACCTGAAGGGGGATGCGATCGCAGGACCGCCGGTGCTGCCAGACTCCCCCTCGGACGCTAAAACATCGTCTTCCCCGACCCAACCTGGAAAAGTCGGCGAGGTCGATCTTAAACTCCCGGAAATACCCAAATCGATTCCGAGCGCGCTTCCAGTGGCCATACCCAGTATGACCCAGGAACTCCCGAAACTGCCAGAAAAGGATTTCGAACTTCCCAAGCCCGGCGATAATTCGCGCGAAGCTCGAATGCTACCTGTAGATCAGACCTCCGCTTCCGCATCCCCCAAGATGGGGCGCATTCCCGAAAAAATGCAGCTCAAGCAGACCATTCCCCTTTTGAAAGTGACTTCGAGGAATTGCACGCTGGACTATACCTCGGATGTGCGCGGCGACTCGCGAGCCGACTTCTGGATCACTTCGGACGAAGGGACTACCTGGAAACCGTTGCGAAATGAGGCCGGTCTGGGCCAGGGATTGCGCATCACTCTGCCCGGCGAAGGAACGTTTGGTATTCGAATCCGGCCCACCGGCGGCAGCCAGCCACCCGTAGCGGGAGAACTCCCCGATTGCCGGATCGAAGTGAAACTTGGCGATGCACCTTCTCTGCTGCTTCCTACCAAATAGGCTAAATTGGCACTCTTCCTTTGAGGACAGTGCCTATTTTTGTTTCCGCCTGGGATAAATCGAATAGGAACACGGCAGGATATGAGCGACATTAAGTCTACGCAGATCACCTGGCATTCGGGTACCGTCACTCGCGAAGAACGAGCCAAGCTTCTCAAGCAGACCGGGGCCACGCTTTGGTTCACCGGCCTTTCGGGTTCCGGCAAAAGTACGATTGCCGTCGCCCTGGAACAAGTTCTGATTCAGCGCGGCCATCCGGCCTACGTTCTGGATGGCGATAACATCCGCTTCGGGCTGAACGCCGGTCCGAAAATCCTGATGGATACCCGCAAGTATTCTGAAACTTCCGCCAAGCGCTTCGGTCTGGCATTTTCCGCCGAGGATCGCGAAGAGAACATCCGACGAATCGGTGAGGTTTCCAAGCTTTTCGCCGATTCGGGTCTGATCTGTCTGACCAGTTTCATCAGTCCCTATCGCAAGGATCGGGACGCCGCGCGAGCCATTCACGAGCAGAACAAGTCCGGGGCGATTCCCTTCATCGAAATCTTCGTCGATACCCCCATCGGCACGTGCGAACAGCGCGATCCGAAAGGACTCTACAAGCAGGCTCGTGAAGCTGTGGCGGCTGGAAAGGGAATGGGTTTCACCGGGGTCGACGATCCCTATGAAGCTCCGCTCAAGCCGGAACTGACAATCGACAATTCCAAACTGACGATCGAAGAAAGCGTAGCGGCGATCCTGAATTTTCTTCAGGATCGCAAACTCATTTGAGTTGCTTGTTTTCCATCGTAATCTGATTCACCAGCCGCGGTGCCGGTCGAGAGACACCGGGCGGCAACACCTCATCGAGCATGAAATCGATTTGAATCGTCTTGATGCGCTTCTCCGGTCCCCGATCGGGATGCGCATTCTCCCAGCGAACCGCCAGCCATAAGGCAAACGGCTGGCGAAACTGGTCGAATCTTCCCTGGTAAATATTCAACAGATACTTTCGCCAGCGCCGGTTAATGTAAGTGGCCTGAACCGATTCCGGCTTTTGCAGCGTGACGGGCTGGTCGAGATCCCAGAGATTGACTTCCGTACCATCCAGAAGAATTGCCTTCATCACATACCAGCCATCGTCGGTAGTAGGCTTCGGTGCAAACATGTCCCAATTCTGATCGACGTGCAGTAAGCGGCCGACGACATTCCACGAAAGCGGCATCACCGACTGGCCGATTTTGGGGATCTCCCGAAGATTCCACAAAAGAACGTAAATCCACGTGATCCCCACAAAGATCTTCGCAACTCTTCCCATTTCGAAATACGGCGCTTCGGGCTTCCGAAAATAGGGCCGGAACGCGCGAATTATCGCCTCAATCTGCACTTGTATAGGTTGGACCAACGCCCCGAAAAACGGCACCAGATACTTCCCCGGCCAGCTTTTCGCATCCCAGACGCAGGCCGGAATGAAGGGAATCCAGGCCATGCAGCCAATGAAAGGGAAAATACTCAGGTGCAGCGTCTCCTCCGTGCTCATGTGGAAGCCCCAGAAACCGAGGATCACGGCGATCCGCAGATAGCGATTCCAGAAGGGCAATAAGAGCAGGATCGGCCCCACGAGTTCGAGCCACCACGTGACGAACGTGAGAAATTTGGTCAGCACCAGTTGATGAACCAGCCATTTTCCCAGCCAGGTGGAGAAACATTCGAGCGACATGGCGTAGTACATGGCCGTGTAGTCGCGCGTCCAGACCGCATCGTTCTTCAACACCGCGCCCATGGCATAGACATATCCCACTTGCGTCAGCATGGCGAAGGTCGCGAGATTCAGGACACCAAGAGGGGGTTCCGGTTCGGGACGAAGCCATCGATCCACGCTGAAGCGCATGTTCATCGGCAGGAACAGCCCCCAGAACAACATAACGCGAATGTAGACATCGCCGCCATCGAGGATAATGGGGTTGCGCGATTGCAGTGAACAGAGCATTACGTAACTGACGAGGGCGGACAGCCGGGTTCGATAACCGATCATCAACGAAAAACTGAAAAGTCCGAAGATGCTGAACAACAGAATCTGCCACCAGTTCTGCCCGGACACCATGTGAAGCGAGAGCAGATATTTCAATCCGGTCGTATCGTTCAACTCGTAATTGGCAATTCGCGTCAGCCGGGGCATAACCCCTTCATCGGAATAGAAAGCCTCAAGATCGACAGCGCGCAACACCAGATCGGCCAGTAGAAGTAGCCCCAAGATGATGCGGAATAGACCCAGCGAGCGAGCGTCGATGGCAAACACCTGGATCCAGGAGAACCAGTAAGACGGGCGGGTGGAACTGGCTACAGCCGGCAGGTGTACTGGTGTGGAAGTCGCCACCGGCGTCGGTGCGGGCTTCGTCTTGTGTTTCTTGGCCATGATCTAAAGATTACAACAGATTCTCACTTGCTCAAGCGAATGGTCGGTCAATCTGCTTTCGAATTTGCCCGTACTCGTTTCAATCTCGGAACTCCTATAACTTCTTGATGAGTAATAATTTCCCAGCAGGTCTGATAGTCAGCGTTTCCGGCATTCGCGGACTAATCGGCCAGAACCTATTTCCGTCAGAAGCGTGCCGGTTTGCCGTGGCGCTCGGAACTTACCTGCAGGGCGGCTTGATTCTGGTCTCGCGGGATAGTCGGCCCAGCGGGGACATGCTGCTGCAGGCCGTGGTGGCCGGTTTGCGTTCCACCGGCTGCCGGGTAATTGATATCGGTATCGCCAGCACCCCGACTTGCGGGCTGGCCGTGCGGCACTTTAACGCCATGGGCGCCATTCAAATCACCGCCAGTCATAATCCCTCTCCCTGGAACGGCCTGAAAATGTTCGATGCCGATGGGGCCGTGCTCTCTCCGGAACAAGGCCGCGAAGTTCGCCAGCTTTTTGAGACGGGTAACGCGCGATATGCCAGCTGGGACAAAATCGGCTCCTATGAGAGCAGCCGGGAGCCGCTGGCTCTCCATGCTCAAACCGTTCTGAAACTCGTGGACCTGGATTTGATCCACTCGGCTCACTTTCGAGTGCTGGTCGACGCCAACGGCGGGGCGGGAGGCGAACTCGCTCGACTTTTACTTCAGCAACTGCGATGTGAAATCATCGAAATCGGTTGCGAACCGAACGGACATTTTGCCCACGAGCCGGAACCTATCCCAGCGCATCTGGGGGAGATCGGACCTCAAGTTCCGAGTAGTAAAGCCGCTCTCGGCTTCGTCCTCGATCCGGATGCCGACCGCCTGGCGCTGATCGACGAACGGGGTCAATGCGTTTCCGAAGAAGCCACCTTGGCACTGGCAGTCCGGCACCGGCTGATGCAAAAAGCGGGTCCGGTGGTGATCAATATGTCCACTTCGAAAATGAATGAAGACCTGGCCAAGCAATTTGGACAGATCTGCTATCGCTCGGCCGTCGGGGAAGCGAATGTCGTCAACGGCATTCGCAAGCATCAGGCGGTCATCGGCGGCGAAGGTAACGGCGGCGTCATCGATCCGCGCGTCGGCTGGGTTCGGGATCCTTATGTCGGCATGGCTTTCATTCTCGAGTACCTGGCGAAAACGGGGCAAACCCTTAGCCAGGCCGTCGATTCGCTGCCCAAATACGCGATGTTAAAAACCAAATACGCCGTGGTTCCCGAAAAATTGCAAGCCGCTCTGACTGCCCTAGAATCCCGCTGGCCCGAAGCTCGGGTCGACAAACTGGACGGCCTCCGGCTCGACTGGCCAGACCGCTGGTTGCACGTTCGACCGAGTAATACCGAACCGGTCGTTCGAGCAATCGCGGAAGCCCCGACGGCGGAACAGGCCGAGCAGTTATGCCGGGATGCGGCGAAATCTCTGGGTAAGTAAATAATCTTCAGGCAGGAGTACCGCAAATGACCTCGGAAGTCTGGACGTCCGTCGATCGCTACTTATGCGACACACTCCTTGGTAAAGATTCCCAGATGGAAGAGGTGCTGGCCCGCAGCGCCAACGCCGGCCTCCCTCCCATCAGCGTCACACCGAACCAAGGTAAGATGCTGAATCTGTTCCTACGCATGCTTAATGCCCGCCGGGTTCTGGAAATCGGCACCCTGGGTGGCTACAGCGCCGTCTGGATGGCCCGCGCACTTCCCGAATACGGAAAACTGATTACTCTCGAAGCGGATCCGCACCACGCCGCCGTGGCTCGCGAGAATTTTCAACTCGTCGGGTTCTCGGATCGCATCGAGCTGCGTGAGGGGATAGCGGAAACATCGCTGGCCGAAATCTATGAGGAAGATCCGACTCCGTTCGATCTGATTTTCATCGATGCCGATAAACCGAGCAACCCCGCTTACTTTAAGTGGGCTCTGAAGCTTTCTCACCCCGGCACTCTCATTATTGTCGATAATGTGGTCCGGGCCGGCGAAGTGATCGATCCGGTCAGCTCCGATCCCAGCGTGCAAGGGGTGCGTGCATTGAATGAATTGATCCGACAGGAAAAACGGGTGAGCGCCACCGCGATGCAAACCGTAGGCGAAAAAGGGTATGACGGGTTCGCTCTCATTTTTGTAAATGATTGAGTTGCTATTTCTTTGAAAAAATTGATCGCGATTGACTTCCACCAATATTCGGACAACAATAAGGCAGAGTTGGTAACTTCAGAGGTAGTACGATGTTCAAAATCATTCTGGGTGGTGCGACGGGTCTTGGCTTGCTGGTGACCGGCTATTTCATCTATGAATCGATGATATGCGAATCGGATCTCGGCCCGAGTTGCTGCAAAAAGACGGCTCCGGCGGCTTGTACCGAAACGCAAGCGATCTCGATTTCCTGCTGCGACAGCGAAGCAATTCCGGCCTGCTGTGCCCCTCCGAGCAAAGCCAGTGCGCTGGCGGCCGGGGACAAAAATTCCATCGAAGTGATACCGGTAATGCCAAAGGAAGTAGCAGGGAACTAGTTTAAGCTCCAAGCACTTTCAGAAGCGGAAGAGTCCTTCCGCTTCGAACTTCTCTCGAAAATCTATTTCATAACCATCAATATCAATCTTTGGTTCGCAGTCGATTCTGACTCGCTCAACTCTGTATCGTCTCGATCACACACGGTGCGAAAGCAACCGCATGCACCTTGCGACCTGGGGCCGTGAGGAATAGCCGTTCTTCCCCGCGAGAAAGATCCCAAAGCCCAATGGAGCCGTCCCAAGCCGCGGTGGCCAGGGTCGTTCCATCGCTCGACATTGAAAGCGAACGGATCGAATCTTCGTGCCCGGTCATGGTCTTAATAATCGTACCATCCTCGATATTCCAGAGGATAACATTCTTGTCCCAACTGGAAGATACCGCCCGGCGACCGTCCGGCAGAAACACCACTCCACTGACGGTTGAAGTGTGACCTTTCAGACACGCGAACTCGGCTCCGCCCCCTTCCAGATCCCAGATTCGCACCGTGTTATCCCAACTGCCGGTCGCGAGGAAACGGCCATCCCGACTGAAGGAGACGCAAGTGACGACTTTTTCGTGCCCGCGCAGAGTGTACAATTCCCGACCGGCCAGCAAATCCCAAATCTTGACGGTTTTGTCCCAACTGCCGGAAGCCAGGCACTTACCATCCGGGCTGAAGATCACACAGGAGATCGCCCCCCGGTGATTGAGAAGACTTCCTATGCAGGAGCCGGTAGGAAGATCCCAGAGCCGGATGCTCATGTCCCAACTGCCAGAGGCCAGCGTTCGGCCATCGCGGCTGAAAGCCACCGCATTGATTTCGCCGAAATGCCCTTCGAAAGTGTAGCGCAGAGAACTGGTGGCCACATCCCACAGCCGCATCGATTCATCCGCGGAACCGGTCAGCAACCAGCGGGCATCGGAGGAAAAGGCGACCGCCATCACGTCTCGAGTATGGCCATTCAAAGTGGCGTGCGTCGAGCCATCGGCCAAATCCCAGAGAGTGGTCGCATTATCGGCTCCGGCGCTCGCCAGCAATTGTTTTTCGACCTTCACCAAGGTTTTCGACGGTGCGGCGGGCGGCAGCGCGTGCAGTTCGACTCCCTCTTCATCGACCGGTTCGCCCATCTTCAGTATCGAATCGTCCGGCAATTGGGACAGCGGAATTTCCTCGGCATCGGCGGACCTTTGCGCTGGAATTTCCTTCATCAATTCAATGGCTTCCTGAGTGGCCGGAGCCTTGGGAATTTCCAGGGGACGAATTCGCTTGATCGAATGGACTTTGGAAGCGGAGAACTCATCGGCGATCAATCGAGCCTCCGGGAGCGGCAAGGCCGGGATGGCCATCGAGGGATCGCTATCGTTGACGCGATCGGCCAGAGGGGCCGATTCACCAATCAGTTCCGCAACGGCCGTCGAGGTCACCTCCTTGGCAACGGGGGCGGGTACGTGTTCCGCTATGGCTTCCGGCACAATTTCTGCAACCGGAGCTTCCATCGGTTCGGTGGCTTCCAAGGGTTCCTCAGGCGAGGGCGCTAAGACGCCAGCGATTGGTAGGACGTCCGTCGGCTGATTGTCTTTGTCGGTCGAATTGAAATCGGGCGTCTCCTGTTCGATTGTTTTCGGCAAAGGCGGTAGCTTGAATTCGGGCACGGGTGGCAAATCGAGCTTGAATGTCGATATTTTTTCATCGGAAATTTCCAGAATCTGGCCGCCGTTGAGCGGATCCCAGTTACGAATCGTTCGATCCCAGCTGGAACTGAGAAGTTGCTTGCCGCCGTTGTGAAAAGTCAAACCGGTCACTTCGGCGCGATGTCGGCCGAGCACCCGAATCTGATGGCCGATGAGGGAATTCCAGAGAATAATCCGGCCATCCCAGCCACCCGTAGCGATCATCGACCCTTCGCTGGAAAATTGGATCGCGGAAATCGGTCGATCGTGGCCGGTTAAGGCGAACCATTCCTCCCCGGTGACCGCATCCCAGATTTTGACAATGCCATCTTCTGCCCCACTGGCGAGCGATTGTCCATCGATGGAAAAGGCCAAGGCATGAATTTCCCGATCATGGGCGTTCCATTGCCGGAGAATTTTACCGCTTGCGCTGTCGGCCAGAGTCAACACGCCATCCAAACCGGCGAAAGCCAGTTGTCGACCATCCGGCGAATAGGCCAGTGCCGTCACCGCACTCTGCGGATTGTCGATTTTCAGCAGATTTTCCCGGGTGGTCAAATCCCAAATCACCACCGTTTTGTCACTACTGGCCGAGGCCAGGCGATTCTCCGTCGGCGACACTGCCAACGCCAGCACAGCGGCAGTATGCGCTTGCAGCAAGGCGTCTTCTTTAAAAGATCGGAGATTCCAGATTCGAACCGTGCCATCTTCGCCCGCGCTGACCGCGTGCTTTAGATCAATCAGACAGGTGATGGCGTGCACCGAACCGACATGGCCGACCAGACTCCCCAGACGAGCCCCGGTAGTCGGATTCCAAATATCGATCCTGCCATCGTCACGGGCGGCCAAGGCCGTGTGATCGTCGAGAGTGATGGCCACCGCGTTATAAGCCACCGCTTTCGCAGTCGGCCGAACGGTTTTAATTGGTGTGGGCAAAGGCGGCAGAGCGGGTAACGAACTCGTTCTCGGCTCGACCACCGTGGCCGGTTGCTGCAGTACTGGTTTCTTCTCGGGGAAGAAATCGGGTAGCGGCGGCGGCTTGGGAATTTCGATCTTCGGAGGCTGAATCGAAGATTTCAGCACGCTCGGCCCCATGATATCGGACAGGAGAGGAGTCGACGGAGGGGCGGCCCAGGTCTCTACAATTTCATCCGGCTTGGGCTGTTCCGACAGGGGCACCGGTGCAGGACGACCATTCGGCCTCGGAAGGCCCGGGGGCGTCAACTTCGAAATTTTACTGGGTGGAGGCGTCGGGGCAGTCGGCTTAGCTGGCAGCGGCGGCTGCTCGATGGGAGGAAGATCGATTACGCCTTTGGTGTCCGTAAGAATCGAAGGTATGGGGGCCGGTGTTTCCCGAGGCACATTCGTGGCTTGGGTCGACTTGGCTTCATTGCTGGTTTGTATGGCTAGAGAGGAGAGCATCTTGCCTTGCGTGACATCCCAGATTCGTGCCGTGCGGTCCAGGCTGCACGAGGCGAGTCGATTTCCGTCCGGAGCAAATGCCACCCCGGTGATGACGCCTTCGTGACCCTGCATCGTGTAGCGCAGTGATCCGCTGGCCACATCCCAGATGCGAATCGTGCGATCCCAACTGGTCGAGGCGAGGTATTTTCCATCCGGCGAGAAGGAAATTGCGGTCACTTCCCCGGTATGGCCGCGTAGCACATACAGCTCTTTATTGCGATCGAGATCCCAGAGGCGAACTGTATGATCGAGACTTCCCGAGGCGATCCATTGAGCATCGGGCGAGAAGGCCACACAGGTCACGTCACCGGTATGTCCTTTCAAGACAACCGGTGTACCGCCGACGCGCGGCCACAGTCGCAAAGTTTTGTCCCAGCTGCCGGAGGCCGTCAGCTGGTTATCGGAACTGACGGCGACGCAAGTCACCATCCGCTGGTGTCCCTGCAGCACGGCTACGGCTTGACCGTTCAATTGCCAGAGCCGAACGCTCTTGTCCCAGCCGCCGCTGGCGATCATTTCATCCTGGCTGGCAAACACGACTGAGGTAACGACGCCGGAGTGCCCTTTGCACAGTGAAACCTGCTGGCCGGTTTTGATGTTCCAGAGCCGGACGGTCTTATCCCAACTGGCGGAAGCGATCAATTCCCCACTGTGCGAGAATGCGACAGAACTCACCACGCCGGTGTGGCCGCGCAGTGTCTGGAGTTCTGCGCCGCTGGCGACATCCCAAAGTTTGACAGTCTTATCCCAGCTGGCGGTTGCCAGCGATCGACCATCGGGAGAAAAGGCAATGAACGTCACATCGCCGATATGCCCCCGACTACCGGGATTTTTCTCGGTCACCCCGTTGGTATCAGAATTCTTCACAGTAATATCCTTCCTCTGCACGGTCTCAGAAGTCGCTCCGGCGGGAATATGCATTTCAATTTTCGGTAAGCGGGCAGTGTCCTGCAGGCCTTCGAGAGAAGAGCCCTTCGGGAGGTGGTCATCGTACACGGGCATCTTGCCGGCCGGGCGATCCATTGTACCAGATAGAGATTGATAAATCTGATCGACGGGCGCTCCCAGCAAAGCCCGCACTTCCGCACTCGTGATCTGGCTGGGGGCGGCAATGACCGGTTTGATCCTGGAAACCTGACTCAAACCGATCCCGGTTACAGGTATATGGGAGAAAAGATCGACCACATCCTGTTCGGAAGCGATCAAACCGAGGGTCTGTGCCAGAGCCGCATATTGCGTCGAGGCAGGAGTTTGCGGATTCACCACCAGCACTGGCTTGCCCAGCACACTGGCTCGGCCCACTTCGGGATCGAACGGAATGGCATGGGGCAGGAGAGAGCGGTTGAAGCAGCGACGAAGTTCCGTTTCCCAGGAGCCGCCCAGCGGTTCACCCGGCGGCAAAGTGAGTACAATGCCGCAGACATTCACGTCCACGCCGGTATCCTGCACCGCCCGAACGATGGTCAAAAAGGTGGGAACGGCCCGGAACGCCATCGGTTCCGCGCGAATCACCAGCATCAGATCATCGACATTTTCGATCAATTGGCGGAGTTGAACCGAGCCAATTGTGGGGGTGATATCGATGAGAATCCAATCGTACCCCTGAAAGGGGGGAGTTCGCAAAAGCTTGAGATATTCGAAGAGAGTATGGTAAGGAGAATTTGGATCTCCATAAGGAGTGCTGACATCCAGACCGGGAACGATGTTCCGCCAGATCGGGGCCTCGCTTTCGGCTCCGATGGAATGCAAACGTTCGGCCCTATCATGCGGACTCAGCGCTAGCGCATGTTGAATCGAAGCCAATGGATCAGCATCGACGAGCAGTACTTTCCCACCAGAGAGGGCGGTTGCGGCACCCAAATTAATGGCCGCGGTTGTCTTGCCGACACCCCCCTTTTGGCTCGCAATCAACAATTTCCGCACAGCGTACTCTGTTTATCCGAGGAACACCGAATCTCGTGCAGTTTCAAAAAAATATTCCGCAAAAGGCAATTATGACAAATTGTATGACCTAACTCAACGAAATCTGTCGTATTTAGCGGTCCGGTAAACTCTGTCGGGCCTGCTGGTTGGTACGTTCCTATTGTAACGGCCCTAACCGGCTCTAGTCGGCGGCGTTCACTTCGCTCTTCAGACCAGGAAATCGACTGAGATTGTTAATTGTGGGGAATATTCTAAAGGAGGAGGACGAGACTGGTGCGCCTCTCATGGCTCGCTCACAAATGATGCTTTGCAGGGCAGCTCTTGCCCAGTCCGTAGGCAGTAGTAAGTCAGAATTTGATGAAGAAGAAAGAATCTTAAGCGGCTTAGGAAGAAAAAAATTAAGCCGTAAGTAGTTTTAGTGCCACTACTTACGGCTATGGAGAGGTGGATTTGGGGTGTTGAAATATTAGTTTGGCACACCAGGTGCAATAAGTATTTCAACTTGAAAAAACTTGCTATCCGGACTGACTGGCCATGGGAGAGGTGGTACAACGGTTCGGGTAGCTGTTTTTTTATCTAGATATGTTCTCGCCTGTTTGTAAAGACCTGTCAAGCGCAATTTCCAACAATTGAGAATTTAAAAGCGAAATAACTGACAATTTCGATGCGATCCGCTATAGGTTTCCAACGCTTTGTCCGCGCCCTTCAATTTCACACTTCTGCCAGAAACTTCCAAGATATTCTTCAGACAAACGATCTCAAATCCGCAATGGTTGGTTAGAATAGAAATAACAATATCTGTTTCCTGCCACACCGCCGGAGTTCTCTCCATGCGATTCGGTTTCAAAAAACCAGTCCTGTTGGCCCTGTTTTTGGGCATGTTTACTTGTTTGGATTCGCAAGTTCTTCAAGCGCAAACGAAAGACGGCACCAACTCCAAACCCAAATACGAGGATGTCTCGTTCCTGACCGTGGATGGGCTCCGACTTTTCGGGAACTGGTATCGAGGCAATAAGGGCAAGAACTCGGATGCGGTGATGCTGCTTCCCAACTTCAAAGGGGAAGTTGCCAAGGGGGAATGGAACACCCTGGCGGAAGCGCTGCAGGCCGAAGGATTTTCCGTATTAGCCTTCGATTTCCGGGGCCATGGCAAAAGCAAGAGCATCAAGACTTTCGAAGAACCCAAACGCTACGTCGATGTCTACTCCTTCCCCTGGAACAAACTGGCCGGCGTCTCACAGATGACCAATCCTCTGGGATTGAAATCGATTGATGCGACCAAATTCAATTCCGCCATTTATCCCTATCTGGTGAATGACATTGCCGCGGCTCGCAAATTCATCGATAACCGGAACGATGCGGGCGAGTGCAACTCGGGACGCATCAGCGTGATCGGCGATCGCGATTCCTGCGGACTGGGCATGGCCTGGATGGGAACGGAATTTAAACGCATCGCCATTTACCCCAAGAACACCTTCGATATCGCACCTTACAACCACTATGGTAGCAAGGATCTCGTTGCCGGTGTCTGGCTCTCCTATCGTAACGGACCCGGGGGCACCCTCACCGTCGTCAATAACGCCATCCAGGCGGATAACGTCGCTCGTGAAATCATCAAGGATAAGGTCAGCATGGCCTTCATCTATGGCGATGGCGACCGGGAATCTCAGAGCATGGCTCGCAAGTGGTTCGATAAATGGGGCATTCCAAATACCGCCACGGATGATCCTCGGATTGCCAAATACATGATCGAAGTGAAAAATGGCAAATCCCTGCTCGGCATCAACCTCTGCGATCCGTCAAAAAATCTCGACACGATCAAGATCATCGTCGAATTCATGGTAAAAACCCAGAAAAAACAGCTGGCGGGTAGCGATTGGGTTCAACGCAACGCCAACACCGACGTTCCCATGAAAACATCGCTCGATATTTACGGCCTGCGCAATCCCTAATTTTTAACGATTCGATTTTCCGGGGCGGCACCGATCACACTATCGGGTCGCCCCAGTCCATTTCGGCTTCGTCGTATCCCGTTTCGAGCAGCCACCAACTCCGGGCTAACCACTGCCGTTCCACTCGACCTAGAATCAGATGTTGCACTTGGTCGCCGTAGAAATTATTGGCCAGATCGAACCGGCTGGGAATCGGCGGACTCGTGGGGTGAGAGTGATAAATGGCTACCAGTTCCCACTTTCGTCGCCGCATTTCTTTCATCGCCGCGAACAGGCTAGAGGGTTCCGACTCGAATCGTATCGGCGAATTGAGTTGATTGGTCAGCTCAAAATGCCGCGAAATCTCGATGATTTCGGCCTCACCCGGCCGTACTGCGTCGTCCGCCGCCAGTAAACCGCAGCATTCGCTGGGAAGCTCCCTCTCCGCCTGAGCCACGATTTCTTGAACGATCGCGAATGGTATCCGCATCCTGAACCGTTTGAACATGTTCGACTTCCCCCGATACGCATACGATACCCGTAAGATATTTTCCTCAAGAACCGAGATTTAGGCGATGGCAGAAAAAATCATTTTGGCTTACTCCGGCGGGTTGGACACGTCCGTCATGGTCCCCTGGATTAAGGAAAAATATGGCTACGACGTGGTGACCTACACCTGCGATCTGGGCCAGGGAGACGACATTCAGAAGATCAAAGCGAAAGCATTGAAGACCGGTGCTGTGGACGCCGTCGCCGAAGATGCCCGCAAGCTTTTCGTCGATCACTTCGTATTCCCGGCCATTCAAGCAGGTGCCCTTTACGAACACAAATACCCCTTGGCGACGGCTCTGGGCCGACCTTTGATCGCCAAGCTGATGGTCGATACGGCCCGCAAATACAACGCCAAGGCCGTGGCACACGGCTGTACCGGAAAAGGCAACGATCAGGTCCGCTTCGATGTGACCTTCCAGACGCTGGCCCCCGACTTGAAGATAGTGGCCCCGGTTCGCGAATGGAGCATGACTCGACCGGAAGCTCTGAGATTCGCCAAGGAGCATAACATTCCCGTGGAAGCCACGGTTGAAAGCCCCTATTCGATCGATCAAAACTTATTCGGCCGCAGCTGCGAAGCCGGCGTGCTGGAAGATCCCTGGGATGAACCCCCCGCCGAAGCGTTCAATTGGACCACCGACCCGACTAAAGCTCCCAACGAGCCGGAATACCTCGAATTGGAATTCAAGCACGGCGTCCCAGTCGCCATGAACGGCGTGAAAATGGACGGCGCCGACCTGATCGAAAAGCTGAACGTCATCGCCGGCAAGCACGGCGTCGGCCGGATCGATCACGTGGAAAACCGACTGGTGGGTATCAAGAGCCGGGAACTGTACGAAGCACCCGCCGCCGTGGTGCTACATGAAGCGCATCGCGAAATCGAATCGCTCTGTTTATCCAAGCAGGCCAGCCGCTTCAAGACGATCGTCTCGCAGGAATACGCCGACCTGATTTATAACGGTCTCTGGTTCAGTGCCTACCACCAGGATTTGTACGCGTTCGTCGACAGCAACCAGCGTTTTGTGGATGGCTTCGCTCGGGTGAAGCTGTTCAAAGGCAAGGCCACCGTGGTCGGCCGCAAGAGCGATAACAGCCTTTACAGCAAGAAACTGGCCACTTACGACGAAGGCTCTTCGTACGATCAATCGGCCGCTCAGGGTTTCATCAAGATTCACGGGCTCAGCCAGACGACGCAGGCCAATCGGCAGCTACTTAAGGGAGGTCGAAGCTTCGATCTGCCGGGAATCGCCGAAGGTAAGAAGTAATTCCGAAGATAGGCTTGAGAGAGCAACCGACCGGTTGCTCTCTCGCTCACAACCTGAAGTCTTGCGATCTATCATCTCGATTAGCTCTTCTCAAATCGCTCGAAAAATGCAAATTTGCCGCTGATCTGCACATTTTCTAAAATTTTGACAAATAAATCTCTGACCTTCCATGCGTTAAGGTCTCGGTTTAGCCCCCCTCTCCTCCTTTTAGGAAACTGAATCATGATTCACTCGAAAATTTTACGCCGATTTGGATTACAGTTAGGAATCGTTTCTTTGTTCGCCCTCGGATGTAACAAGGGTGCTAACCACCCTCCGTCAGATCCATCCGCTGATTCTTCTAAACCGGAAAGTGTTGTTCGCTCCAATAATACCAACCCGATTCCTAGGCAGGAACAGACCACAGCGAACAATGCCCCCGACCCGGCCGAGGCTTTTTACTCAGAGGGTTTAAATGAAGCGTTCTCTCCTCGCAATGTCCTATCCAGTATTCCCATGCGACCGCGCAAGGGCGATATTGTCTATCGCCTTTCCAACCCCAGGACGGAGCCAATTGGTAAAAAACCCTATCCTTTTTTATCGGTGAATTACGAACGGCTCACCGACGGGGAATATGGCGGCCAGTCGTTGATCATCCGAGACAGCAATGGCAATGAGCAGACGATTTTGATTTTCGGCGGCATGAATGACCGGGCGGGCGTTCTCGAAATTAAATTGGGTTTCGGACCGCGACAGCAGATTCCCAAAGATTGCGAAATGTATTTCACTCGACAGGAAAATCGCTATCCGGATGGTTTCCGACCCACCTTCAAAGTCTCGAATTCGGTAACCATCGGAACCCCGAAATTGGGACTGACGCTCGCTCGGCCCTGGACGGATAAGGAATTGGCCGTTCTGAAAAATCCGCCCCCCGAAGGACCAAAAGTGAATGCCAATCCCACGGTGGGTGAGGACACGGCCCTGGTAGGCGAGAAGAATGCCGCTTCCTTCCGCTATGCCGAGCCCGGCAAAAAGGTAATTGGCGTCGAATATTGGACCGGCCAGTGGGCCAACGAACCTTGCCTGGCCCGTTTGACACCAATTTACGATACCAAACAACCGACCGATGGCGTTTCGAAACGGGTGCTCTCTCGGGAAGGCTATGCAGTGGGTGGGATGACGGTTCGATCCAAAACTTTCGTCAATGCCGTACAACTGATCTTTATGAAGATCAAAGCCGATGGAAGTTTGGACCCCGCCGACAACTACACCAGCGAATGGCTGGGAGTCGAGGTGAACGGAGCCAAAGAAACTAAACTGGGAGGAACGGGACGGGCTGTGATCGGCATTCACTGCAAGCAGGGTGCGATCCTGAACTCGGTCGGTCTGGTATTAGATAACGGCCGAAAATAGTTTGGCAGAGAGAACGAGTCTTCGTCCATCGAGCGTAAGGCGCGATGGATATTTTCCTGCGAAATGATTTGGTTTTTCCGAAATTCCAAAAGCTGAACCTAACCGATAGGCTTGGCCGGATCGATTCCATTTTTCCAATCGCCGGCCAGCTTCATATACTCGGGAGGTTGCAGATCGGTCAGCTTTCGGGTGGAGGTTTTGGCTCTCGCTTCCGTGGCCAGACTCACTTTTCGGTTTTCACTATCCCAGGCCAGCATTTGCCCTGTCTTCAAGCTCTCCGCTGCCATTAAGGCGACGATACCGGCGGTTCCCGCTAGATCTGGCGGACAAAGAGTCTCTTTAGATTGAGTTCGAACGCATTCGAGGAAGTGCTGCCACATCGCCAGCGTTTCATTTCCCGGCTTGTTAATGGCAATAGCTTCCGTCGGCGCGACTGGCCGATCTCCCAAACGATTGGGATTCTTCGAACTTCGCGGATCTTCAGCGAAAAGATCCAGCCCTCGGGAAGTAAACCGAATCGCCCCGAATCGGCCGCGGATGATTTCCTCGTTCGGATAAGATCCTATCGAGCAGGCCGTAGCGGTAAGCTGGCAACCTTCCTCGAAATCGACAACCAGCGTTGCCAGATCGGGAATCTCGCGGCCGTCATGTTCCAGAAATAGCCCACCCAGACCGGCCACCCGGCGCGGCATTTTGACGTTCATCGCCAGCATCATGCGGGCAATCTGCGGCTGCAATAAATCGACAAATGGCCCGGAACCAAAGGCTTCGTAACAGCGCCACTGAGCGAACTTGGCACGGTCGAATGGCATATTCTCTTTGCCAGTGAAGCGAGGCCAGTCAATCGTGCCCGGGGTCATCTCCTCGACGAGTCGATAGTAGCGACCGTAGCCGCGAATATCATTGCGGAAGAAGTGCGTCTGAGCCTGAGCCACATGTCCGAGTCGACCACTTTGAATCAATTCTCGAGCTTTAAGCCAGGACGGATCGGAAAGTGTCTGCAGGCCGACGTTCACCGGAACATTGGCTTTTGCCAGAGTATCGAGAATGGAAACCGTTTCGGAAACCGTTCGGGCGAGTGGCCGTTCGCAGTAGACGGATTTTCCCGCACTAACGGCATCGAGAACCATCCGGGCATGCCAGTGATCGGGCGTCGAGATGCAAACCGTATCGACTTCGGGGAGATCGAGCAAGCGGCGATAGTCCTTGGTGACTCGCCGGCGATCCTTGGGATCGAGCCCCGCTTTTCGCGCGGTGGGAATCAAACCCTGCAGGTATTTTCGCCGGGATTTTTGCCCGCCGATGTTCTGCTCGTATTCTTCTTCGAGCCCGTTCCACACATCGCAGACGCCCGCGATCGTCAGATTCTGGCCTTCGCGAGCCAGCCGCTGAATGATGTCGATATGCGCCTGACCCCGACCTCCGCAGCCTAAAAAAGCAATATTGATGCGTTCGTTGCTGCCCGAAACCCGCCCATAGCTGACGGCGGATAACGCCAAAGCTGAACCGGCGGCCGTTGTCTGCCGGAGGAAACCACGTCGATCAAAAGCGGAGGATTGCGTCATAATTTTATTTTAATTGATGAAACGAAGCTTGTATCGTTTTTTGGAGCCTCTTTCAGGCTTTAATCGGTTTCGTAGCATACTTTCATTGACGAAACCTCGCTCACTCAAGTTCCGCTAGGGATCGGATTCCCATGAAATTTGCAGGGATAGTAATCGGAATAGTCGCACTTTCCGCCGTGCTCTACCTAGGCCGGCTGGGTGATCGGGGCGTGATTTCCGAGGAATTGCGCTGGGCCGAAGTGGCTCGGGAAATGGACCTCACTGGTAATTATTTCTGGCCGACGATCGACGGAAAGCTCTACTACGACAAACCGCTCGGCTCCTACTGGCTGGTTCTGGCGGCCGCAAAAATCCCCGGCGAAGTGAACGAACTGGCCGCCCGCCTTCCCGCGGCAATCAGCGGGTTGATCAGCTTGGTCATTGTAATGTTGCTCGCCCGTCGACTCTACGATGAACGCACGGCCATTTGGGCCGGCGTGATTTTGGCCACCAGTTATGGTTTCGTTTTTTATTCCCGCCGGGCGACCGCCGATCTGGAAACACTGACCGGAGTTTTACTCGCCTACATGCTCTATGCCTGGAATCCTCACCAGCCGCGGTTCTGGAAAATCGTATTACTCTGGGTGATTATGGCCTGCACTTCGCAGACCAAGGGGTTACTCGGCTTCGCTCTGCCTGGCCTTTTGCTTCTGGTACACCACTTTGTTTCCGAAATCAAAACCACGACGAGAACCGGGTGGCGAAAATATCTCTCTTTTCAATGCATTAATCCCTGGTTTTGGAATAGGGCCACTTTCCTCACTTTTCCGCTCGGCTTGGCCATTTTTCTTACGCCCTTCATGATTTCCTCGATGCAGAATCCGCAGAGCGATGGCCTGGCTCTGCTCTATCGCGAAAACCTCAAACGATTCTTTTCGCCGCACAACCACACGGGGCCGATCTATCTGTACGTGGGGGTGATTTTCGTCATCTTCGCTCCCTGGTCGCTCTTTTTAATTCCCGGGCTCTGGCAGATTCATCGACGTTCGGATTCCGATAGTCGGCAAGCGGAATCCGATTTACTCACCAAGTGCTATTTCTGGACGATATTCATTTTCTTCACTCTCTCCGCATCGAGGCGGAGCTACTATCTCCTGCCGATATTACCGGCCGCTGCGTTGATGTCAGCCCGGTTTTTTGCCACACCTGAGCCACTTCTGAGCCCCGCCGTGCGGATTATGAAACGTATCGGCATCCTTCTCTTTTCAATCGTGGTGCTTTTGGCCGGGGCCGTGCTGCTGCCCTGGCGCGATTATGTGAAGGCGCCCTATAACCAACTTCCCGAGTTGCCGATGCAAGCTCTGTTCGGGATCGGCTGGGCGCTCAGCGTAGTGGTGGGAATCTTTCTGCTGTTCAAACGGCGAACGATCATGGTTTGGCTGACCGGAGTACTTTACCTGGGTCTGGGGTATCTGTTTCTTTTCGCACTACCGCAGTTCGAGGAGGAACGGGGCCGTAAGACACTGGCGCAGGAGGTTCGAAAAACCATTGAAGACGAGCCAGATCGGCTGGTCTTGTACTCCTCTCGGGACATCGTCTTCGATCTGAAATTGGATCATCCGATCCCGGATGCCGATGTGCCGGAGGAACTAGAGGAACTGCTGAAAAATCGCCAGCCTAAATGGCTCATCATTCCCCGCAAAAAGCTTTCCGATTTGAAGTATCCCTACCGAATTCTGGCCGAGGAGAAGAGCCACGAATGGGAAACCGCCGTTCAGCACGGGCTGAAGCTACTGCTATTGGAGTTGCAATAACAGTGAAATCGAGGCAAGATAGGCAGCGGCAACAAGCTGATTGGAGGAGCGGTCCATGTCCAAATTCGATGCTGATGATCCCAAGCTGCAGAATTTTTTGAAATCCCTGGTTCGCACGGCGATCAATGCGGGGATTTACTCGCTGGTTCGAAAAATGGGCACGATGTGGCTGGTGATCATGCTGGCTCTCGCCATTGGTTTGGTTATCTACTTCAGATGGTATTAACAAAATAGGCGTCCTGAAAACTCAGAACGCCTGTTTTGCATTTTAGATTTTTAACAATTTATCAACCTGCGGCAGGATCTTTGCCATCAACCCAGGGGCCTTCCAGCTTCTGGTATTCCGGCGGATGCAGCGAGCAACCCTTGTCGCCCCCGGCCCAGCCAATGATATTGTTCGGCTTGCCGCGCTGTTTCGAGCGAGCTTCCCACTTGTCGGCCCAGCTGGAGTCCGCATCCTTGGCCAGATGCGATTCCTTATCGAACATGTAAGCCTTGCCCTTGCGGTAAGACTGCACGCCCAGGTTGACCGTGGTAAAGGCCGAAGCCCCCAGGAACGGCGTGGACAGGGTTTCCTGCTTGCGAGCCTTGACGCACTCCAGGAAGTTCGCCCAGAGATTGTAAGTGGCGTTGAGGCCCTGCTTGCCGACAAACGGGCTCTTATAGGAGTGGATAGGCTCCTTGTAGCCGCCAGTCGGTTTGGCGGCCCCACCGGCCACCGCTTCACCGAAGACGTCGAAACCGGAGACGTAGTCGCCGCCGATGTTATCGCCAAATTTAATGGTCGCCAATTTACCGCGGATGACTTCACCCAGTTGGGTGCCATTGCACATCGTCGCGGAAATGATGACCTGAGCACCTTCGATGTAATCGGCTACCACCGTCGCGACGTCAGGAACGTCCCGGCCGTCGTATTCGAAGTAGATCCCGCCCGCGCCGACCACGCGAGCCGGTTCCCGCAGACCCATGGCGGCCAGCAGGTGAGTCGTCTGGTGAACGAACAGGTCGGTGAACATACCGCCGCCGAACGGCCAGTAGCAGCGCCACTGAGCCCACACGGCTCGGTCGAATGGCATTTCTTTGGCTGTTGGGCCAATCTTCTGACCGGCACATTCGAATCCGGTTCCCAGCCACATATCCCAATCGATGGTCTTGGGGGTCATTTCCTTACGGAGGGGATAATAACGCCACTGGCCGACATCGGAGTTGCGATAGTAGCTGGTCTGGCCCTGGAAGATATGTCCCAAGTTCCCAGCTTGAATGTACTTGTAAGCTTCAAGCCAGGTCGGGTCGGCCATCGACTGCACGCCGACGGTCATAACCTGTCCGGTCTTCTTCCAGGTGTTGTAAAGTTCCCAGGCTTCGTTGACCGTTCGGGTCATCGGCTTTTCGCAGTAGACGTGCTTGCCGGCATTCAAGCCGTCAATGGCCATGCGAGCATGCCAGTGGTCGGGAGCGGCGATGCAGACGACGTCGACGTCTTTATTTTCGAGGATTTTGCGATAATCCTTCGTCACACGGGTCTTGTCGTTGGCATCGATGCCGCAGGTCTTGGCCGAAGGATAAAGGCCGCGCCCTTTGCGTTTGTCTTTGTGTTTCGGATTGCTGCGATTGCCCAGGGTCTCATCGCCGTCCCACACATCGCAGACGGCGAAGGGTTCGACGTCCTTGCCTTCTTCCTTCATGTCGAGGACGACGTCGATGTGCTGCTGGCATCGTCCGCCGACACCGAGGAAGCCGACGTTGATTTTGCCGTTGGAGCCCAGCACATTGGCGTAGCTCTTCGCGGTCATGGCCATCGCCGTGCCGGCGACAGAAGCTGCGGCTATAAAACCGCGTCGATCCAGTTCACTCATATTAAAACTCCCAATTAAGTGATCGCTTTAAATCTGTTCCCACATTATCCAGTCGGGCAATCGGTTCGTCGCCATAAAATGACGTACAATTTCTTTCATTTTCGATAGCTTCACGCAATAACGACGCGGTATTTCAGATAATTCATCCGCATATCGGAAAACCAGTATTCCATCTCCGATACTGATTGAAGGATCTTCTACCGGTGCTAGATACGGTGGATTCCCGTCGGCGGGACAATGTTCGACGTATCCCAATTCCTGCGGTAGTACGGTGTAGTCGTTCATAACATTCGAACGACCGAGATTCAAGTGCTGCCCATCCGGAGCGATCAAGATACCAACTGAATTCGAATAGCGTTTTCGAAAGTTATCCAGATGATCCCAAAGATCATCGATATTATCCAACTCCGCCTTCTCGTCGGAGTTCGAATTGTGAAAAGCCCAGACTTTGGTAGATGTTTCGATTGTCATGCAAATTCAATCGCTCCCTCAAGACCTTGAATTCTCGTTCGAGGAGGATCCATTTTCCCAATATATTCTCTCGAAAACTCGTCCGGACCGATAACAGTCAAACTCGCTGATTCCGGCAACATGTGAGGCAACGCTTCGTCGCAACCCAGCACTTTCACATTCATCGTTGGACAAGGTACGCGATTGATTCTCAAGGTAGCTTGCGAAAGATTCCGCATTCGCATAAGCACGGCGGCCTGAGCTTCCACATGCGCCTTTATGAGCCCATTCATCTTGGGAATACCGCGAACTCCTTTTCCTGGCCCTTCATAACCGCTCACTAGCACCGTTATTTTCCCATCGGTCTGGATCAATGCTCCTATCGTTTTTCCAATCTGCTCGAATGTGGGCAGTTCGATCATTTCGCTTTACCCGCACTACTTCTTGCTCTGCTTCGACAACCAAACGTAGAGTTCGTCAGTATCGTACGCCTTGTCCCAGCTGTTATGACCGATACCGGGATACTCGGTATATTTCGGTTCGCCGCCCGCTTTCTTCAATGCTTCGATCATCTCCCGGGATCGTTCCACCTTCACGGCGGCGTCTTTATCGCCGTGGAAGCACCAGCAGGGAATCTTACAGATCGCTTCCGCGTTCTTGGGATCGCCGCCACCGCAGATCGGCACGATGGCCGCCCAGCGATCGGGATACTTGGCCGCAATACTCCAGGTTCCGTATCCGCCCATCGAAAGACCGGTCAGGTAGACCCGTTTCGGATCGGTTTTGTATTCTTTTTCAGTTGCTTCCAGCATTTTCAAAGCCCGCTGGCCGTCCTCGCTGGTCGCCTGCCAGGTTCGCTTTTCCGATTGGGGAATCACCACCACAAAGGGGAAAGTCTTTTCCCGCTTCTTAATGGCGGTACCGATCCCCACTTCCACCGGCATCTTGCTACCACCCTTGGTTTCTCCCGAACCATGCAACGAAAGAATAATCGGCGGATGAGCATCCGGCTTCAGGTCGTGCGGCACGAATACCACGTATTTGGATTCTGTACCATCCGCGTTTTTGAAAGTCTTGTCAATGAACCCCGATTCGGCAGCGCGCGAAACAGGGGAGATAACCAATAACATAGCCAAGGTGAGGAGCAACATAATTGCTTCTCCGGAAGAGAGGGAGTGTACCCTAAAGCCTAACCCGTGTTCTGGTAAACGGGTAGGGTACGTAGGGGAATTTGTAAAATCTCATCCAGATTCGAGTGAAAAAGACAGGAAGAACCCTTTAAGTTGAAACCAAATAGCTCAGTTTCGGAGTCGGGTTCTTCCTTGGAACTTTCCTATTTCTTTTTGAAATCGCCGGCCTCGATAATGATCAGCCGTTCGGGTTTCACGTTTTCCTGGAAGGCCTTTTGGACCTCTTCGGCCTTCACGTCCTGAATCTGCTTTTCGAGATTCTTGTAGTAATCGAAGGTTCGGCCCAGGAACAAACCGTTGGCCAGATCGTTCGCCAGGACGTTATCGTCGGCATGCTGCAGTTTCATGCTTTCCAAAAGCGAAGCCTTCCCTTTATCCAATTCATCCAGCGACAAGCCTTCTTTAAGGAACTTATTCAATTCCTCGGCAATGGTTGCATTCACCTTGCCCATGTTGTTAGGGTTGGTGATGGCATACATGGTGAAGCTGGAATTTTTATCCTTCGGACTGGACGAGGTGAAGGAACCTGCTCCGTAGGACAGGCCTTTTTCACCGCGAACGCGGACGCTGATGCGGCTGGCCAACGGCGCTTCGCCCAGGATGAAATTCCCGATGCGCATAGCCGGATATTGCGGGTCGGAATCGGTCATCGGGAAGCTCAACCCAGCCAGATAGACCGCGTTTTCCTTATCGGGTGTATTGATCACTTCTTTGCCGCTGAGGATATCCTTGACCGCCGGTCGCTCCACGCGCTTGTACGCAACGGTCGTGGTCCAACCCAGAATCAATTTCTTGATCGCGGGCTGTACGACTTCGGGCTCGAAATCCCCGACAATCGCCAGTTCCCCCGTCTGGGCCGAGAACTGACTGTAAATTTCCTTCAAACTCTCCAGGGTGGTGGAATCCAGCCGTTCCAGTTCTTCATCAACGGTCGGCGTGTAGCGAATATTGTCCTTCGGGAACGGATTCAACCGACGGCGCATCTCCCGCATGGCAAGAGCCTGCGGATCGGTTTTGCCCTTCGTTAATCGTTCCCGATATTCGTTCTTCAGGAGCTCGAATTCCTCGACGTTGAATCCGGGATGCCGCAGCACATCTTCGAGAATCGCCAGGGTTGGCAACAATTTGGATTTCTTGCTGTGGATGGAAACGGTCAACAGGCCCAGATCGGCCCCGACAGAAAGATTACTTCCCAGGGCATCCAACTCGTCCTGAATCTGTTTGCGGGTTTTTGTAGCCGTGCCGCGCATCAGCAGGTCGCCGAGCAGGTCGATCGACTTGTTCTTCCCTTTCAGTGTTTCCTCGTTGCCGAAGCGAAGGTTCAGGTGCAGATCGACGACTTCCCCCTTGGTTTTCTTGGTAATGAAAGCGGTCTTAATCGAATCGATCTGGCCGCGCACCACGCGCTTTTCGATATTTTCGGGAGTGGGGATGAAAGCCTCGCCGAGTGTCATCGCGGCTCGACCCTTGTAATCTTTCAGAACGGTAGCGATCTCAGGTGTCGCCGGGATCTTGGCCCGTTCCGGCTTGGCCGTGGGATAGTACTTGCCCATCGTTCGATTGCTGCGAATCAGATAGGTTTTGGCCACGCGATTGATATCTTCGAGAGTCACTTGCTCGGCCCGATCGCGATGCAAAAAGAAGAGACGATAATCGCCGCAGGCGGCCGCTTCGCTCAATCGAATGGCGAAATTGCTAGTCTTGCTGACGAGTTGCTCGTTGAATTTGGTGAAGCGCTGCTTGGAGATTTTCAGTTCTTCTTCCGTGATCGGCTGCTGGGCGATACCCTCGACCACGTTGACCATGGTATCGAGCACCTTGTCCACATTCTGGGGAGTGCATTTGCAGAACTCTTCGAGATAGCCCGGATCGTGCAGACCGTAGCTGGTCCCGTTCAAAGTGGTGGCCAGCTTGGTGTCAATCAAGGCTTTGTGCAAACGGCCGGAGTCGCGGCTCAGTACATCCTCGAGGAGCTCAATAACCGGATAATCGGGGTGAACGAACGCCGGAATGTGGTAGAGCAGACCGGCAGCGCCGACCTTACCGACGCGGCGAAGCACGGCAATTCGCTCGCCGTCCTGGGCCGGTTCTTCCGAATAGGTTTTCGGTAGCACGCGAGTCGGCTTTTTCAACTTGCCGAAATATTTGCCGATGAGTTCGAGCGCCTTCTTCTCGTCGAATTTCCCGGCGACAATCAGCACGGCGTTATCGGGCTGATAGTACTTCTTGTAAAACTGCTGCAGATTTTCGACGGGTACCCGCTCGATATCCGATCGATTGCCGATGGTCGATTTCCCATAGTTGTGCCATTCGTAAGCGACGGCATTCATCCGCTGGCTGAGAATGGCTTCGGGATTGTTCTCCCCCATCTCGAATTCGTTGCGAACCACGGTCATTTCACTAACCAGGTCTTCGCGTTTGACGTTGCTGTTCACCAGTCGGTCGGCCTCGAGTTGAATGCCGAATTCCAGGTTGTCGTTACTGGCGGGCATGGTTTCGAAGTAGTTGGTACGATCCAGCCAGGTGGTTCCGTTGAAATCGGCCCCATGCTCGGACAGGGACTTGGGTACGTTGGGGAACGTCGGCGTGCCTTTGAACACCATATGTTCGAGCAGGTGAGCCATCCCGGTTTCACCCAATCCTTCATGCCGGCTACCGACCAGAATAGTGATGTTCACCGTTACTTTGGCTTCGCTGGGGTCGGGCAGCAGCAGAACCTGAAGGCCGTTGGCCATCTTGTATTCGGTAATGCCTTCCACCGTTCCGACCTTGGTCAATTCCTGTGCGGAGGCCCCGTTTCGCAGCCCCGCGCAGATTAAAGCCAAGCTTAAGAAAGCCAGCCATTGAAATTTATTCGAAAGTAGCACTCACATCTCCTTGGAAATTGGCTAATCCGTCATTAATGCAAGTTTAGTCGCCTGAAGGGCTAAAAACAGAGAACACAAGTGCAGACGATAAAGAATTCGTTTTGAAACTGCAAAAGCGAGCCGGCCGTCTGGCACGGAGTTTCCAGAAATCAATTCCCTACGGGACGGGACGCTGATATAGTGTGATGCAAGTTCGCCTGAATCAATCTCTCCTACAGGGCATTTTCATGTTCAAAAAAGGTAATCTCTCCCGCCGCGGGTTTATGCAGCGCTCCCTGGGCAGCCTGGGTGCCATGGGACTTCCTCTGTGGTACGCGCAGGAAGTGTTTTCTGCCGATGTACTGCAGAAGGAAGAAAAGAAACCGACCGAAAAACTCCGGATGGGGATCATCGGCACCGGCAGCCCGGAGTCCCGATCCTGGGGTATTTACAACGCCTCGCGCGGCTCCCGGGATAAATTCACCGTCACCGCGCTGTGCGACGTGGACGCCCGGCACCTTCAGCGCTCGAAAGAGATGTACAAGAAGGAAGGCTACGAAACCAAGCTCCACAAAGATTACCGGGAACTGAATGCTTCCAAGGATATCGACACCGTTATCGTGGCCACGCCGGATCACTGGCATGCCCTGGTCGCGATCGATGCCATGCGTAACGGCAAAGACGTTTACTGCGAAAAGCCGTTGACGCTGACCGTACAGGAAGCTCTGGCCATGATGAAAGTGGCCAAGGAAACCGGCCGGGTCGTGCAGACCGGTAGCCAGCAACGCGCCGAAATGGGCGGCATGTTCCGTCTGGCCTGCGAACTGGTCCGTAGCGGCCGAATCGGCAAGATTTCCAAAGTGGAATGCCGCATCGGCAATAACCCAACCTCCGGGGTCATACCCGAAGCTCCCGTCCCCGAAGGTCTGGACTGGGATATGTGGCTTGGGCCACGCGCCAAAGTTCCTTATCGTTACGTGGCCGATGGCAGCAAAAACGGCAAATCGAATTGTCATTACGAGTTCCGCTGGTGGTACGATTACTCGGGTGGCAAAATGACCGACTGGGGAGCCCACCACATCGACATCGCTCAGTGGGGACTGGGCATGGATGGCAACGGCCCGGTGCTGGTCGAAAAACTGAAGGGCGACGTCCCGAACACCACTGGAGATGGCTACAACTGCCACGTCAATTTCCAGGTGAAATACACTTATGCCAATGGCGTCGAAATGATCGCGATGAGCGATGGCGGCACGGTTGTGAAGGGCATGGTCAACAAGGATGGCAAATTCCCCGTCTACGGCCGCGATCGCAAGGAAATGGATACCATCAGCGACAGTGAAAACGGCGTTCTTTTCATTGGCGATCAGGGCAAAATTTTCGTCAGCCGCGGTTTCCTGGTCGCCTCCGACGCCAAGATCATTTCCGAACCGCTGAAGGAAGACCCCAAGCTCTACGACGGCCGACCGACGAACCAGATGGCCAACTTCCTGTCTTGCGTCGCCAGCCGAAAGGAACCGATTACCAGCGTGAATATCGGAGCCAGTTCGGTGATCGTCTGCCACATCGGCGCGATTGCCTTGCGCACCGGCAAGAAGCTGAAATGGGATCCCAAGGAGCATAAGTTCGACGACGCCGGTGCCAACCAGCTGCTGACCCGCGAGTACCGCGCTCCCTGGAAGCTGGATGTGTCACTGTAATTCGACACTATTACAATTAGATGGACGTAAACGACTCCGCATCATCCGAACGTGGAGGTCGTTAATAAACGTCCCCTGAAAATGGTCGCGGATTCTTATCGAGCGACCATTTTCAGTTTTCGCCCGGATTAGTATTCATGAGTTCCTCCAGAAACGCTTGGGCCACCGCTTCCGACGACGTTCTGCTCGGTCAGTGCGAGATCGATACTTACCGGGCGAGCGGTCCTGGCGGTCAGAAACGCAATAAAACCAGCTCCGCCGTCCGCTTACGGCATCTTCCCTCGGGTCTGATTGTAATTGCAGAAGAAAGCCGCTCGCAGCACGAAAACAAGGCAAAAGCCCTCGTCCGACTCCGCAAAGCCTGCTATCTTCAAATAAGGGAAGAAATTTTACCGGAGACGGTTTCTTCTTTGCCCGAGTGGTCCACCGCTCTGAATTCTGAAGGCAGAATTCATTTAGGCAGAAAGAATCCCGCGTTTTGGGCGGCGGCGGGGGTCGCTCTGGATGCTCTGGATGTGGCGAAAGCACGCGTCAGCGACGCCGCGGCCTGGCTGAAGGTGAGCACCGCCAACCTCATCCAATTTATGGAAGAGGATCCGAAACTCTGGCAACAGGTGAACGTGCTCCGCGCCCGGCACAATCAGAAGCCTTTGAAATCATCCTGATTTTTTGGGCCTTAAAAGGACAGTGATGTCTCAGCCTTATGGATTTTCCTGGATCGAAAAGCCGTTTCTGGCGGCCTCGGCCATGCCGCACGATGAAACCGAGCTCGCCTGGTTACGGGATCAGGGAATCGATATCGTGCTGACTCTTACCGAACAGGCCCTGCCCCGCAAATGGATCGACAATCAGGGCTTGATGAACGTTCACGTCCCGATTGAAGATATGACTGTTCCCACCACGGAAGATATCGAGAAATGCCTGCGGGTGATTCAAAAGGCCCGCGATTCGAATATGGGCATCATGGTCCATTGCCTCGCCGGTAAAGGGCGCACCGGCACGGTTCTGGCTCTCTACCTGGTCTCCAAAGGGATGCCGGGGGACGATGCCATCAACCATATTCGAATGCTCCGTCCCGGCTCGGTAGAGACCGAGGAACAACGACTTTTAATCCAGAAGTTCGCTCAGGAGCGGAATGCACGAAACGATACGGTCTGAAAGCCGAACTCGCCGAACGCATTTTCAAACCTATAAATTCAAAATCGCCTGACGGTTGGATTTTCGAAAAGGTGCACCGTTGAATTTCGGCGATTACCGCATTGGGGATCAACTCTCTAAAAGCCTGTTAGCTCAAGTTCATCGGGCGGATCATCTGACGCTCCAATTACCCGTGGTGCTGCGTCGCTGGGACCCGGAACTTCTCAAGAATTTCGAATCGCCCGAAGAATATGCCCTGCGCGTTCAAGCTGCCACGGCCATGCACCATCCGCATCTGGTGGCCACCCTCGATGCCGGTTTGCAAGACGGCGTTCCGTACACCGCCAGCGAGTATCTCCAATCGGCCGAGCTGAATCAGTTCGTCGTCGAAATGGGGGCCGTGCCGCAATCGCTGGCCTGCGAGTATATCCGGCAGGCGGCGACCGGAATCCAGGCGGCTCACGATGCCGGTTTCTACCAGGGTTGGCTCTCGCCGAGTAGCCTAATGCTCCAACCGGTCGTCGAAAAAATCCGCGGCGACGGCAGCAAATCGCTCCGCCCTTCTCCCGATTCCAGCATCAAGGTGGCCGATGTCGGCCTTCTGCCGCAGCGTCCCACCATTCACGACCGCCCCTACGATCCTGAGGCCGATCTCGGCCCGGTCGAGTTTCTTGCTCCGGAACGCATCGGTAGCACCGCTTTCGATTCCCGTACCGATGCTTACGGCCTGGGAGCTTGCCTCTACTACCTACTTTCGGCTCAAACGCCCTTTCAAGCGGGTAGCCCCATTGAAGTGCTGCTTTTGATTCAGCAGTCTAACCCTGCTCGACTCGACACCCTCCGAAACGATGTTGATCCCATCGTCGCAGATCTCGTGGAACGCTGTTTGAGCAAAGATGCCGCTCTACGACCGACCGTGATCGAAATCGCACAAACCCTTCAGGCCTTCAGCAGCTCGGTGCAGATCACTCAACCGCACACCGAACCGCTGTCTGAAGAAGAGTTGCCGGAACCTCACAACGCTTTCTCCGGTTCGCTGGAGAACTACTCGGATGAAGAAACTTCCTCGGCACCGATCCTGCCCCGGAAGGAAGAAGGCGGTATCAAAACCAGCACCTGGTTGATGATTGGCGCCGTTACCTGGTTAGTGGGACTCGTTGGCTGGTTCTTGATTTTCAACGGTTCCGGAAGCGATTCCAAACCGTCTCCTCCCGCCAAAACCAAAAGTAAATAAATCGCAGGTAGATCGTCCCGATGCAGCTTTGTATCAGTCAAGCCACGTTAATGTCGACGCCCTTCGCAGAGGATGTGAATGCCTGCGCCGACAGTGGCTGGAAAGCCGTTGAAATCTGGCTGACGAAGCTGGAAAAGCACCTGGAAACGGCATCGCTGGATTCCGTGCGCGAACTCTTCGCGAATCGGGGAATTCAAGCAGTGGCCGCGGCCTACCAGGGCGGCTTGCTGTTGTCTCACGGGGAATCCCGCCAGGCTCATTTCGAGCACTTTCGACGACGCCTGGAACTTTGCGAAGCCCTGAAGATTCCCACACTGTTATTGGCGGCCGATTATCTGCCGAAAATGGACCCCGCCGCCTGGGAGCGGGCACTCGTATCTTTGAAGCAAGCTGGGCAATGGGCCGCCGGTTTCGGCGTGCATCTGGCGCTGGAATTTCGGGGAACAGACGCTTTCTGTACGAACCTGTCGACCACCGCCCAGTTCGTTGAAGCGATCCAGGAGCCCAACGTCGGCCTCTGCCTGGATATTTTCCATTACTATAAGGGCCCTAGTAAGTTCCAGGATTTAGAAGCCATCGATCCACGTCTGATCCGCCACGTGCAATTGTGTGATGTGGCCGGTGTGTTGCGGGAACTAATGACAGATAGCGACCGGATTTTGCCCGGCGATGGAGAATTTGAAATTCAGCCCATCGTTCAAAAATTGGCCGATACCGGCTACACGGGCTACCTTTCTCTCGAACTGATGAACCCCACTCTCTGGAGTATGAAACCGACGCAAGTGGCCGAGCTGGGCCTGACCGCGCTGGATCGAATTCGCTCATCAATTTCTCATCCTTCCACGAAAGATTCGTGAATATCGTACTCTCGAATTGAATTCGCCTTCCGAATTTGTTGAACTACTAAGATCCCTCCCGCCTGACATTCGAGTTTTCCTATGTTCCGATTGAGTTCAACCGTTCTGTTTCTGCTCCTGGCGCTTACCCCCGTCTTTGCACAAGAAACGACTACCAAACCCAAGCTAGTCGTGTTGGTCGTTTTCGATCAGATGCGGGGCGATTACGTTCAACGCTGGGAA
Source organism: Telmatocola sphagniphila (assembly GCF_018398935.1). GTDB lineage: Bacteria > Planctomycetota > Planctomycetia > Gemmatales > Gemmataceae > Telmatocola > Telmatocola sphagniphila. The sequence continues at coordinate 6,071,721 of NZ_CP074694.1, read as the reverse complement.
AAGCTCTTCGGAACTGACGGTTTCGAGAAGATGAAAAAAGAGGGGGCCTGGTACAACAACTGCCATTATCCCTACGCCATCACGGTCACCGGCGCCGGCCATGCCTCCATGCTGACTGGGACCTGCCCCGACAAACATGGCATCATTGACAATTCCTGGTACGACCGGGCCAGCCGAACGATGGTCAACTGCTCTACCTCAGCCCGCTATGATCGAGTGCCCCCCGAGACGGAACGCCTCAAACCGCTGGTGGAGACGAAACCGTCAACCACTTCGGAAGAAAAAGAAGATACGAAATCCCGCGGCTGTCCCGATCGACTGCTTTCTCCCACAGTCGTCGATGCCCTGAAAGCAGTCAGTCCGACTTCCAAGGCTATTGGGCTCTCATTTAAAGATCGCGGGGCTATTCTGACCGTAGGTCGCAAGGCGGACGTCGCATACTGGCTCGATTCGTACGATGGTTACGTAGTCACTTCGACCTATTTTCGAACGACTCCCAGCCCCTGGGTGACGGAAATCAACAATTCTCACTTGGCCGATCAGTGGTTGATGAAGCCCTGGACCCACTTGTTACCCGATGTGAATTACGAAACCTATAGCGGCCCGGACGACGTAATTGGTGAAGGCATCGGCAGCAAGCAGGGAAGAGTTTTTCCGCATCCGATGAATGCCGGAGCCAAGCAACTGACACGCGGTTATTTTGGGGCGCTGTTCAATTCTCCCTACGGGAACGATTTTTTGCTGGAACTCGCCAAGCGAGCGATTGTCGCCGAGCACCTCGGACAACGAGAAGTTCCAGATGTCCTCTCGGTGAGCTTCTCAAGCAATGATGCCATCGGACACTGCTGGGGTCCCGATTCTCAAGAGGTGATGGACGTCACCCTGCGTTCGGATCGGATCATGGCCGAGTTCATCAAGTTCCTCGACGAAAAGGTGGGAGCCGGGAAATACATCCTTGCATTAACCGCGGACCATGGGATCTGCCCTCTACCCGAAGTTTCCGCATCCCAAGGTCGCGATGCCAAGCGTGTGGCGATGAAAGACATTCTGGGCGATATCGAGACCCAACTGAGCAAAAAGTTCGGCGCCATCCCCCCCAAAGCGAAATGGCTGGAATCGGCCCGCACGGTTCCCTGGATTTACTTGAATCAAAAGTTGATGGCGAGCATGGATGTCAAGCAAGTCGATGTGGAAAAAGAGGTGGCGGAGTTCCTGAAAACACGCCCTGGAGTGGCCCACGTGTACACGCGCACGGAACTACTGCAAAGCGACTTCAAAGACGACAAAATCGGGCAAATGATGAAGCGATCGTTTTATCCCGACCGCTCGGGGGACATCGCATTCTTATTGAAGCCCTATTATCTGATCGGCGGCAACCTGTCCACGGGCACCACTCACGGCACGCCTTATGACTACGATACGCACGTCCCACTGTTGGTTTACGGCCCGGGAATTCAACCCGGGACGCATAAAGAACTTGCTAGACCGCAGCAGATCGCTTCCATTTTCTCGAAAGCTTTGAATATCACCCCGCCCAAGGACGCCGAGTTTGGGGTCCCGACGGGGCTGTTTAAGTGATTTTTAAAAAATGCGGGCTCTGACCTTTAGCCTCAGAGCCCCTCCCTCACTTTTAGTAGTTACCGGTTACTATTTCCCCACCATTCATCGTCACCAGCGAGGCATAAGTGATGATGTCGATCGAATTCGTGAGGAAGTGCACGGAACCATCACCGTATAAAGCATTGATCCCACCGGTATGGAAGGCATAGGGCGCGCCACTTCCTTCCGTTCCGAACGTGGCATCCGGCGAGGAGGGACCAAACGGGAAACCATTTGTTAGACCGATGGCGGTCGCACCCGTGACGCCATTAGTCCAACCGAAGGTACTGGTATTCGTCGGCAGGAAATCGATATCCGAAGCCGGTCGGCACCAGCCGCCCCCGTTGGTGAAGGGCGTCGGAGGATTAGATCCGGTACTGAAGGGCTGGGAACCGTGATAAATTATTGGTCGGCCCGCCGATTCCACGACCATCAAAGTGTTGGATAAACCATCCGTTGCCTGGGCGAATTTCACGCCGCGACGCGTGTCGGCCGGGTTAGTGACTTTCCACAATAGGCCTGGCAGACCTGCAAGAGAAATTCCATTGTAGCTCAGTCCGGTGGCAAGAGGGGAAACTGTGGAGGAAGCTCCATAATCACTGGTCGCCACACCTGGGGTCCAGAGGTTGTTGGTCGGGTCGCCATCCGTCCGGGTCGGATTGGGACTCGAAGGGCACTGGAAAATCTTGACGGGGATTGAAGTAATGGCGAGGTTGGTACCCGCATCCCAGTTGAGGTTTGTATTGTAAGTGTTGACGAGGTTCCCCTGTTCGAGATTCGGAAGGATCGTCACCGTCCAGCTCACGCGAGGCAGTGGGGAAGGCGGCCGATAGCTCACTGGCAACTGGCCATAGGTACTTTCACTATTGTGAAGGGCCAGTCCGACCTGTTTCAGATTGTTCTGACATTTCATGCGAGCCGCCGCTTCCCGGACCTTCTGCACCGCCGGGAGCAGCAGGCCGATCAGAATCGCGATGATCGCAATCACAACCAGCAACTCAATCAATGTGAAACCCGCTCGGGTTCGCTTGCTCAACTTCAGTTCACGCATCCTCGAAACTCCTGATTCCAAATTAAAGGATCGATTGGGAACGCAATTCCTTAGCTAGATCCCACTTAGGGGTTCAAATGATCATCTTTCAGATCAACATAATCAAACATGCAAAAATCCCTGGAAACACAAGTGCGAATTTAATTGTGCACTTTGTTTATCGTTTTGATGAACTATAAAAGTTCATTAGTTTATAAAAATAGTGACCTATTACTTCATTGTCAAGTTCATTGTGATGCTTTGGCAAATTATTTGGGTTTGGGAGGATTTTTCCGATTGTAAAAACTGTCGGGGTTCAGGCGGAGTTCGCCTTGACAGGCTAACGCCGATTTGCACTAATTTCGCAAGCGCTTTGATATCTGCGAGGGATAGCGGATATCGGACATGCACAAGCCGCCGCAACAAGGAATACCATCATGGCCAGGGAATCGGCCCGGATCAGATCGCGTTCGGAACAACTCTGGCAGGTACCGGTGTTTCTGTTGGGAACTACCGCCTTGTTGGCAGTCTGGTACGCTCGCCCTCACTGGCAGCCTTCCGCGGGTGAGCGATTGCAGCGCGACCTCCAGTCTTTGCGAAGTCTTCTCGATTCCCAGCAATCGGTGCCAGAGCAGTTGGAGTCGGTTCTCAACCGAGTCACCGAATCCCCGGCGGTCAACTGGACGAGTTCTCTTCACCATCTGGTCGGTTCCGGCTTTCAGAGACTTTCCGAATCCGCCGAGACACCTACCTCGGCCAAGCTCTTCTGGAAGAAAGCGGCCGAACAGCTGAATGCGGTGAAAGCGACTGAACTGGTACCGGAGGAGAACAAACGTTGGAACTATCGGCTGGCTCGACTCGCCGCCGCCGATCCTTCCCAGGATCCGGTCAAAGTTATCCCGGCACTTCTGGCCACTATGCCGCAGGATGAAGAGCGTGCGGAAGGACAGCGGTTGCTTGGCGATTGTTTATTGAGAATGACACCGCCCAATTACGTCAAAGCTCGCGAAGCTTACCGGGAATATTTAAAAGCCGCACCACCTCGTAGTCGGGTGGGCGCCATCAGTCAGGCTCGACTGGAAATCGGTCGCATTTCTCTGAGTCTGCACGAACTGGATGATGCCCGGAAGAAACTGGAACAGATTGGCCCCGATGCTCCTGTAGAAATCTACGTGGCGGCTCGCACCACGCTGGCCAAGACTTATTTGAGTGATGGCGACTGGTCGCAGGCTCTGCGGTATCTGGAACAAGCCCGGCAGGTCAAAGGGGCCTCCGCCGCCACACTGGAACAACTGCAGTACGAACTGGCCAATGTCTACTTGCGGGCCAACCGAAGCGATGAAGGGATGAAGATCCTGACGGAATTGAAGCAAAGCAATTCCAACGCGGGTCAGGCCGCTAGTTTGAAGCTGGTGCTTCTGAAGGGCATCGACAGTGCGAATTCGGAGAGTCTGATCGCCGAGCTGGAAAAAGTCACCAGCCAGCCCGATCTGAAAACATCCAAGAACGAATGTCTTTCACTGAACGAGTTGCGTGATATTTGCGATCAGGCCTATGCCGCATTTCAAAAAGAGCGACGCTTCGATCTCGCGGAACGGATTGCTCAACTTTACTCGCGTTTTGCCGAACCGGGCCGGGATAAGCTGATGCTGTTCGAAACTTACAAAGCCTGGGCCGAATCGCAGCCTCGCCTCGAGGATCGCAAAACTTACTACACCAAAGCCGCTTCAGCCGCGAATGAACTGATCGCGTTGAATTCCAGCAATCCGGTCCAGCGAAAAGAATGGTTAAAGCAGGCGATCGATCTCCAGGTTCAGTCGGGCGATTCAATCTCGGCTCTAAAGAGTTTCGACGATTTGATCGTCTCCATTGGCGGCCCCGAAAATGTCGATGGCGAGCTATGGTTGAAGAAAAGCCAATTGCATATGGCTGCCAATGATCTCAAGGGAGCCATCATCGCTTTGGAATCGGGACTGAAAAATCCGGGGAACCAGGAAATCGCCCTTCGGGTAGAACTGGCCGATGTCCTGCTCAAGGAATCTCGCACGCAGGAGGCCATCGATCAACTCGAAAAGAATCTCAAGAATCCCGAGTTACCCAATCAGGCCAAGCTTCAGGAACGAACTCTTTACTCGCTGGGGGATGCTCATTACCAGTTGCAGAACTGGACGAAGGCCATCGAGCAATTTTCCCAGGCGGTTTCCTACTACTCCGAAACCAATCGGGCGATTTCCGCTCGATATTACATCGGCCGGAGTTACTGGTATATGGCCGGGCAGGATGGGAAAGAGATTCAGAAATCTCAAGAACAGCTGCGAAGTTCGACGTTGACCGACAATCAGAAAGCCGATCTGGATAAGAAATTGGCTAACCAGAAGAGAACCTACCGGGATCAGATTCTGAACGCCCGCAAAGCGTTTCAGGAAGTGGAAGCCAAACTGGAAGTGACGGAAGCTATTAACGAACCGGCCTCGGCCATGGGACGATTATGGCGCAACTCGGCGTTTGCCGGGGCCGATTGCTGTCTGTTGCTCGGCGACTACGACACTGCCTACGGCCGCTACGAAAAGCTGACTGAACGCTTCGTCGGCAAGGTCGAACAACTGGTTGCCCTCGGGCAGATGTACCAATGCTGCCAGTACCAGGAGAAGCCGGAGAAAGCCAAGAAAATTCTCACCCAACTCCGGACGGTGTACATCACTCTGAAGGACGATGTTTACGACAACACGGCCAGCAATCGATCGAAAAAATACTGGGCGGAATGGCTGGAACGGGCGCAGAAGAATTGATTACGAAGCTATTCAACGGGCAAGCACTGGGTGGTGCTGCGATATCTATTTCACCGGGGGACGCTACGCTATCTATTCCACCGGGTGGCGCTGCGCTGACCCGGTGCTGATTTCTGAAACCCCTCCGGGGTTAATGTTAAATCCCACCCCGGAGGGGTGGCAGACTCAAGCCCCGGATGGAATCCGGGGATAAATCCAAGCCCCGGATGGAATCCGGGGAGATTTAATCGGATAATGGGTGTAGATTATTCAATCACCGGGGGCTGCGCTATCTATTTCACCAGGTGGCGCTGCGCTGACCCGGTGCTGATTTCTGAATCCCCTCCGGGGTTAATGTTAAATCCCACCCCGTACGGAATCATCACAATTACGCCTGATGGATATGCTCAATGATCCGGTCAGCGAAGGCCGAGCTACTGACACCGGCGGCTTCGCCATATCCGGGGAATTGACGAGCGATATCGTAGGTCACGTACAGCTTGCCGCCCGGTCCCTTCTTGGCGATTTCATCGCTTTCCGCGAAGGTCTTTTCTGTCGCGTCGGTGACCAGTTTCGCCGCTTCGAACCAATTCAGGAATTCGAACAGCAAGACACCCGATAGCAGCACGGCCCCGGGGTTCGCTCGGTTCTGGCCGGTGTACTTCGGCGCGGTGCCGTGAGTCGCTTCGAACATCGCGGCCGTGTCGCCGATGTTCGCCCCGGCCGCCAGCCCGATACCACCGGTTAGAGCGGCAATCGCATCGGACAGATAATCGCCGTTCAGGTTCGGCGTTGCAATCACGCTGTATTCATCCGGTCGCAGCTGAATCTGCTGGAACATGCTGTCGGCGATGCGATCCTTGATCAGAAGCTTGCCCGCTGGCACTTTGCCGCCAAAGTTCGCGTAAACTTCGTCTTCGGTCACAATCTGGTCGCGGAACTCGGCCTTGGCCAGTTCATAACCCCAATCCTTGAAAGCACCCTCGGTGAACTTCATGATGTTGCCTTTGTGGCACAGGGTCACACTCGGGGACTTCTTTTCCAGAGCATACTGGATGGCCATGCGGATCAATCGCTTGGATCGTTCCGGACTGATCGGTTTGATGCCAATGCCCGCGGAATCCAGAATCTGGTCGGATTTGTAGCCCAGTTCGCGAAGCAGAGCGATGACCTTCTTGGCCCGATCGCTACCGCTCTTGAATTCGATACCGCAATACACATCTTCGGTGTTCTCGCGGAAGATGCACATATCAACTTTGCTGGCGTTGCGGTTCGGGGCGTCAACGCCCTTGAAGTACTTCACCGGTCGAACGCAAGCATACAGATCGAACTTAAAGCGGAGGAAGACATTAATGCTGCGGAATCCGCCGCCGATGGGAGTGGTCAGCGGGCCTTTCAGACCCAGCTTGTAATAATCGAACGCTTTCAAGGTGTCGTCGGGAAGATAGACTTTGCGTTGGCCGTCTTCGTCGAGAGCCTTGATCTGATCATCAGTGATGCCCGGCGAATACATCGAGCGGGCCACATCCCCGGCATGAATGTCGAACCAGTGGATCTTCCTCTTACCCTTGTAGGCTTTCTCAACGGCCGCGTCGAGGACTTTGGCCGCACAGGTCGTGATACCGGGAGCCGAACCCACATCCTGCCCAATACCATCCCCTTTCAGAAGGCAGACGATCGGATCATCCGGGAATTTCTTCGAAGCGTAAGCTTCCGGGGTCACTCGGGTGCCGGTTTTGGGTGCAGTGAGTTTTTCGTATTTCGGTTCGCTCATCGATCGTAGCCTGTTGGGAGTGTTATAGTTGATGCTCAAAGTTTAGAAGATTCGCCCGATGTCGGCCAATTTATGCCAGGGATCATTTTTCGGGTTTAACCCCCGCTTTTTCCCTCTCCCGGCCCTGGTCTGCCGTTTCGCAAACGCCTTAACCTCGGCAACTCGGAACTATTTTTCCACCCGACACGACAAATCCTCGGCGGCAATTCCCGGGCATTCGTTGCATTCGTCGAGTTCTTCGACTAAGATCGAATTACCGCATGAGGAGCACTTTATAATGTTTCGACTCTCCGTCTTTTTCCTTTTCTGCCTACCGGTTGCACCCGTTTTTGCTGTCGATCCCCCCGCGGATTTCGCGCAACCCCAGAGTAAAGCGAAGCCGATGCCCACTGGTCTGAAAATGATCGATCAGGGCAAATTCGACCCCCGCTTGAAGGGCTACATCACCCCCGACGGCTTCAAACTCGAAATTGTCGCCGATGAGTCGGTAACCATCAACCCAGTCGGCATGACCTTCGACTCCAAGGGGACCTGCTATGTTCTCGAATGGGTGCCTGATGTTTCGGATCGCTGGAACGAAGTCCCGGAGAAATTCACTTATAAAGATGGCACGACTCGAAACGTCGCCACGATGAAAAAGACGGTCAAAGACGTCGTCAAAATTCTCACAAGGGATCCCGCTACCGGGCAGTTCACGAAATCCGAAATTATCCTCCACGACGAACTGCCCTCGAGCATTCTCATTCATGACGGCTGGATCTATCTCTCGGGACGAGGTTCGATCCGACGCTTCAAGCAGTCGAAGCCTGGCGGCCCTTACGATGTGAAGGAAGTGATCGCCCAGGGCTTCTGCGGCTTCCATCACCACCAGGTTTCGGGCATGTCCATCGGGCCGGACGGCTGGCTCTACATCACCTCGGGAGACGACGACAATTACGTGGAAGGCTCCGACGGTAGCCGGGCGACCGTACTTCGCACCGGAGCCATCTTCCGCTGCCTGCCAGACGGCTCCAAGATGGAAGAATATGCCCGAGGCTTCCGCAACCCCTATCGCGATATCTCCTTCGACGACAAATACAACATCTTCCACGTCGATAACGACAATGAAGACGGTAGCAAATTCACCGGATGCCGGATCATGCACGTCCCCGAGGCGGTAGACTTCGGCTGGCGGTTGCTGCCTGGAGCGCGCTGCTGCCTGCCCGATCATCTGCGCGGTGCCGTCGCGGGCGAACTCCCCGGGAAAGTACCACCCATGATGAAAACGGGGAGAGGCTCCCCCGCCGGGCTGTTGATTTACAACGATACGCAATTGCCCAAGTTCTATCGCGGGCTGCTTTACTATCCCGATGTGTTCCGCAAGCTGATCCGCGCTTACGAAGTCGCTCCCAAAGGCAGCACCTTTACCATCACCCATGAGTTTGAATTCCTGAAATCCGAGGATCCGCTGTTTCGTCCCTGTCAAATGGTCACCGGTCCGGATGGCGCGATTTACATCGTCGATTGGCGAACCAACAGTGGTGGAGCCGGGAAACTATTCGGGGACGGTGTGCATGGCCGGATCTATCGTCTGACCTGGGTAGGCGGCGAAGTGCCCGGAGGGAAAGAAGAACCGAAAATTGCCCTGCGCGATTGGCAAAGCTGGGAGACCGAGCAAGTCAGTGACTGGGAAAACTTCACGGTTCGCTCGCATGCCTTTATCGACTACATTGCCCAATGCGCCAAAAACGATACGGACAAACAGAACGCCATTCGGCTGCTTCAGGCGATGGTGCAGAATAAGAGCCTGCCTCGAGTGAGCAGTAGTTCCCGATACGCTGCGCTGGGCGGTCTATTTCAGCTTCGAAACGATTCCACCATCGATTTATTCCTCTCTCTGCTTCAAGATGTCGATCCGGACATGCGGCGGCTCTGTGCGGAATATCTCGGCAGGCTTGCCGTAAAGGGAGACACCAAAGTTTTGAATGCTTTGGCTCAGCTTTTGACGGACGAGGAACTCTCCGTACGTCGCTCGGCCGCACTGGCCTTGGGTCGGATTGGTGATGCCAGTACCGCCGATGTTCTGGTGAATGTTTTGAAATTCGATGATGGTATGGATGTTTACTATACCGACGCACTGATCCGCAGCTTCGAGCGGCTTGGTAAACCGGGCTTTGAAAAACTTCTGGAACTGGCCGCCAGCGGCAAAGAAGTCCTTCGGGATAAGGTCGTTGGAATCTTCCTGGCCTTCCGAACTCGCGAAGCCGCCCTCGCGCTGCCCGAGTTACTTTCCAATGTCCATATCTCGGCCGAACAGCGTGCGGAACTGATACGCTCTTATGCCAATTACCAGTTGGACCCGCCTTTGACCCTGGATTCATTGATCGACTTTCTGACGAAGCGAAAGGGAGATCCAATCGAAGTGGTGACGGCCGCTGTTTCGGTACTATCCGAATCGGGCCAGATCAAATCGGAGCGGGCCGTTCCGTTTGTATTCAAACTGCTCGATGAGAAAGAGGAAGCCGCCCGCGCGGCCGCCATTAAAGCGATTGAAACCGCTCGCATCACCAAGGCGGTTCCCAAATTGGTGGCCATGCTGGAAGACAAATCCCGGGAACTTTCGGAACGGTTGAACCTGCTGAAGACCCTGCGGGTGTTGAAAGATAAATCCGCCACGGAGGTCCTGCGCAAGATTCTTAGCGGCGAGGAACCGACGGCCCTGCGGACCGAGAGCCTGCGAACGCTGGTCACCATCGATAGCGAAGCGGCCCGCGAATTCGCTTCGAAGTTTTTAGTTTCCGGAGATGCCAATCTCCAGCGGGAATCGGTGACCATTCTGGGAGACACTTTCGAAGGCGCCAAGAAAGTCGGCGAAATGTTTGCCGCCAAAAAACTTCCCCGGGATCTACTTCCTCAAGTATCCGAAGGTTTACGAAAGCACCTCGGCAAACATGCCGAGCTGGCGACTCTCCTTTCGGATGTGATGAAAGGGGGATTACTACTCTCTCTGGATGGCGCTCAGGTCGAAAAAATCCGAACCGAAATTCAGACCAAGGGCGATCCCCGTCGAGGCAAGCAGATTTACATGAACACGACCACCCTGGCCTGCATGAATTGCCACAAGATGGAAGGCCTGGGAGGCAACGTCGGCCCCGATCTCACCCGGCTTTGGGACACCATGTCGGTCGAGAAAATTCTGGAATCGATCATCGAACCGTCCAAAGAAATCAAGGAAGGCTATCAGTCCTTCCAGGTGATCACCAAGGAGGGCAAGACCATCACTGGTCTGAAGACGGTGGATAAGCCAACCGAAGTGACCATCAGAGACGCGAATGGCCAAGATACCCGAATTCTTCGAGACGACATCGAGGAGATTAAAGTCTCCAAAGTTTCGCTAATGCCGGACAATGTGGTGGCTCAACTCTCCTATTCGCAGATGCTCGATCTGGTGGCCTTCCTGAAGAATCGGCAGTCGCAGGAATCTCTGAGGGGATATGTGACCGACTTTAAAGTAGTCGGCCCGTTCCCGGGAGATTTGAAGAAGCCCTTCGGCCCGGAAAAACAATTCGAAGCCACTGCTAGTTTCCCGGTTGAGAATTCCAAAGAACCTTTGAAATGGCAGCCGCGTTCGGGCAAGACCAACGGCTATCTCGATTTCAAGGAAGTTTTCAACAAGGACAACATGGCCGGGTATGGCTTGACCTATGTGTATTCGCCGAAGTCTCAGAAATCGATTCTTCGACTGGGAGCCAATTCGCACTACCAGGTCTGGGTGAACGGCAATCTGGTCCGCAGTTATGAAGCCGCGGTTCGACCTAACCTACCGGAACAGGATGAGATCTCGGTCGATCTGAAAGAGGGCTGGAATCCAGTGGTGGTCAAGGTTGTGTCGAAAAGCAAGGACCACGGATTTTATCTGAAGGTGGAAGGCGACCAGTTGAAGACCAGCGCAACAGCCAAATGATTTGAGGGCTGGGGACGGTGCGAGATCGATTGCACCGGGTGACGCAATGACACAGATATTCACCGGGTGGCGCTGCGATATTCACCGGGTGGCGCTGCGCTGACCCGGTGCTGATCTCTGAAACCCCTCCGGGGTTTCATGTAAATCCCACCCCGGAGGGGTGGCAGATTCAAGCCCCGAATGAAATCCGGGGAAACATCCAACACACGGAGCAAATCCGGGACATTCACAATTCGGCAAACATTTTTTCACCGCGGGCATCCAAACAAATAAACAAACCACCCCGGAGGGGTGGCAGATTCAAGCCCCGGATGAAATCCGGGGATACATCCAACACCCGGAGCAAATCCGGGACATTCACAAATCGGCAAACATTTTTTTACCGCGGGCATCCAAACAAATAAACAAACCACCCCGGAGGGGTGGCAGATTCAAGCCCCGGATGAAATCCGGGGAAACATCCAACACACGGAGCAAATCCGGGACATTCACAATTCGGCAAACATTTTTTCACCGCGGGCATCCAAACAAATAAACAAACCACCCCGGAGGGGTGGCAGATTCAAGCCCCGGATGAAATCCGGGGATACATCCAACACCCGGAGCAAATCCGGGACATTCCCGCCATTAGAACCGAATCGTAATGCCAAAGTTAAAGCTGCTGAACCACATATCCGAGGTATCGACTCGCGGGCTCGGGCTGGCCGAGCCGAACGGCACGCCGTAGGTCGAACTCGCGGGGATCAAAGTCGGATTCACATTTCGATCGAACTGATCCCCAGGTCGGGCCACTCGGCTCAGATAGGCGAAGTTGTATCCCAAGTTAAACGAAGCCCAGGTCAACGGCGACCAGGTCACACCCGCGCCCACCTCTGGCATCCAGGCAATCTTATCGTCCTGTCGTCGGGTGTTATTCAAACCGACTACGGTCAAACCACCATTGGCTGTCGACTGTCCCACTCCAGGATTCAGAATCGTTTGGCCCTGTCCGATAATCGTGCTCTGCTCTTCGCCGAGAGTTACCTTGGCGGTACCGGTCAAAGTGAATTGACCGATTGTGTAACTGTAGCGGGATCCCACGGTGCCACCGTAAAACTGCACAATTGTTTTTGTGCCGTCGACAACAACCAGGGTATTTGAACCGAGGTAGGTATTGCCAGCAAAATTGATCACCCCGTTAATCGGATCGCCCGTGGAACTGCTGCTGATGTACAGGTCTTCCTGCAACCGCATGTATTTGCCGCCGACGATCAGGTCGAACTTGGAATTCTCGTTATTCGCCAGTCGGAAAACGGCGTCGATATCGATTCCCCACATCTGACTGGAAGCTGAATAAGCGACACTGCCGTTCGAGAATAATCCGGGGGAAGAAATCGTCAGTACGTTTTCGCCGCCGATATTCGTGTCGTAGAACGGTCGGGCGAGAACGGGAAATTGCGCGCCGGTCACTCCACCGGACACAGACTGCTTGCCGAGCGTGAAGTAGCTGGTTTCCAGACCGACATCCGAGTTGGCGAACCAGGCCCCGCCGGAAATGGCCGGACCGGAATAGGTACCGAAATCCAGTTTGCTATTACCCAGCACGATGCGGGTATCGGGGTCGCCGATGGTTCCCTGCCGCAATCCGCTCACACTGGTGGTGGCGATGGCAAAAGGTATCTGGGCGCTTCGCATCGTCCAGGCAGTGTAGTTGCCGTTCAGATACGGCTGCACGAAAATCGCATCGCCGAAAATAATGCGGTCGAGAACCGGGAACCAGGGACAAGTATTCGGTTCGTGGTAAACTTTGGGCTTACCGTTAATATCCGGCTCGGCCTCGTACTGCAACGGCTGATTCGCCGGCACACCGGCTCCCGCGGGAGGCACCTGAAGTGGGTTCTGCGCAGGGAAGAAATCAGAAAAACCGGGAATCGACGACGGAGGTTGTACGTACCCCGCCGGTTCCAGAGGATGCTTCGATGGTTCAGACTGGGCTTGTGCAGCGGAACCTACTAACAACCCGGCGCCTACCGCCGATATGCTGCGTAACCAGGATTTCATGGAAGCTCCCTTTTCGCGACCGTCGCCGGTAACGGGACGTATCCGTCGCCGCCCTTCGCCGAGCAAGCGTCTGCAATACTGAATCGACCACTGGATTTGATAAATTGAGTAAAAACGATACAGACCGCACATTCGGAACAAGGTTAACCGAACCTTTATAGAGACCAGCTAATTTGGAAAATTCAGGCAATTTATTCCTGCCCAGAGATCTCTGGACGGCTGATCAATTCCGGTTCTATGCTCGTCAAACTTGGGACGCACGGCTATAGATACAGCGATGCAATCCTCCACCTTCTGGCCTCCGAAATCTTCTTCATCTCCCCTCGCCGTGCTAATTTCCGGCGGGCTGGATTCGGCCGTGCTGCTGGCGGAAGCGGCCAGCGTCTATCCTCGCGTTCAACCTCTCTACATTCGCGTCGGCTCCGTCTGGGAAGGGATTGAGGAACACTACTGCCGAGACTTTCTTGGTAAACTCAATCGAACTAATGTCTCTCCCCTTCACGTGCTTGAGATGCCCGTTACCGATCTCTATGGGAAACACTGGAGCCTGACCGGGGAAGCAGTCCCGGATGAAAAGAGCCCCGATGAGGCGGTTTTACTTCCCGGTCGCAATGTGATTCTCCTCTCCAAAGCTTTGATCTACTGTCATCTGAACGGCATCCCGGAAGTGGCGATGGCTCCTCTGGAAGCGAATCCTTTCCCGGATGCGACGCCCGAGTTTTTCCAGGCCATGGCTCAGACCGTGAGTATGGCGGTGGGAGGCAATCTGCGGATTCTTACGCCTTACAGCGGACTTCACAAAGTGGATGTCGTCCGCCGCGGCCAAACTTATCCGCTGTCGCTAACTTTCAGTTGCATCAACCCGGTGGGTACGAAACACTGCGGTCGATGCAATAAATGTGCAGAACGTCAAAAAGGTTTTCAGGAAGCCAACGTTCCCGATCCCACCGAGTATCACGCTCTTTAATCGCCCGATTGGAAGCCCTGCTGGAACCGGCTACAATTCGCATATGTTTTCTGCTCCCCGCCAGACTCGCAAACTAGACCGCCCGCTGGACCTCCGCTGGTCGTCGGATCAAATTCGGCTGCGGGCCGTCAAGGCTAGTTGCAAGCCTCTGTTACCAGTCGAGCACGCTCCGAATTACTGGTCCAGCGGGCCGGTCGGCCTCCCCTTCGACTTCACTCATCACATCCGACTCGTCTGCGAAGATATCGTGTCGCGCTGTTCGACTTTCCATCACATCAAGATGGAGAAGCTGCTTTTCGACTTCACGACTTCGCGAAAAAATTCGAGTTGGGGACTTCAAGCTCGGGTCACACCCATGCGATTCGAAAATGGAGCATTACATCGCCGGAAGAATCGAGTGACTTATCGGGTGCAGCGTTATTTCGTCGATGGCCGGGAGATCCTCTATCTGGTCACCTTCTGCCTGCCCCGTTTTCTCAATCGGGAATTTCCCGACAAACTAGTGACCATATTCCACGAACTGTATCACATCAGCCCGTTTTTCAACGGGGATTTACGTCGGCACCCCGGCCACTTTCAAATCCATACTAAAAGCCAGAAAGAATACGATCGCGAGATGACCGAACTCATTAAGGAATATCTGCACGCCGGTGCCGATCAGCATCGCCTGGCCTTCCTCCGCTTGAACTACCCGCAACTCATTCAAAGGCATCAACTGATAGTCGGAAATTGCGTCCCTCGCCCGAGACTCCTTCCAATCCGGTAAATGTTTTTCCAGTGTCCCAGGACCGCTTTCAGAACCAGACAGGTAGTTCTTTTCAATGCGGACCCTGCATGTAGGTTATTTTGACTACATATAATGCTAAGCCAATAAGTTGCATACTTTATATAAGATTGAACTTTCCTTTTTGTGGGTAATATTATGTAAAGCTCATTAAAAGAAATAATCTTGGGTTCATTTAGGTCTAGTTTTTGCGATATGTAGGGTAATTCTCTAATTACTCCTTTAATTGGATAAATGAGTTCAATCTGAACAACTAAGTGTTACTATAAACTATTATTTATCAATTACCCGAGGGACAGAGCCATGAGGTGTTTATCACTCACAATGGCCATTCTCATCCTGCTGAGCTCAGGGTGCGATGACGTGAAAGTGGCTCAAGGCAAAATCAAACCGAACTTGGCTTCGGCTCCTCCTCAGGAAGCCGAAGATGCCTCGAAGTCAGGCAGTGTCGACACTCAAGGCCCCACGGCGGCCAAGCCTCGTCCCGCCCGCTTCGAGAAGGAGGAAGAAACTCCTGCAGAGAAGGATCCGCCGATCCCGGAAGGGGCTAAACCTCTCAATAAAAATAAAACCCTTTATTTCGAAACTTTGAAGGATGGCACCCGCCGCGTTCATCTCCTGTCAACCGTTGTACTCCGGGAGGGGCCTCTGGAAGTCTTTCTCTGCAAGTACCAGACGAAGGAACACGAGTCTATCGTGGATTGCGACGTCGATGCCCGCGAAGTCCATATGGCCCTGGTGGCTGCCAAAGCCGTACCGGGAACCCCGGTGAAATTCTCCCCGAAATATACCCCGGCCACCGGCAGTCGCATCAAAGTGACCATGACCTACTATTTCAACGGCAAGCTCCTCAATAAAGATGCCCGCTACTGGATCAAAGATGTTCGGAACAAAAAAGAATTGGCCCACGACTGGGTATTCGCCGGTAGCCGGCTGGAAAACAATCCCGACAATCCCCAGGAAAAGTACTACTACGCCAACAACGGCGAGATTATCAGCCTCTCGAATTTTCCCGATTCCATGCTGGATCTCCCCATCGAAAGCACGGATAAAAATAACGAGTTGATGTTTGAAGCCTGGACCGAACGAATTCCGCCGAAACAGACCAAGGTCTTGATCACGCTCGAACCAGTCCCCGCCAAGCGGTAACAAATTAGCCCCGCCCGCCCTCCTTCACTTTGCCCGCTCTCTCCCCCCTCCAAAAGCAGTCAATTTCATAGAACAGAATCTAAATTTGTTCTCTTCGGGAATACGTACTCATGAAAGTCCGCCAGGCTACCCTCGTCGAACCCTTCAAAGTGGAAATCCGGGAAGTGGAACTGCCCGACCCCAAACCCAATCAGATCCTGGTGGAATGCGAAGCCAGCGCGATCAGCGCCGGCACCGAACTGGCTGTTTATACCGGTACGCATCAATGGCTTCAGGATCCGAAAATGGTCGATTGGAAGTTTCCCTTCCGGTCGGGCTACTCGGCCGCCGGTCGGGTGGTAGCCGTTGGCTCGGAAATTTCCGGTTGGAAAGCCGGCGACCGGGTCAGTTATCCGGGGAACCACGCTTCCCACGAACTGCTGACCCTGGGCCACGAACGAGGCAGGCTCTGGAAGATGCCCGAAGGCCTAAGCTACGATAAAGCGGCATTGGCTTGCATTTCCCGTTACGGTCTGGGAGGTGTCCTGCGAGCCGGGTTGACTCTGGGTCGATCCGTAGCGGTGCTGGGTCAGGGAATTATTGGCCAGTTTGCCCTGCGCTGTGCACTCGCGGCCGGATGCTATCCGGTGATCGGTATCGATTCCATCAGCATGCGCCGTGAAGCGTCCCTGGCCGCCGGAGCGAACTTTGTCATCGATCCCTCTGTCGGCGACACCAAAGATCAGTTGTCGGCGATCCTTGGCACAAGAGGTGCTGAAATAGTGATCGATGCGACAGGTGTTCCGGATGCCGTACCGGTAGCCATGAGTCTTGCTTGCGATGCCGGGCAGGTCATTGTGGTCGGCAGCCCGCGTGGCAAAGCCAAGGATGTGAATTTCTACGACGATTTGCACCGCCGGTATATCGAAGTATGCGGCGCTCATGGCAATATGCTGTTCGAACCGGCTCACATCCGCTTGAATGGAACCTGGGATATTAACAAAGCTCAGAACTGGTTATTGGGCGCCTTGGCATCGGGGCGACTTTCCACCGAGAAACTGGTGACGCATACGATCCGGCCGGAAGGCATTCAGGAGGCCTATGAAGGGCTTTTGAAGAAGAAAGAGCAGTACCTCGGTGTCGTGGTTCTCTGGAAGTAAATGAGAGTGAAGCTCCTAAAGATTTTAAGACTCGGGCAGATGGCGACTTCCTGAGTTGCCTCAATTAGTATAATTTTCCCCATGAACATCTATCCCGCGGACCGCGCCATTCTCGGTGAACAAGACCTTTACCTCTTCAATGAAGGTAATCACTACCGGCTGTACGAAAAGCTGGGAGCCCACACGGTCACCCGGGAGGGTAAGACTGGCACTCAATTCGCCGTCTGGGCGCCGAGTGCGGAAAGCGTCTTCGTCATAGGCGATTTCAACGGCTGGGACAAAACCCGCCATCCGATGCAGCCGCAAGGCAAGTCCGGCATCTGGCTGACTTTCATTCCCGGCGTCGGGCCGGGAGCCTGCTATAAGTACCACATCGAATCCACAGTCGCCGGTTACCACGTCGATAAAGCCGACCCCTACGGTTATCGGCACGAAGAGCCGCCCCGCACCGGCTCGGTAGTCTGGAACATCGACTACGAATGGCACGACCAGGACTGGATGCAGATTCGCCACAAAAAAAATTCCCTCCAGGCACCGATTGCGATTTACGAAGTGCACGCCGGTTCCTGGATGCGGATGTCGGAAGAGGGCAATCGCTGGCTGACCTACCGGGAACTCGCGGTGAAGCTGGCCGAGTATGTCCGCCAGACCGGATTCACTCACGTCGAATTCATGCCGTTGACGGAGCACCCCTTCTACGGCTCCTGGGGCTATCAAACCACCGGCTTCTTTGCACCGACCAGCCGTTTCGGTTCGCCTCAGGATTTCATGTATCTGATCGATTACCTGCACCAGCGCGGCATCGGCGTCATTCTCGACTGGGTTCCCTCCCACTTCCCCAATGACGAGCATGGCCTGGCCTACTTCGACGGCACGCATCTGTTCGAACATGCCGACCCGCGCCAGGGTTTCCACCCCGACTGGGGTTCGATGATCTTCAACTATGGCCGGCATGAAGTGCGGGCTTTCCTGCTCTCCTCGGCCATGTTCTGGCTCGAAAAATTCCACATCGATGGCTTGCGCGTCGATGCCGTCGCCTCCATGCTTTACCTCGATTATTCCCGCAAAGCCGGGGAATGGATCCCCAACACTCACGGCGGCAACGAGAATCTGGAAGCGATCGGTTTCCTGCGCCAGTTCAATGAAACGGTCTATCGGCACTATCCCGATGTGCAGACCTACGCCGAGGAATCGACGGCTTGGTCGAAGGTCTCCCGACCCACTTCCGTCGGAGGCCTCGGTTTTGGTCTGAAATGGGACATGGGCTGGATGCACGATTCGCTGAAGTACATGGCTCGCGAACCGATCCACCGCAAGTTCCATCACGGCGAACTCAGCTTCCGCATGATCTACGCTTTCAGCGAGAATTTCGTGCTGCCGCTCTCGCACGACGAAGTGGTGCATGGCAAAGGCTCGATCCTGAACAAGATGCCGGGCGATGACTGGCAGAAGTTCGCCAATCTCCGCCTGCTCTACGGCTACATGTACGCGATGCCGGGCAAGAAACTGCTCTTCATGGGAGCCGAATGGGGCCAGTGGCAAGAATGGAAGCACGATTCCTCCCTGCACTGGGAACAACCCAATCATCCCCCTCACGGCGGCATGCAGCGCTGGGTCACCGATCTAAACAATTCCTATCGGGCCGAGCCGGGTCTGCACGAGGAAGATTGCTTCCCGGATGGCTTCGAATGGATCGATTGTCACGATGCCGGGGCGAGTATCTTTTCGTTCCTTCGCAAGTCCCGCCGAGGCGACCCGATTCTAGTCGTTTGCAATTTCACGCCCGTGGTCCGTATCAATTATCGCGTCGGCGTGCCGCACGGCGGCTACTGGCGCGAGATGCTCAATAGCGACAGCGACCTCTATTGGGGTAGCGGTCAGGGAAATGCGGGGGGTGCTCAAGCGGAACCGGTGCCGCAGCATGGCCGACCTTTCTCGTTGAATATTACCATCCCGCCGCTGGGGATACTGTACTTCAAAGGGTGAGAAGAAGGGTTTAGGCGAATAACCACAACCGGAATTTGCCCACTGCGGGCTGATTAAAGGTAATCGAACGACTCTGTTTCGGTTACCTTAATCAGCCGAAAATTCCTCTCTCATCGCATCACTTTTCCTCGGTGCCTACACACTGTCTGCAAAGATTTTTCCTTAAATATCATCACAAATCCCTCTTCGCTCTAAAGTGTTATCGAGTCGTGTTCTAGAGTCTTTTGGTGGGAGTAAAAATAGCTCGGCAGAGAAGCGTCCGAGCAATCGAATTGGCCAGTGAAAAAAATCGCGTCTAAAGCAGACCAGGCGAAGTCAGTGGTTACCAAGCGAAATTTTTCGAGAAGATCTCGCATTACTTGGCATAATCGGATTTATCCGCATTATTTGGATTTCTAGCCCGGATTCCCCGATTTAACAACCGGCCGCTAACTAGTTGCTCCCACCGCGTTGGATAAAAAAGGGGACGACTCGCCTATTCGGAGATTCAAGTTGAAAATCGCAGTCATCGGCACCGGTTACGTGGGATTAGTGACGGCCACCTGTTTCGCGGAAAGCGGTAACGAAGTTACCGGCATCGACATCGATGCGCGAAAAATCGCCATTATCGAAAGCGGTAAACTGCCCATTTACGAACCCGGCCTTCTCGAACTGGTCGAACGCAATCGACGCGATCTGCGGCTTCGCTTCACCACCGATATGTCGGCCGTTCGCGACGCCCGCTTGATTTTCATCGGCGTTGGAACGCCTCAGTCCAAAGAAGGCGATGCCGATCTCTCTTCCATCTGGGCCGTGGGCGATGCTCTCGCCAAACAGCTCAAAGACCTGCCCGATGAAGGTCCCGGCAGCCGGGTGGTGATCATCAAGAGCACCGTTCCCGTCGGCACCAATCGCAAATTGATGGAACGACTGCATGCGGCCGGTTGCAAACATGTCGATGTGGCCAGCAATCCCGAATTTCTGAAAGAAGGTGCGGCCCTCGACGACTTTCAGAAGCCCGATCGCGTCGTCATCGGCGTGACACGGCCCGAAGCCGGTGAGGTCCTCAAGGAACTTTACTCACCGTTTCTGCGAACCGAGCGTCCTTTCCTGGTGATGTCTCTGGAAAGCGCGGAGATGACCAAGTACACTGCCAACGCGATGCTGGCGACCAAGATCAGCTTCATCAACGAGATGTCCCGCTTGTGCGACAAGTTCGGGGCGGACATCAACGACGTTCGCCGGGGCATCGGACACGACGTCCGCATCGGCTTCCAGTTCCTCTTCCCCGGTGCGGGCTACGGCGGCTCCTGCTTCCCGAAAGATATTCGCGCCATTCTGGGCATGGGCCGTCAGACCGGCACGGAAATGAAACTGATGCAGGCCGTGGACGATGTGAATGAGGCTCAGAAACATGTTCTCCTGAACAAAGTGCTGAAGCATTTCGGCGAAGATTTGAAGGGGCTGACCTTCGCTTTGTGGGGCTTGGCTTTCAAACCGCGCACCGACGATATTCGCGAAGCCCCGGCCCTGACCCTCATCGACGGCCTGCTGGCTCGCGGCGCCAAGGTTCAGGTTCACGATCCGGAAGCCATGCCAAATGTCCGCGAGATTTACAAAGACAAACTGAGCTATTCCGAACGGCCGTACGGCTGCCTCGAAGGCGCGGATGGGCTGATCATCGTGACGGAGTGGCAGGAATTCCGAAACCCGAATTTCGAAGTGATTGCGGGGCTGCTCAAGCAAAAAGCCATTTTCGACGGCCGGAATCTCTACGATCCCAAGCTGCTGGAAAATCGCGGCTTTGCCTACTATGCCATCGGCCGTGGTCGCAATTAACTGCACTATTCGATAAATTCGAGTTTCGAATCGCTTTCCGCGGAACTTTACCTCTAAATTCGGGTCTACATTCTTAGTAGATCCCCAATTTTTTCGGGTATCCCAGACGCGGAGATTCTCTTCCATGCGCGGACTTATCACAACTTTTGCAGTTCTCATCGGTTTCCTGGCTACCGGGGCTACTCCCGCTTTTGCCGCCAAGGGCGTGAAGAAAAAAGATGGCTCCGAAGCTGTGCATAAAGGGGTGATCGTTTCCATCACACCGATTCAAGGTCAGGCAACCGGCGTCAAGAAAAAGGGCGCCAACAACGCCAATAGTGTGATCGCTGAAATTACGATCAAAGCTCATCACGCCAAGAAGAAGAGTCAACCGGCCGCCAAGGGGGGCAAGACCGGGCAGCACCTGCACAAGTTCACGATTCACAAAGACACCAAGTTCACGTTGCAGACCGGCAAACAGCAGGCTCCGGCCAGTCTGGCGGTGGCTCGTGTGGGCGAACATGTGCACATCACCAGTAAAAATATGCGGGCAGAGCACGTCACTTTAATCAGCAAAGCCAAAAAAGCTTAACGCAATTTAAGAGTTCAATTGGACTAAGGAGCGGCCTCCGGCCGCTCCTTTATTGTCCCCTAACAGTTCCGGGAGATGACAGATGCGTCGGGTACCTCTCTTGCTTGTGGCTCTTCTGGTGTTCGTCTCTCTTGCCCGGGCTGATAAAGACCCGCGCTGGATTCTGAAAGGCCACACCGACACCATTAATGCCGTGGCTTTCGCTCCCGACAACAAAACCTTTGCCACCGGCGGATCGGACGACACCATCCTGCTCTGGAATATGGAAAGCGGTAAAACCACCGCCACCCTAAAAGGTCACGACGATTCGGTGATCGGCCTCGCTTTCAGCCCCGATGGGAAAACTCTCGCCAGCGCTTCGGAAGACAAAACCGTCAAGATCTGGGATTTGGCCGCTTCCAAAGTTCTCTTCACGCTTAAAGGTCATACCGATTCCGTGAACAGCGTGGCTTTCAGCCCCGATGGCAAATGGCTTGCCAGCGGCTCCGATGACGAAACGATCATCATCTGGGACGTGGCTACCGGCAAGCAGAACACGACTTTGAAAGGCCATACCGATGCGGTGAATAGTGTCGCCTTCAGTGCCGATGGCAAATGGCTCGCCAGCGGCAGTTCCGACGACACCGTTCGACTTTGGGATACGAGTAATTACAAATCCTTCGATCCGCTGAAAAAGCATACAGATGTCGTGAACGCGGTGCGGTTCTCCGCCGACAGCAAATGGCTGGCCAGTGGCGGCAACGATGGCAATATCATCCTCTGGGATGTCACCAGCCGCAAAGACAAATCGACCACGGACAGTGGACTGGGCACCATTTACAGCCTGGCTTTTGGTAGCGGCGACAAGAGCCTGGCGGTCGCCGGGACCGAAAAGATGGTGAAAGTATTCAAGCTCGATCCATCCGACGACGGCGGTACTCTTTCTAACCCCGTATCGTACACCGGCCATAGCGATTGGATCAACGAACTGGCGATTTCTTCGGACGGGAAATTCCTGCTGACCGGTAGCGACGATGAGACCCTGCGAGTCTGGGAACTCCCCCCAGCTTCCTCCAATGAAAAGCCCTGATTTTCTGGGACTCTTCGCTTGTTTCACGGTCCGATACCTGCCATACTACGGACCGGCGAAACAACCACACGGACTATCAGCGAAGGATCCCCCATGGCTGTCGGCTGGAAGAGACTCATCCCTTCTTCTTCACCGTATCTCGGTGCTGGCAATTACCGTCTCGATGCCTATTCGGAATTTCTTCCCGCGCCTCTTCTGGGCTGGAAACCTTATGACGCCTGGGCCTTCCCCCCGAGCGAATTTTCCGAAGACGATCCCCACGGCTGGCAGGTCAGCCAGTTCGAAGAAACTCTGGAGTTACAGCCCGGGCTACTGCACGTCGGGAAACAGATCCTCCATAAGCTGGAACGGCTGATCGACAACGATACCAGCACCGGGATCCCCAAGCTCGATCTTCAAGAAAATCCCTACTGGCCCGCGGAATTGGCGGCCGAGCCCCAGCTGCCGCACGAAAAATTAGTAACGCTCCTTCCCCTGGCCCTGTCCCGCACGCAGGACGATAAAGGCCGCACTCCCTGGACGCTCTTCGGAAATTCGGAGCAGGGCCCTTCCAAAGCCTTCTGGAAGAGCTTCTATTCGGCTCCCAAAAAAGAGATTCCCGTCGAAGAAGGAATTCATTTCTTCGCCCGGCTGTTGCACGCGGTCTATGGCGAGACCATCGAGAACAGTAAAGAATTGCTGCAAGCCGGGTTTCGTATCCTGCGGGAGCCCGAAGAGGAATTGCCCTCCTGGACGGAACCGCTGACCATCGGCGACCGGGCCAGCGTCGCCAAAGTGAAATATCTCCTCACTTTCCGGCCTTTCGGTAAGCTGCCGGAAGCGATTCGCCAAGCCTACCTCACGGCCAAACTCTGTCTGCTGCCGTTCCCCGGCAGCCTGACCTTCTGGGGTACGAAACTCTACCAGAAACTCTGTGAGGAACTACCGCACGCCCAACAAATTCCGCTACTTCTGAACATCGTCCGGCATCGGGGCGGTAACGGCTTACGCGTACCGCAATCCGGCTTCCTGCACGAGCCGAATGCGGAACATCCCCATTCCCATCATCGCGGCGCCCAGGTTAAAAACACTTATAAGCGAACCCACCGCTGGGATAAGATTCTGCGCGATCAGGATGAACTCTCTTTGATCGGCCGGGAACATAAGCTGACTCACGTTTTGTTCAGTACCATCCCGGATGATCTGGAACTGTACGACAAGCCTATGGCCCGCAACGTTCAGCTCTGGTTCGAGGACGGCCGGTTACTTTTGGACGGACCGAACGCTTCCCCGGAACAACTGAAAAAGGCCATGAAAACCGTGCAGGCCGGCGGATTATTCGGCTACCGTTTCCTGTTCCCCGCCATGCAGGTGGGCAAGCATACGGTTTACTGGCACCGGCCGCTAGTGATGTACCGCAATGCCCAGGGGGAAGCGACTCTGCTTCCGAATGCTCCCATGGGCTACCTCACCGCTTACGACACACAGAAACCCAAACTCGATAAAGCCATCGAACTCTGGCCGCGGATCAGTTCCCATCCCCTCGCCTCAGTTGCCCTGGCACTGCATGAAACCTCCAAGAGCCACAAAACGAACGTCACCGTTTTGAATTGCCGCAAGCTGGAGGAAGCCTCCAGGCTGATGAAACATAAGCCGCTGCCGCGTAGTTTCGCTCAGCAGCTCCTCACCCGCTCTCGCGGAGAGACTCTGGATCTATGGCTGAATTCTCTGCCGAATGAAGCTCTCGCTACTGAAGTGCGGATGCTCATCGAGCCGGTGCCGCAGCCGTTGATTCTTAAGAAGGGTGCGAAAGTCCCGGCCTCGCTGACCTATGCGAAAAGTGCCCGACGATCCTTCGAACTGGACTACTGGAAAACGATATCTTCGCTTTCGGAAGGGATGTTCCTCAACAAGAACAACGCGGACATCGTCCTGGATGAAACGACTCGCAAGATGCTGCCCTATCACGATCGGCAACTGGAACCTTTGAGCGAACACCTGCTGGCTTACTACCGCAAAAAAGTGAGTTCTGCCGGACTGAAAGACCAAGTACTCATCGGTGATATTCCCTTCCGCTGGCGGACCGATTTCGACTACTCCTGGATGGGCGGTTGGCTCAAGAATGACGAGGGAGCCGCCGAGCGCGATCTGATCGTCATGATCCCCGGAAAAGATCGCAGCCGGGCAGTGATTATGTCCGACCATTACGACACCGCGTACATGGCCGACAAATATTACAAGGAGCTGGGGGGCAACGGCGCCCGTATGGCGGCCTGTGGCGCCGACGATAATCACTCGGCCACAGCGGCGATGATGCTGGCCGCGCCGATTTTTCTGGAGATGAGCAAAAAAGGCCTTTTAGGCTGCGATATCTGGCTGATTCATCTCACCGGCGAAGAATTCCCAGCCGATTGTCTGGGAGCCCGGGCTCTGGTGCAACGTCTGGTTGAGCGATCTCTGAAGATTCATCTGCCGGGGGGAAAGACCAAGGATATTTCCAAGGTAAAAATCCAGGGGCTCTATGTCTCGGATATGATCGCCCACAACAACGACCACGAAAAGGACGTCTTTCAGATTTCGCCGGGAGTCGATTCGATTTCCCTCTGGCTGGCCTATCAGGCGCACATGGCCGCGGAAATCTGGAACGAGTCGGTTCCAGTCTGGAACAAAGATCCGGAACGGGAAGGGAAGCCGCGCGGCCGCCGCAGCCCGCACGGCGGGGCTATTCCGGAAATTGCACCATTTTTGCAACTCAATGGTCAGATTCGGCAACCTCTCGATCCCAAAAGCACGTTGTACAACACCGATGGTCAGATGTTCTCGGACGCCGGAGTGCCGGGCGTTCTGTTCATGGAAAACTACGACATCAACCGTTCCGGCTACCACGACACGCACGACACGATGGAGAATATCGACCTCGACTACGGTTCGGCCTTCTGCGCCATCACCATCGAGTCGGTAGCCCGTGCCGCGACCGAACGGCCGGAGTAATTAGTTGCTTGCCAAAGCGAATCGGAATCGGATACTCTAAGGGAGATGTGCCTAGCGTTGGCGCATCTCCCCGCCATCTGGAATCCTCTCATGCGTTTCATTTTTAGCATCTTCTGTTTATCAACCCTGATCGGGAATTCGAAAGCCCAGGAGAACTGGCCGCAGTTCCGCGGCCCCTCCGGCGATGGCCATGCCGAATCTAAAAATCTCCCCCTCACCTGGAGCGAGAAAGAAAATATCCGCTGGAAAACGCCAATCCACGATAAAGGCTGGTCTTCTCCGGTGATCTGGGGGAACCAGATCTGGCTGACGACGGCTCATGAAAAATATGCGGCGAATGCCCCCAAGGAAAACGCCCAGAGAAAAGTTCCCCGACCCGAATTCGTCGAATTTTATGCCGTCTGCATCGACCGAAAAACGGGCAAAATTCTTCACGATCTGATCGTTTTCAAAGAAGAAAACCCGGATTACTGCCACAGCTTCAATAGCTATGCCACGCCAACTCCAGTAGTGGAAGCGGGCCGCGTGTTCGTTCACTTCGGGGCGCACGGTACCGCCTGCCTCGACACGACCACCGGCAAAAAACTCTGGGAACAGCGGGATTTGAAGTGCGATCACTGGCGCGGGCCGGGCTCCTCTCCCATAACGGACGACAAGGCCCTGTTCCTGACCTTCGACGGCTACGATCAGCAGTACGTGGCCGCACTGGATAAGAACACCGGTAAAATCCTCTGGAAGAAAGATCGATTGATCAAATACACCAGTAACAATGGAGACTTGAAAAAAGCCTATTCCACACCGACTTTGGTGACGATTGATGGCAAACCCCAGTTGATCAGTCCCGCCGCGGAGGCGACCATCGCTTACGATCCGGCGAACGGCAACGAACTTTGGCGCATCGCCACGGGCGGCATGAATCAAGCCGCCAAGCCGATCGTCGGCCACGGGCTGATCTATCTGACGACCGGTCATTCTCAGGGCATGATCGCGATGAAGGAAGGCAGCGGCGGCCAGATCCCTTCGAGTCAGATTGCCTGGAAGATGATCAAAAACGTGCCGACCCGCCCCTCCTTTTTGCTTCAGGAGGATTACATTTACATGGTCAGCGACAACGGCTTTGCTTCCTGCGTAAATGCCAAGACCGGCTCGCAAGTCTGGGTGGAACGATTCAACGCCTCCTTCTCGGCCTCACCTATCATCGCGCACAATACGATTTACATTCCGGATCAAGAAGGGACGACTCAGGTGTTCGCCGCCACCCCGGAATTCAAATCGTTGGCGAAGAATAAGCTCGATAGCGGTTGCATGGCCTCGCCCGCTGTGGCCGGGGAGGCGATTTTTCTACGCACGAAAACCCACTTATACTGCATCGAAAAGAAGAGCTAACTGGTAAAAGGGCCCTCCTATGAAAAGGCTTTTCCAAGTCGGCATTGCGGTACTCCTACTCTGCTGGGTCAGCGGTTGCGGCGGCAGTGAAGCCGACCGCCAATTCGTCGAATACATCTCGCTGATGCACAAGATCGCCCGGGCACACGAGGAGAAAGCTCCACGGGAACAGATTCAGGAACTCAATCGCCAGTTACTGGAAACCAAGGAGAAAATCGACAATTCCAAGCTGACCGAGGATGAGAAAAACGAACTGGTCGAGCGGCATGCCGAAGAGTTTGTCGCCGCGGCCAAACATCTGACGCAAGCGACCAAGGACGCCGCTTTGCCGAAAATCGAGCTGGAAACATCGAAAGCGGGTCAGGATTCAAAACCTGTGGAACCGACTAAGAAATAACTGGCTCACGGCGAGGGGTCATAAACGTAGAACAGTGGAATCGTCAATTCGCTGATGCTCATCGGGACTACGTGGCCGTCGCAGAAAAGAACATTGAAACGATTGAGATGCCGCGCTTCCGGATAATGATTCGGAGCATCCGGATCGGTAAACGGCCAGGGAAGGTTAGGCGTCGCCGGAGTTGCACCCTGTAAGGCGCAAATCGGTAGCCGGGAATGTTCCCAGACATGCATCACCTGCGAAGTTCCATTTGCATTAGTGATAATGGTTAAGCTAATTCCCGACGGCCCGCCTGTCACCCCACTGATGCCGTAGCTCAACTGAAGCGGTTGGCCCAGTGTCGGACTGCCCTGGACCATATCCACGCCCATCGGACATTTATAAACCTTCGCGTTCTTGTCGCAATAATTCCAGAGCAGGGTCTGCGTAGGATCGTAATCGGGGAGCGGCGGATCGGCGTAACCCACCCGATCGTCGAAAGGAGCCCAGTAGGGAACGTTACTTCCCGGTGGCAAAGTATCGTTGTTGTTGAGTGCGTAATGCTGCATCGCCAAGCCGATCTGATGCATGTTATTAGCGCAGGAGATGCGAGCCGCCGCCGCCCGGGCTCTTTGCACGGCCGCTAGCAGTAGACCGATCAGAATGGCAATAATCGCAATCACCACCAGCAACTCGATGAGAGTGAACGCCCGGCGTCGCATGGAGGATTCCCCTCAGGGAGGCGATGAACATTCAGGACAATTTAAGTGTGAGAATATTCTAACATCGGATCGCGCTCGATGAATTATCAAAATTGGCAACAATCGGAAATCACTGGAACGAACTCGAAGTGAAAAAAAACGGGATTGAGATTAACTGTCTTAACCTCAATCCCGCAAGAAGTTTGTCGCCGAAACAGACTTAATGGGCCGGCGTGTCGATCACCAGATTTTCGATGAAAAATTCCATCATGCGCTGCTGATTCACCGAAGTATGACCCATGTCAGGCCCCACCTGAACCTCAAAGCTTTTGCCCGCCCGCTGGAGGGCGCGAATCAGCTGCAGGGCATTCGAAGGATGCACGTTGTTGTCGGCGGTGCCGTAGTAAACCATCAGTCGACCCTTCAATTTATCGGCGTAGGTCATGACCGTCCCGGCGTCATAGCCCGCCTTATTCTCCTGCGGCAGCCACATGTAGCGTTCAGTGTAAATCGTATCGTAGAGCCGGAAATCGGTCACCGGCGAAGAAGCGGCCGCCGCCTGGAAAACATCGGGATAGCGCACCAGACACAGGGCCGAAGCAGTTCCGCCGTAAGAGGTCCCGAAGATACCCACTCGATTGCGATCCAGATACGGACGCACCCAGAGCGATTTCACCCCGGCGGCCTGATCGTCAATCTCGGTTATGCCAAGCTTCAGGTAAATCGAATCGAGGATTTTTTTCCCGCGACCGGCCGCACTGCGAGAATCGAAGGAAGCCACCAGGAAGCCGTATTCTGTCATCGCGTTGGGGAGAGTGAAAGTTTCTCGGGCTCCATTGGTCTCCGGCCCGGCATAAACCGTCACTAGTAGGGGATACTTTTTATTCGGATTGAAGTTGGATGGGAAATGCAGCATTCCATATAGATCGGTTTTCCCATCCGCCGCTCTGAAAGTGAGCAGTTCGACCTTCTTCAGGCCCACCTTTTCGAACTTCGACATATCGCTCTTGGCGATTTCCACAAGCACTTTGCCCTGCAGGTCGCAGATACGCGCCGTGGGTGGTGTATCGTGGGTCTGAATCGTATCCAAAAAGTGCTTGCCGTCGGGGGCCACATCCACCGTATGGTAGAAAGCGGGATCGGTCAGGCGGACATCCCCCTTCCCATCCAGGCCGACGCGGTGCAACTGCAGCTTCATCGGGTTGTCGCCATCGTGGGCCATGTAGTAGACGTAACCTGCCTCTTCATCGACCTTCAAAATGTTGGCCACTTCGAATTCGTGGTTGGTCAGCGTGGCCAGCAGTTTACCACTCAGTTCGTAAAGGTAAATATTCTTCCAGCCGGTGCGCTGCGATTCCCAAAGGAAACGTTTATTATCCTTCAGGAAGCGCATCGGCGGGCTATTTTCCACCCAGCTGGGAAGCCACTCTTCGTGAATAATTACTCGACACTTACCGGTTTCGGGATCGCAGGCTGCCAGTTCCAGAATGTTCTGCCGCCGATTGGTGCGATGCAAAATCAGTTCTTTGCTGTCGGCCGACCACGAAATGTCGTAAACGTAATGGCCGACCACATTGTTATCGAAGGGCATGCCGTCGCGCACATCGGCCTGCGTGGTCTTCTTCGATTCCAGATCGTAGATCAAGATGTCGCAAATGGGGTTGGCGGAACCGGTTTTAGGATAAGGTTCGGCGTCGACCTTATCCTGAACGGAAGTCTGATTCAGTTGCAGGAAATAGTCTTGGACCTTGCTTTCGTCGAAGCGATAGAAAGCCAGCTTTTTGCTATCCGGCGACCACCAGAATGCGGTTCGCTGCCGGAGTTCTTCGCCATAGACCCAACTCGCGGAACCATATTTCAGCCGGCTTTTCTCGTTGCCGTCGGTACTCAGGGCGATTTCGTTTTTGCCATCGGCATCGGTCAGGTAGAGATTTCGCTCGCGATAGACGGCTTTATGCTTTCCATCGGGGGCCGTGGCACTACCGAACTGTCGGCCCCGATCCGGTCCCCCCCCGCCGCCGCGTCGACCGCCCTTGGGCATCGGCGGAGTTTCAGCGGCCGGTTCCTTACCGTCCTTTTTCTCAGGAAGAAATTCCTTCTCGATATTGGATTCGAAATCGAATCGGTAGGTTTTGCCGTCGCGTTTGTACTCGGCGATTTTACCCCCCTCTTTCCAGGAGACCGAGGCGGTCCCCATCTTCACGGAAGAGAACGCCTCTTTGCTCATCTTCTGGTACTGCTCGTACCCGGGCATGTTCTTCAGCCGATCCTGAGCCTGAGTCGTGAAGACTCCGGCCACGATCAAAAAGCAGAAAGCTGCCCATAAGCGAAGTCGCCCCACCAGACCGATTCTCATTTCGATGAACTCCTGATTTAATTCCCGGGTTATTTTTTCAGCGAGGCCCGCCATTCCTCATCGAGTTCTTGCACCGTTTTCTTGGTCAGGACCTGGAAGGCCTCTTCCTTGTATTCCCCTTCCCTCAACATCTTGTTGAGTTTCTGGACGATCAGGGGATCGTATTTTTCGGAGAGGTAATTCAAAAACGCAGCCGTCGTTCGATAGCTGCCGTTATAGCGGGCTCGTTCCGCGTTCAGTCTGCCCGCCTTGCCCGGCTCGTATTTAAAGAAGCGGATATAGTCCGCAATGCCTTCGACGAGCCAGCCGGGATTGCCACGCGTCCGATACTGCTGTACGACGTGCACGGTTTCATGCACGAACGCTCCCATATCCTCGGGATGGCTCTTGAAGAACTTCACGGATCCGACAATCCGGCTGCCGCTCGCGTAAGCCACCCCGTCGTAATCGTTTTTCATGGTCAACCGGATCGAACGAGCGGGCTTGAAACCTTCGCTCTTCAATTCCTCATTGATCATGGTGTACTGACGTTCGCAGATGCGGGCGACTTTTTCTGTCCATTCTTTCATTTCCGGTGCATCACTGACATCTATCGTAAATTCGACGGGATATTTGAAATGGCGGACCGCCGGTTCGGAATCGACGACGATTTCGCGAATCGTCAGCGGATATTTCAGATCCTCGGTCGGTTGAATGCGAATCGCCAGGACCGTCTTCCCATCCAGCTTCCGCGTCGCCTGACCTTCCTGGAATTTTCCGACTGTCTGAAACGTCTTTCCATCCTCGGAGATCTCCAGATTCGCTTCCTTCAGCGCATCCTCTCCCTTGGGTTTGCCGGTCAGAACTTCCAGAGTTTTCACTTTCACCGGCTTCTCGAAAGTGAGAGTGAAATTATCCTTGGCCGAGGCATTTTTCTCAGTTGCAAAATAAGTCTCTTTATTGCCATCGAATACGAATTGCCGAATCTGACCTTTAGCCGAGGCTTGCGTGCATTCGACCACGGCAGTAATCGGGGCTAATTTTTTTGACTGAGCGACAGAGTTCGCGGCTACGCCAGCCAGCAGTAGGCTCAAAAACGAAATGCGAATCACAAGAACCATAAACAATCTCAACAAATCAGAGTAACGGGTAATTCCCAGGGGATTATTCTGATTTCTATTGGTGAGCGAGAAATGAGAAGTCGGAAAATCGCTTCGAACGAGGAATCCTGGCATTTCTGGGAATTCCCAGGAAGTTTTCGAGGGCTATAATATTCCCAATCCTACCGGCCACTCGCTCGCGGAGCCTTTTCATGTCCATCTTGAGCCTCTGTGCTTATCTTGCCTTAGCCACTGCCTCCTTAAATGTCTCCGAGGAGAATTGGCCCCAATGGCGGGGCCCCAGCGGCAATAGCGTGACCACCGGCCCGGCTCTCCCCACGAAATGGAGCAAGACCGAAAACGTACTCTGGAAGACGGCGCTTCCCGGTTGGGGCAATTCCACCCCGGCCATATGGAACGATCACATCTTCCTGACCACCCAGGAGAAAGACAAGCTTCTGCTGCTTTGTCTCAGCAAGCAAACGGGACAGATTCTTTGGCAAAAGGAAGTCAGCTCGGGCTCA
This sequence comes from Telmatocola sphagniphila, assembly GCF_018398935.1. GTDB lineage: Bacteria > Planctomycetota > Planctomycetia > Gemmatales > Gemmataceae > Telmatocola > Telmatocola sphagniphila. The sequence continues at coordinate 6,039,692 of NZ_CP074694.1, read as the reverse complement.
CCTCGCCGCAGCGGTGAGTTGGGGAATGATCGCTTCCACGACGAACAAAACATGGCCTCGCCCTCGCCGGTCACCGACGGCCAGCATGTCTGGGTCCACTTCGGGAACGGCGAACTGGCCTGCTACAACTTTGCAGGCGAGAAAATCTGGTCGGATAACCAGGTGAAAAAGTTCGGCCCTTACACCATTTGGTGGGGGCACGCCAATTCCCCCGTTCTCTTCGAAGATCTGCTGATCACCACCTGCATGCAGGATCCCAAGAATTCCGGGAAGAGTTACGTTCTGGCGCAGGACAAACGGACCGGCTCTGAGAAATGGAAAGTCGAACGGATCACCGGCGCGGTCTCCGAGCCGGCCGATTCCTATACCACGCCGTTGATTTATACACACGATGGCAAAAGTGAGTTGATCGTCTTCGGCGGCAACCAACTCGATGCATACAACCCCCGTACTGGTGAACAACTCTGGAAGTGCAACTGCTTCAAAGGGAACCGAGTGATCTCCGGCCCGACCCTGGCGAACGATACGGTCTATGCGGTGCAGGGAATGCGCGGCCCGCTCTTTGCCGTGAAAGCTACCGGTCAGGGCGATGTCACGGCCACGAACATTCTCTGGAAATACACCGGCGGCACGCCCGATTCGGCCTGCCCGCTTTACACCAAAGGCTTGATTTTTCTCGCGAATAACGACGGCGTGGCTGTATGCATCGATGCCGCTACGGGCAAGGAACTTTGGAAAGAACGACTGGGGCAATCCTTCCGCTCATCGCCGCTGGCCTCTGGCGATCTGGTCTATTTCTTCAGCAAGGAAGGCAAGGCCTTCGTCGTCGAAGCCGCACGCGAATTCAAGCTGATTTACAAGACCGATATGGGCGAAGAAATCCTCGCTTCCCCAGCGGCCGTGAGTGGAAGTTTATTCATCCGAACCCGCGAACATCTTTATCGAATCGGTTCGAAATAATTAGTCCACCGCGAGTCGATAGCCGACTCCCTGCTCGGTGAGGAGATATTTGGGATTGGCAGAGTCGTCTTCGATTTTCTTCCGCAGCCCGGCCATGAACACCCGCAGATAGTGGTTCTCCTGCACCTGATGCGGCCCCCAGACTTCTTTCAGTAAAACGCGATGAGTCAGCACCTTACCCGGATGCTTGGCTAGCGTTGTCAGCAGCTTGTATTCGATCGGGGTCAGATGGATTTCTGTTTGTCGTACGAATACCCGCCGGGCGGAAAGATCGATTTTCAAATCCCCCGCTTCGAATATCGAGGATTCTTTTTCGGCCACCACTTTCGAGTGCCGGCGCAGGGCCACCCGCAAGCGTGCCAGAAGTTCACCCGTACTGAACGGCTTGGTGAGAAAATCATCCGCCCCGTTATCCAGAGCGAGAATCTTCTGCTGCTCCTGATCGCGCGCCGACAGCACGATTACCGGTACGGTCAGCCATTCGCGCAGCTGCCTCAGCACATCCTGGCCATCCATATCGGGTAAGCCGAGATCCAGAATCACCAGATCGGGCGATTGCTGCGAAGCAAACCGGATCGCCTGCTGGCCATTCTCGGCTTCGATCAAATGATAGCCCTCAGCCACCAGAGCACTACGCAAAAAGCGGCGGATCGGCAGTTCATCTTCGATGATCAGAATTTTGGGTTCGGTTCCCATATCAACCACTGGCCCCGGAAGTTGTCGTGGAGATTGAAGGGGGATTTTCCTCCAGCGGTAGAGTGATGGTGATTTCCGCTCCGCCGCTCGGTCGGCTCTGAGCATGAATCTTCCCGCCGTGCGCATCGATGATGCCGCGGCAGATCGCAAGCCCTAACCCCACGCCACGGCGACCATCGGGCGAAATCACCTGTCCCCGGAAGAACTTCTCAAAAATCTTTTCTTCCTGGCCCACCGGCAGACCCGGCCCTTCATCCAGGATGCGAATGGTCGCCTCTCGGCCATCGGCATGAGCTTCGATCTCGATCGGCGACCTGGCAGGCGAGTAGCGAACGGCGTTCTCCAACAGATTCAAAAACACCTGCTCCAACAGAATGCCGTCGATGTACAGTAGCGGAAAATTCGGCTCTATTGTCACGGTGAAAGGGCGATCCCCCAGTTCTTTTTGCAAGCGCAAGCGAACCGATCCGACCAGTTCTTCCAGAACGTGCCACTGCCGATTCGGCTTCAGGGCCCCGGCTTCCAGGCGGGTCATATCGAGGAGATTTTCCACCAGTCGGGATAGTCGCATCGATTCATCGACCATGTTCCGCAACAATTCCCGACCTTCCTCCGAATCGGGAGGCGGTGTACCATTGAGTAAACCGGAACCCGATCCGGCGATGGCCGCCAGCGGCGTCCGCAGATCGTGCGAGACCGAACTCAACAGCGAATTGCGCAGTTGCTCGGCCTGGATCCGAACTTCCGTTTCCTGAGCTTCCAACAAAGATTGATCCCGCTCGAGAGACAGAGCGATCATACTGGCACAGGTCTCGATCAATCGTCGCAATTCCGGACGCTGGAGATTATCCACCGGTTCCAGCCGAACTCCTAACACACCCACGGTTTTTTGCGAGCCTATCAACGGCACAAAGAGAGCCGTACCGTTGGGAAGCGTATCGGTTCCCAACCCAGCGATGCGATTATGAGAGGAAACCCAATCGGCGACTACCCCGTTAATGGCATTGCGACCAATCGAGGAAGCAGCCCCATATCGAATTTGAAGTTTCTCTTTTTCATCGCGGACATAAAGAGCGATCTCACCGCCGAAGATGTCGACTAATTGTCGACCGGCCGTCTGCACCAGAAACTCCGCCCCCATCACTTCGCTGAGCTGCCGAGTCAGACGGTAAAGCGCTGCCGTCTGCCGTTCTTGAATTTGCGAAGCACTTAACCGCCCTTGCATTCTCGTAGTGAGAGTGCTGATCAGAAGACCGATCCCCAACATCACGACGAAAGTCAGCAAATACTGCGCATCCGAAACGGTGAAACTGTAAAGCGGCGGTACAAAGAAGTAATCGAAAACGAGCACGGCCGCCACGGAAGCGAAGCTGGCCGGGCCGCGACCGAAACGGGTGGCCGCGAAAACGACTCCGAGCAAAAAAATCATGGCCAAATTCGTCTCGGCCACCTCCCAGTGGGCGCAGACCTTGCAAGCGCCATAGCAGACGAAAACGATGACGGCGGTCAGGAAATAATCGATCCAACGAATCGAAGGAGTCGAGACGGCCGGTCGAATCGGAACGGCGTTGGACTCGGCCTCTCCGCGAATGACGTGAATGTCGATCTCGCCGCTTTGTTCCAGCAAATCTTCGACGATGTTCTTGTGAAAAAGGCGGCGCCAGCGCGGCTGAGCCGTCTTACCGACGATGATGCGCGTGACATTTCGCGACCGGGCATAATCCAGGATCGTCGCGGCCACCTTTTCGCCAATCAGATTCTGCGTTTCCGCCCCCAATTGCGTCGCAAGTTGCAGATGCCGGTTGACGCGCTGCTGGGTGGCCGAGTTTGTCGTCTCCCCGGTCTGCACCGCCGCGGCAATCCACTCCGCGCCTTGCGCTTCGGCCATCCGTTTGGTGGTCCGGATCAACCTCGCTGTCGTCGGACTGGGGCTGACGCAGACCAGAAATCGCTCCCGTGTGGCCCAGGGCTTCACGGCTGTGCTGCTCTTGCGGGCTTCGTCTACCTCCTTGTGCAGCCGGTCGGCGGCCAGACGCAGCGACATTTCGCGCAGTGCCGTCAGATTCGATTTTTGGAAGAAATTGGCGATGGCCCGATCGGCCTGGGCCTTCCGATAGACTTTTCCCGCGTTGAGACGTTCCACCAACTCGTGCGGCGTCAGATCGACCAGTTCGAGCTCATCCGCTTTTTCCAGAACTGCATCGGGTAGAGTTTCCCGAACGATCACTCCGGTGATCTGAGCTATCACATCGTTTAGAGATTCCACATGCTGAACGTTCAGCGTCGAGTAAACATCGATGCCGACTTCCAGCAGTTCTTCCACATCCTGCCAGCGCTTCAGATGGCGGGATCCTTCCGCATTGGAATGGGCCAGTTCATCGACCAGAATTAACTGCGGATGTCTTTGCAGAGCGGCATCGAGATCGAATTCTTGAAGGACGACGCCGCGATACGGCACCGCACGAGTGGGAATTTTGTCGAAGCCTTCCGTCAGGGCCTCGGTTTCCGCCCGGCCATGCGGTTCGATATAACCGATGACAACATCGATCCCATCGGCTTTATCGCGTCGAGCCGCTTCCAGCATGCCGTAGGTTTTGCCCACCCCGGCCGCATAACCGAAAAAGATCTTCAACCGGCCGCGCGTGCGAGGGGCTTCTTCCGCCTGGACGCGAGCCAGAAGTTGATCCGGGTTTGGCCGTTCCTGATTTGGCATGAAAGAATTTTACTTCTTTAACTCGTCGAGTTTTAGATTCAATTTCAGCACATTCACTCGCGGTTCACCCAATAGACCGAACGTGCGATCTTCGATTGATTCCCGAACCAGTTTTTCGATCTCCTGGACTGGGAGCGATCTTTCCCGCGCGATTCTCTCAATCTGATACTCCGCGGCCACCGGGCTTATGTGCGGGTCCAGCCCACTGGCGGAAGCCGTGACCAGATCCATTGGGACAGCCCCAACCTGCTCGGGATGGGCTTTCTTCAAATTATCGATTCTCTCGCTCACGGCTTTGAACAAATCGGGATTCGTTGGCCCGAGGTTGCTGCCGGACGACGAGGCTCCGTTATAGGCCGGGGTGGTGGCGGAGGGCCGGCCCCAGAAATATTTGGGATCGTCGAATTGCTGCCCGATCAGGTGGGAACCGATTATTTTCCCCTCTTTTTCCAGGAGGCTACCGTTAGCCTGATTGGGAAATATCGCCTGAGCGGCCACAGTAATTATCAGGGGATAAATGACCCCGGTGACGATGGTCAGAAGCAGAAATAATACCACAGCGGGACGAATCAGTTTCATGACAAACTCCGTCGAAGTTGGGCAATTAGGTCAAATGCAGGGCGACCAGAATTAAATCGATCAGCTTGATGCCGATAAAGGGAACGATCAAACCACCCAGACCGTAGATCAGCAGGTTATCGCGAAGCAGTTTCGCCGCGCCCACTGCTCGGTACTTTACCCCCTTCATCGCCAGGGGGATGAGAAGAATGATGATGATCGCATTGAAAATCACGGCTGAAAGTATCGCACTGGTCGGTGTGGCCAGATGCATGATGTTCAGCCGATCCATAATCGGATAAGTGCTGGCGAAGATGGCCGGGATGATGGCGAAGTATTTCGAGACATCATTGGCCAGACTGAACGTGGTCAGCGCGCCCCGGGTCATCAGGAGTTGCTTACCGATTTCGACGATTTCAATCAGCTTGGTCGGATTGCTATCCAGATCGACCATGTTCCCGGCTTCCTTGGCCGCCTGAGTCCCACTATTCATGGCCACGGCCACATCGGCTTGCGCCAAGGCGGGGCTATCGTTTGTTCCGTCGCCGGTCATGGCCACCAATCGGCCACCCGCCTGATACTCCCGAATCATTTTCAACTTAGCTTCGGGAGTCGCCTGGGCCAGAAAGTCATCCACACCCGCTTCGGCCGCGATGGCGGCGGCCGTCATGGGATTGTCGCCGGTGATCATCACCGTTTTGATGCCCATGCGACGCAGTTCGATGAAGCGCTCCTTGATGCCGCCTTTGACGATGTCTTTGAGATAAATCACGCCCAGCGTCTGCCGACCATCCGCGACAACCAGCGGGGTACCGCCCTTCTTGGCAATCTCCTCGACACTCCGGGTGACTTCCTGTGAAAAATCGCCACCCAAGTTGCGGACGAAAGTTTTGATCGATTCGGCCGCCCCTTTGCGTATTTGCCGGTTTTCCACATCAACGCCGCTGATACGAGTTTGAGCAGTGAAAGGGATGAAGTTCGCTTTGATCTCCTGCAGAGACCGGCCGCGCAAACCGTACTTTTCCTTAGCGAGAACTACAATGCTTCGCCCTTCGGGTGTCTCATCGGCGAGCGAGGCCAACTGCGCGGCATCCGCCAGTTTCTCCACGCTTATGCCCGGCCCCGGAATGAACTCGACGGCTTGGCGGTTACCCAAGGTGATAGTCCCGGTCTTGTCCAACAGGAGTACATCCACATCCCCGGCGGCCTCGACGGCTCGCCCCGAAGTAGCGATGACATTCGCCTGGATCATGCGATCCATCCCGGCGATACCGATGGCCGACAGCAAACCGCCGATGGTCGTGGGAATCAGACAGACTAACAGCGCCACCAGCACAGTCACTGAAACGCGCGTCCCCTGCCCCGCGGCTTTCACGCTGTATTCGGAAAACGGCAATAGCGTGACGCAGGCAATCAGAAACAGAATCGTCATCGCGGCCAAAAGGATATCCAGAGCAATTTCATTCGGAGTTTTCTGCCGCTTGGCGCCTTCCACCAGGGAGATCATACGATCCAGGAAGGTTTCGCCGGGGTTGGCGGTTACCTGCACGACCAGCCAGTCAGAAAGCACGCGCGTACCGCCGGTCACCGAAGATCGGTCGCCACCGCTTTCGCGAATTACCGGGGCGCTTTCGCCCGTGATGGCCGCTTCGTCGACCGAGGCGACCCCCTCAATCACTTCGCCATCCGCCGGAACCGTATCCATCGCTTCAACTAACACCACATTCCCCTTGCGAAGTTTCGCGGCGGGGATGATTTCGAACGGTGAACTTCGGGAAGCATCGGGTAGCAGTTTCGCTTGAACATCCCGACGAGCTTGCCGAAGGGTATCGGCCTGAGCTTTCCCCCGACCCTCCGCCATGGCTTCGGCAAAATTGGCAAACAGCACCGTGAACCACAGCCAGGCCGAGATAGCAAAGATAAAGAGCGAAGACTCTTCACTGGTTCCGGTCAAGGCTCGGATGCCCAGAAAGGTCGTGAGCAGACTGCCGATAAACACCGTGAACATTACGGGATTGCGAATCTGCCGCCGCGGATCGAGCTTCAAAAACGAGTCGACTATCGCCCGTCGGACGATCGCCGCATCGAACAGAGATTTCGGTTTAGTGGACATGGAAAGTTCCTATCGAATCAAATGAGTGAATAAGTCCAAGTTTTAAATTCGAACTCAGGAATCACTTCATTTGCAGATGCTCCACAATGGGACCCAAAGCCAGAGCCGGGACGAACGTGAGTGCTCCCACCAGGAGAACGACCCCCACCAGCATCACCACAAACAAGGGAGTGTGCGTCGGTAGCGAACCGGGGCCAGGCGGAGTGTATTTCTTGCGCGCCAAGGAGCCGGCAATGGCCAGAACCGGAATGATCAACCAGAAGCGCGAGATCAGCATGCCGACCGCCAGAACCGTGTTGTAAAACGGTTCGTTGGCGTTCAAACCCGCGAAGGCCGAGCCGTTATTGTTGGCAGCCGAAGAGAAGGCGTAGAGCACTTCCGAAAAACCGTGCGCCCCGGTATTCGAAAGACTATCCTTCACCTCTTTGGTGACCGGATCGGTATACTTCAGGCCATATTTATCCCCTCCGTTCACCGCCGCGGCCGTGCCGATCAGAACTAATGCGGGAGGAATCAAAATCACCAGCGATGCCATTTTCATTTCGAAGGCTTCGATTTTTTTTCCGAGATATTCGGGTGTCCTACCCACCATCAGCCCGGCCACGAACACCGCAAGGACCGCGAAAATGATCATGCCGTAGAGACCGCTTCCGACGCCGCCAAAGACGACTTCGCCCAGTTGCATCAACCATAGGGGGATCAAACCGCCCAGTGGGGTATAGCTATCATGCATGGAGTTGACCGAGCCATTGGAAGCGGCCGTGGTGGCCACCGCCCAGAGCGCGGAGTTGGTAATGCCAAAGCGGGTTTCTTTACCTTCCATGTTTCCCGCATGCCCGTCGGCCCCCAGCTCGGCGTATTTCGGCACGCCCGATTGCTCGGCCAGAGTGGTTCCGATCACACAAGGAATGAAGATGATGAGCATCGCGGCGAGAATGGCCCAACCCTGCCGCCGGTCATTCACCAGCAGGCCGTAGGTGTAGCACAGCGCTCCCGGGATCAGCAGTATCGAAAGAACCTGCAGGAAATTCGAAAGGGGCGTGGGGTTCTCATAGGGGTGAGCACTGTTGGTGTTAAAGAAGCCGCCGCCGTTGGTGCCCAGTTGCTTGATGGCAATCTGCGAGGCGGCCGGTCCCATGGGTAAGGTTTGTTCGGTGACTTTTTTCTCCACCTGCAGCGGTTTGCCGTCGGCTCCCAGCACGGGCTTACCATCCGCATCCTTCTGATCTTCCGAAGTGGTAAACGGCTGGAGGACAGTGGCCGTATCGTAGGTCTTGAAGTTCTGAATCACTCCCTGGCTGACCAGCACCAGGGCCAGTATCGCGCTCAAGGGCAGCAGGATATAAAGCGTGCTCTTGGTCACATCGACCCAGAAATTGCCGATGGTTTCGCTGGAATGACGCGCCAGACCGCGAATTAACGCAATCAACACCGCCATGCCGGTGGCCGCGGAAAGAAAGTTCTGCACAGCCAGCGCCAGCATCTGCACCAGATAACTGATGGTGTTCTCGCCGCCGTAACTCTGCCAGTTCGTATTGGTGGCGAAACTGATGGCCGTGTTGAAGGCCAGATCGGGACTGGCGGCATCGAATTTCTGAGGATTCAAAGGCAACTCGGCCTGCCAGCGCATCAAGGTATAGACGGTGATTACCCCCAGGAGGTTGAACACCAGTACCGCTCCGGCGTACTGACGCCAGCCCATCTCCTTGTTGGGATCGACACCGGCCAGCTTGTAGAAGATTCGATCCAGCAGAAGCGGCTTGCCCTGATAGATGCGAGCCATCAACCAGCCCAGCGGGCGCGCGAATCCAACGAGTACTGCTATATAAAGGGCGATTTGTATCCAGGCATTAGAGCTCATGAAAACCACTCCGGCTTCAGTAAGGCGATTCCCAGGTAAACCAGCAACAGTAGGGAAATTGCGAGTCCTATGACTTCAATCTCATTCATCGCTTCTCCTTCATCAGCGCTTCGCACAGGGTCAAAAAGCCCCAGGTCAGAAGCGAAAAAATCAAAATGAAGCCGAGATAGACGTAGTCGTTCATGGCTAAACTCCCGTCGAAATCGAAAGAGATTTCGACTCGAGTATATTAGCCCGATCGATGTCAAAGAGAGGTTAAGAGACCACCGGGAAGTGTTAAGAAAGTATCAAGATGGATCGGTCTCTCCGGGAAATGAAATCCTCAGTTGATTCTTTTTTGGGCTAATCCTTTGCGGCCCTTTTGAAAGTAACAGATTTCCACCAGAGTGGGCCAAAGTTCAATCGATCCTTTTATCCCCGAGACCACGTCGTCCACGATACGCAGCAGATTCTGCTGGAAAAAATCGGGTTCGAAACCGTAAAAGACCTTTTGCAGATTGGCCGCGAACACTCGCAATGCCTCGGCCCGTGCCGGATTCACAGTGCGTTCGGCGGCGGCCAAGGAACGGGAATGCAACTCGGAGATTTTGGTGAGGATCTCGTCGGCATCCCGCGAAGTGACTTCCCCTTCGTAATCGAACGAGATACTCAACTCATCGATCTTCGAAAGAGTGGTGCGAATCTTGGTCTTCAACAGGTTCGAAACTTCTTCGTTGAAGATCTCCGCCGCCGGCGGGTTCCGCATGTAGTTGTTCTTGATGTGATTCTGGGCCGCATCGACGTGGGCCGCCGCCAGACCGGGCTGCTGGATCCAGAGCCGGTAGATGTAGTCTTCAAAGCGCAAACGGGTGGGAAAAAACGGCGGCAAACCAAAGGAATTGTCATACCCCGCCACACCGCAGTCCATGCGCCAGTTCAGTTTGGTGACCGCCGCGCGAAAATTGACCAGCACATAGAGTTCATTCAATGCATCGGGATCGATTTGCTCTTCGTTGGTCAGAAACAGATCGACGAAATCCAATGCGTCGATGTCGTTGGTACCGGATCGAAAGGTCTGAGCCATTTTCACCACGGCACTATCCGCTATCGTTCCCGAGCGCAAAACCAGGGAGTTTTCACGCGACAGGCCGCGCGTGGCATTGGTTTCCAGATCCATGGCCGTGTCGACCAGGAGTTCGCCCCGTTCGTAGTTGTGAGGCAGATCGGCAACCGGCTTGCCAAGCACATCGAGAAAGGAGGAAAGAATATCGAACGATTTTCGGGTGTACCCTTGGGCGTTGACCGGATAGAGCTTGCCACGGCCGATTTCATGCTCTCCCAAGGATTCCGGACTGTCTTCCATCAGGGCGTAGGGACGCATGTCGTCATCCGAACTGACGACGAGGCCCCCCAGCGTATACATCAGGGTGTAGTTACGATTTCCGCCGTAGCTGGGTCGAAAGAGATTTTTCACCAATCCGTCGAGTCGCTTATCGCGCAACCGCTCGCCGAGATAGCTCTGGAACTGGTCTTTTTCCGCGGGGCCGACGTAGTAAAGTTCGTTGTGGGTCTTCACCGACTCCAGATGGGAAAAATACTTTTCCTGCGTCGGTCGGCTGGAATCGTCGAAGACGATGAGCCGAACGGTGTGCCCGTTGCGGCGAAAATGCTCGTCGTATTCGCGAATCGTTTCGCCGACATCGCGAAGGCGATAAGTGGGGATGACGAAGTACAGCTCTTTCTCGACCATCACATCTCGAGGATAAGGGAATAATTCACCAAAAATTTCAAATCAGATGATCGGCTTCCAGCAGACCACCGACCAGAGCCGATACCGCCATGCTCAGAGCAAGGCAAAGGTATCGCACCTCCTCACCCGGCAGCATCAGGCCGACAAAAGCCCCCACAATAAAGCCGGGAAGCGTCCAGGCTAGCGCCACGGCGAACACTCTTCTCTCCCAAACCAGAAGAGAATCCTGTTCCTCCCTCTCGAGGCAGTAGTTTTTCATTTCCTGCTCCGGACGAAAGTTACGCTCTGGCGAATGCGCAAAATATCTCTGATTGAGAATGGTAATCAAATTGACATTCAGAAGGCGTCAAGAGTGAGAATGGAGCCGTTAAAATTCCGTAAAGACCCCCTCATTTTCAATTGGATCGAGATTTGCTGTACTTAATATTCGAGGGAGTATTCTCAATCTGAGATTATCAATCCAGCCGTCAGGATTGGTGCATCCGGATCGAAATCGCTACTCTTTGGGCTGATTTTAATCCGATTCTTATACTGAGCTTTATCTTGAACCTAAATTTATGTGATACTCTCGAGCAGACCATGCCTAGAATTTTGATTGTCGACGACGAACCAATGCTTCGCACCACGATGCGGCGCATGCTCGCGCCCACCGGCTACGAAATCGAGGAAGCGGAAGATGGCCATGAAGCGCTGAAACGCTACCGCGAGAACCCAGCGGAACTGATCATCTGCGACGTCTTCATGCCAGAGAAGGATGGGCTGGAAGTCATTCGCTCCCTCACGGCGGAATATGAATCCGTAAAAGTGATCGCCATTAGCGGTGGCGGTTTTAACGGCGAAATGGATTTGCTCTCGGCGGCCCGGCATTTTGGGGCAGCCGCCATACTTTACAAGCCGTTCGATCAGGCCGATCTTCTAACGATTGTAAACCAATTTATCGTACCGGCCTGAAAAACCCGCATGCTACGTGCGTGCCAATCTCATTTTTTAGCCCACATTCTCTATTGAGATTCGCTCTGAGATATCAAAATGAAGACATCCACCAGAGCCAAGATAAACTACCGACATGAATATTCGCAAAGCCGTCATCACTGCCGCCGGGCGATCCCAACGCACGATCCCTCTCCAAACCCTCGTTGATCGCGACGGTGTGGAGAAGAAAGCCCTCGAAATTATCGTGGAGGAAGCCATCCGCTGCGATATCGAAGAAGTCTGCGTCATCGTCGCGCCGGGAGATCAGACCGCTTACCTGGAGGCGGCCGGGCCCTACGGACCACAGCTGCATTTCGTCGAACAGGTCGAGCCACGCGGCTATGCTCACGCTCTGTTTCAGGCCAAAAAATTCACCGATAATCAGCCCTTCCTGCATCTGGTCGGCGATCATGTCTACACGTCGCAGGGGAAACTTCGCTCAGCCCAGCAACTCGTGGAAGTGGCCAAGCGCGAAGCCTGCAGCGTCTCGGCCGTGCAACCGACTCGCGAGAATATGCTGCCTTTCTATGGCACGGTGGCGGCCCGCCGCGTGCCCGGCCTGAACGATCTCTACGAAATCGAAAACGTTCTCGAAAAACCGACCCCCAGCGAAGCCGAGCAATCTCTGCTCGTGCCCGGTCTGCGAGCGGGCTACTATCTCTGCCTCTTCGGGATGCATGTTCTTACGCCGGTCGTGATGCAACTGCTCGAGAAAAAGCTGACGGATCTACCGCCCGGCCAGACGCCTTCGCTCTCCCCCATTCTGGCTGAACTGGTGGAACAGGAGCGGTTCCTGGCCATGGAAATGAAAGGCCGACGCTATAACCTGGGCGTCAAATACGGTTTGCTCAACGCCCAACTGGCTCTGGCTCTGGAAGGAGCTGACCGGGAAAACGTGCTGACCCAATTAGTGGAACTCCTGGCCCAGCGAGGCGGCTGAAGCAATCCCTATGAAACTCCGCCAACTCATCACTTCCACCAACCCCAAGGTTCGGAATAGCTCTCTCGAATCGGCCTGCACCCCGCTGAGCTATACTCAATTGCTCGAGGAATGCGCCGATCTCGAACTGTTTCGACGGAACTCCGATAACCTTTATGATCGGGTTCGGGCTCTCTTTTTCCTCTACGCAATCCACCGCTTCCTGCTGCCGGCCCGCAAAGAAATCAAGCCGGATGGCCGCATTCCCTTCGCCGGCTACGACAAGTTGCTGTCCCGGCGCTTCGAGGAAGCGATTCACGCATTTCAGGAACTGCAAAAATCGGATGGATTATCCGATGGTCTCAGCAGCGCGCTCGGCGCTGGTTATTACGCCCTGGCCTTTCAAACTCTGGCCGGGCAGGTTCGCAAAAGCGTACGCAGCGTACCGGGAAATCGCTGGATGTTCCGCATGGGCCACCCGGCCGACCACTGTTTGCGCATCCGACCCGAACTGTTAGAACGGCCCTCCGCTTCTTCGCCCTATCCGATTCTTCGCGAACGTACCCCCGTTCGCATGGATCTGACCCACTCCTGCTGGAGTGACATCTTCTTTCTCGGCATGGATTATCCCGAAGGGGCGAAGGTCCTGAACGTCTCCATCGATCTGGGTGTGCATGGCCGGGATGCCGAACCCAAACCGCCTATCGAAGTTTACCTGCGCGTGATCGACGAACCAGTGCTGCGACTGGTCTCGGTCGATCTCGATTCCAGTGCCGACATTACCGAACTCTCCGAAGTTTTTAACTTCGCCAAAGATTACACCGGGCTCCTGAAAGCCGGGGTGATCTCTTCCGGCATCGTGCCGCCGGGCCTGGAAGGTTCGGAGCAAAAGCTCACCGACCTCTTGGCGCATCTGGTCGGGCCGGGGCGCGGTCTGGAAATCGTCAGCCAGGTGAACAACATCCCCAAGGGCTCCCGACTGGCGGTTTCAACCAATCTCCTCGCTGGCGTAATTGCGGTGTGTATGCGGGCAACCCGGCAAGCCCGGTCTTTGACCGGTCCTCTCGAAGAGAGCGAACGGCGATTAGTGGCGGCTCGCGCCATTCTGGGAGAATGGATCGGCGGTTCAGGTGGCGGCTGGCAGGACTCCGGCGGTGTCTGGCCCGGTATCAAGAAGATCGAAGGGACTTTCGCAGTCGAAGGCGATCCGGAATTCGGAATCAGCCGCGGCCGCTTGCTCCCTCAACACACCGTCATGGGTGAGCGAACGGTCCCGCAACTGACTCGTCAACAACTCCAGGACAGTCTGGTGCTGGTCCACGGCGGCATGGCTCAGAACGTCGGCCCCATTCTGGAAATGGTCACCGAAAAATATCTGCTGCGCGGCGAAAAGGAATGGACTGCCCGGCAGAATGCTCTGGGCTTATTCGATCACATCGTCGATTCGCTGCGTCAGGGCCGGATTCAGGATCTCGCCAAAGCCACCACGAAAAACTTCCGCGAACCGATTCAACAGATCATTCCCTGGGCCAGCAACTACTTCACGGAAACTTTGATCTCCCGCATCGAAGGACGTTTGAAAAGTCAGTTCTGGGGCTTCTGGATGCTCGGCGGCATGTCGGGTGGCGGCATGGGCTTCATCGTCGATCCCAGCCGCAAGGTCGATGCGCAGGCAATTCTTCAGGAAGAAATGTCTAAGCTGCGCCGCGAGTTGGTGCACTCGCTGCCTTTTGCCATGGACCCGGTCGTTTACGACTTCCGCATCAATCCGAACGGTACTCATGCGGAACTGCTGGAAGGCGCCCAAGCACTTCTTTCCCCCGGTTATTATGCTCTCTGTGCCCCGCTCTGGTTGAAGCAGGATATTCGCCGCATGTCGCCGTTGCGGCGCGACGAACTGACCCGAATGGGCGCGGCCTGCCGATCTGAAACTGCCATGGCCGGGGTGATCGAGACTCTATTTGAGAGACTGCTCCCCAAGGAAGAAAAGAAGAGCATCGATTCGAACAAACTCGAAGATCTGCTGACGAAATTCGGCTTCGATCGGGAGCAGCACGAGCGAATCCGGACCGATCTCCGCCGGGGCTTGATCGGTCTGGCACAAAATCGTCTTTCCTCGACCTCCTCAATTGAAGACGTCAGCCCCAGAGACATCATCGACACGCGCGGCTCCCTGAGTGAACACCGGCAGAAACTCGGCCGGCAAGCTCTGGAACGCGGCGAAGTTTTAACCGTCACACTCGCCGCCGGAGCCGGCAGCCGTTGGACGCAGGGTGCTGGCGTCGTCAAAGCTTTGCATCCCTTCTGCAAACTGGCCAGCCGGCATCGCACCTTCCTGGAAGTGCATCTGGCGAAAGCCCGTAAATCGGCCAAGCTCTTCGGGCCAGCCGCTCCCGTCGTCTTCACCACCGGTTACATGACTCACGCGCCGATTCAACAGTATCTGCAGCAGGTCGGCAACTACAACTATTCCGGCGAGGTGATGCTCTCGACCGGTCGCAGCGTCGGCCTTCGAATGGTTCCCATGGTCCGCGATTTGCGATTCGCCTGGGAGGAAGTGGCTCACCAGCAGCTGGACGAACAAAAACAGAAGATGCGCGAAAGCATCCAGGCGGCTTTAATCAACTGGGCCCGCAGCGTCGGCGAAGCGAACGACTACACCGACAATCTGCCGATGCAGTGTCTGCATCCGGTCGGTCACTGGTTCGAAATTCCCAATATGCTTCGCAACGGCGTATTGCGCGATGCTCTCCGCAAGTCGTCGCAGTTGAAGTACCTCCTGATTCACAATATCGATACGCTGGGTGCCAATCTGGACGCGGGTCTGCTCGGCACGCATATCGAAACGGGCAAAACGCTGAGCTACGAAGTGATCAGCAAGCGCATCGACGACCGCGGCGGCGGCTTGGCGAGAATCGATGGTCGGACTCGCATTGTGGAAGGGCTGGCGCTTCCCCGGCAGGAAGATGAATTCAAACTGCTCTACTACAACACGCTAACGACCTGGGCAACTATCGATCAACTGCTGGAAGTGTTCGGACTGCACAGAAGCGACCTGGAAAACGAAACCAAAGTCGCCGAGGCCGTGCATCGACTGGCCGGGCGAATGCCAACTTACATCACCTTGAAGGATGTGAAGAAACGCTGGGGCCACGGACAGGAGGATATTTTCCCGGTCTGCCAGTTCGAAAAACTCTGGGGCGACATGACTGCGCTCACCGATCTGGACTGCGGGTTCCTGGTTGTGCCCCGCATGCGCGGCCAGCAATTGAAGGATCAGGCTCAACTGGACGGCTGGCTTCGGGAAGGCAGCGCCGATTACATCGAGCGGATTTGCGATTGGACTTGATCTCATTCGCGAAGGGTCGGCTTGCCTAGCCGATCCTTCGTATTCCAAAAAAATCCTTTTAATTTGGCTGCGATATTCGCGACAATAAAGAACGGGCCGCTTCTGCGGACCGGCCACCGGTTGGCAACAACTAGGAGGGGTTATCTTGCTGTCGCTTTGTCTACTTTTTGCTTTCGCATTGCCCGACGACACTCCCTCGGAAAGCACCAAACAGAGGGAACGGGCGTTGGAATTGGTTCGGCAATTCGAAAGTCGCTCGTTTCGCGTTCGGGAGTCCGCCTCCCGGGAATTATTGTCTTTGGGATCTTCGGCACTGCAGGCCCTCGAACAGGGGGCGCACCATCCCGAAGCGGAAGTTCGGGAGCGTTGCCGGGAACTTCTGCCGCGGGTCCGCCAACAGGATCTGAATCTTCGTCTGGACGCTTTTCTCCAGGAGCCAACCGGTAAATCTCAAGCGAAAGTCCCGGGTTGGGACATCTTCTGCCAGCGGACGGGGGACACTCCGGATACTCGGCAGTTCTACGCCCAAATGCTGCGGCGCGTACCGAATGCGGCCCTGCTCATCGGGAAGGATTCGCAAAAGCTGGCAAATTATTGCAGCTCCCGGCAGTCCGAGATTACCACAGAACGCGAGAGAGCAAATGAGGATCCTCAGCCGCGCGGCTCGGGTCGGAAAGAGACTCTTTCTTTCGATGCCATTGAAATTGCTTTCTGGGTTTTCGTCTGCTCTCTGGAAGATGTTCGCGTTGAACTGCGGAAAGAGCCCGATCAACTCAATTCGATCTACCTCATCAACGATATCGTGTTTCAGAGGGCGCTGGCCAATCGAAATCAGCGGCCGCTTTACCACAAAGTCCTACTTGGTTGGATGGAATCTCTGAAAGACGACGCCGATTCCTCCGAGCTTTCCTCCGCTTTTTACTTTGCCCGCGAGAACGATCTCCGGGAGGCTTTGAATTTCGCCGCCGAATATCTCAGGAAGCATCAAAACCTGACGGACACCGCTGCGGAAGCCATGACGGTGATCGGAAAATTTGGTTCGCTGAAGAACGTGGAACAGCTCGAGAAGTTTCTGATGAAGCAGGAAGAATGCAGTACCATTAATCTTCGGCAAACCGTCTATCACGTTCAGTATCGGGATATCGCCCTGGCCATGATTCTGCGTTTGAACAAAGTCAATCTGCGCCAGGCCGGTTTTGAGGCCCTGGGAAACAATCTCGAGCTCCAATTTTTTCCCTATTATCTGGGCTTCGTCAACGACGAGTCACGGCTGAAAAGCTTCTCGGTTTATGCCGATTTGCTTCGAAAATGATGGGCCGATTCCGGAGCAAATCCCATCTAAATTCCAATTTAGAAGCAGGACGCCGTGGGTCGTTGCTCCCACGACGTCCCAGGAGATACGCAGAGCGCAACTTCTGCGTACGCTGAATTTTAATTCGATTCAAAGCCCGGTCGCAAGCAAATTGTAACCCTCATCTCAAAAATGTCCCGGGGAGAAAGTCGATTGAATCGGACCTAGGGGCTAAAAGTGTGTGCTAGATTACATTTTAGATCATTTAGCCCTTGGAATCCTTCTAATGTTCGAACGCACGAAAAGTCTGATACATAAGTGGACGGATTCAGCCGAAGACATCTCGCTGGATGATCGACGCGCTCATCCGCGCTACGAGATGCGGGTCAAAACGCATTGTCGTTTCGCCGTCCCAAACTCGGAAAATATGCCGGCGGAGATCTGCGACCTATCCCGAGGCGGGGTGAAGCTGCAATTGAACCGCGCGCTGGACGAAGGTAGCCTGGTCTGCATCGATCTTCCCAAAAGCCTGTGCGGCGACTCCGTGGTGGCTCTTGCCTGCGTGATGCATGCCGTGCCTCTGTCGGGCGGGATGTACAGCCACGGCTGCACCTTCTCTGCTGAATTGGACGATCAGGATCTGCAACAGTTTGGCGCCAAGAAGGTGCGTACGGAAGCGGGCGATAAACGAGCCTGGCGACGCTACAACACCCAGGGCGAAGTGCGCTTCCAGAAAGTCCCCTCGGATGGCCTGTTTGCCGGCCTGGGCAAGATCACCAATATCTCGCCTTCGGGAGTGGGTTTGATCGTCGAGGCACCGGTCCAACCCGGGACCGCTTTAAAATTGGAGTTGCGGCGATCCTCCAAGGATCGGCTCGTCAATATTCTGGCTTGCTGCGTCTATCTAGGCGAAAAAACCGATGATGGTTGGATCATCGGTTGCACGTTCATTCACGAATTGACGGCCCAGGATATCGAATCCCTGATGTGATCCGACTTATTTCGGGTCATCCGAGAACAGAGCATCCAGTCCTTTGCCCGAAGGAACTTCCGCCTCAACCGGAGCCGGTTCCGCCTCCGCTTCCACCACAACTTCTTCCCCTTGCTGTTCCGCCAGCGCGGCTTCCGCCGCCGCGATTTCTTCGGGCGTGGGTTCCGTATCTTCGGTCACCGCAACTACCGGTGCGCGATCCTGTTCGCTTTCACCTTCCCGCTCGATGCGCTCGGCCTGCTCTTCACAATACAGGATGAATTCGTCCGCCGCCTCAGGCGTTACACCCACCATCTCGGCCAGCTGTTCCGGTTCGAGGAAGGTGATGTCTTCGTAGCTCAGGAAACCTTCGGTAATCATCGATTCGGCAAAGTTTTCCGGCACATTCGGGATTCCGCCGAACCAGCGTTCGGCCTTCTCCACACCTTCGGTCAGCTCTTCGATGGTCATGATTTCAATGTCCCAGCCGACGAGCTTACTGGCCAACCGGACGTTCTGACCGCGGCGACCGATGGCCAGGGAGAGATTCTCATCGGTAACCAGAACGATCGCCCGGCCCAGACGCGGATACATCATCACTTCGCTGATTTCCGCCGGCGACAGCGCATTGGGAATCATGATCTGCATGGAATCATTCCAGCGCACGATGTCGATTCGCTCGCCGTTGAGTTCGTCGATCACGCTCTTGATACGACTGCCGCGAACCCCGACGCAAGCGCCGACGCAATCGACTTTCATATCGATGGAACTGACGGCGACCTTGCTGCGATAACCCGCTTCGCGGGAGACGGCTTTGATTTCGATGGTGCGATCGGCGATTTCGGGAATTTCCTGTTCGAAAAGCGCCCGCACAAAGTCGGGATGGCAACGAGACAGAACGATTTTCACCCGGTGGCCGTTGCGGCGGACATCCATCACCACCGCTTTGACGCGGTCGTTGACGTGCAGTGTTTCGCCGGGGATCTGTTCGCTGCGGGGAAGTATCGCCTCGATGGTGGCGGCGCCGTTCTTGCCGTCCTTGGAGATGCTGAGAATACCGGTGCCATTATCGACGCGCTGCACAGTGCCGGTGACCATGTCCCCTTTGCGCGTCGAAAACTCATTGAAGACGCCATCGCTTTCGGCTTCGCGCATCTTCTGAATCATCAGTTGTTTGGCCGATTGTGCGGCGATGCGACCCAATTCTTCCGGATCGATCTGCTTGTCGCCGCGCTGGGCCACGATCTGACCGCTGACGCGGTCGATGTGCACAATGACGTCGTCTTCGGCTGCTCCGTTGCGTTCCATGGCGACTTTCAAGGCATCTTCGATACCGTTGAAAATCGTTTCCTTCGCGATATTCTTCTCGCGATGGATCATGTCTATGACGCGCAGCAGTTCGGCACCATTCATGACGAATTTCTCTTACTCGGGAAGCTGATCCTCTAAAAACGAAAAAAGACCGATGGTTGTCCCGAGGAAACTAAAATTTCTTCCGGAGATACTATCTTCCGGAGGGAATTTTCTTCCAGGACACCCAAGCGGTCGGCAAGTGCCTTCGCTTCTAGGGGATCGTGTGTTACATAAACTATTGTGATGCCTTCCGAGCGTTTTAGCAAGTGAATATCCGCGGATAATTTCTGCCGAAGCGGAAAATCGAGTTGACTGATCGGCTCGTCCAGTAGCCACAATTTGACGCCGCGAACCAAGGCCCGCCCGAGCGCCACCCGCTGTTGTTCTCCGCCGGAGAGTTCGTGAACCCGCCGTTGGAGAAGATCGGCAATCTGTAAGGAATTTGCTTTTTCCTCGACAATTCCTTGAATCTTCACGTTCGAAAGCCGTTCCACCCGCGGCTTGCGCTTCTCCTCGAATTCGCGGCCGACGCTCAGATTCTCTCGCACGTTCAGGTGAGGAAACAGGGCCGGCTTTTGAGCCAGATACGCCAGTTGTCGCTGGTGCGGCGGAAGATTCTGGACTTCCTGACCATCAAAAAAAATCTTGCCGGTGGAGGCTTTTTCCAACCCGGCAATCAATCGCAGCAGGGTAGATTTGCCCGATCCGGAAGGTCCGGTCAGGACCAGACATTCCTCCGAATGAATTTCAAAAGTGCACGGCTTCAAGCCCACCGTACCGTTGGAATATTGCTTGGAAAGGGTTTCGATCCGGATGGCTGGCATGGTAAAAATCTGGTTGTTGCGGGGGACTTAGCCTCCCGTCGCGGGAGGAATCTCTACTTCTTCCACGCCTTCCAGTCCCCCTGCGATTTCAATTTTTCATCGGCCGAGGCTAGCGGCTGCGGCCCAAAGTCCTGTCCGGTGAGAGTTTTCAGCGAAGTCCGGGCAGCCTGCACAACCAGATCTTCGGTATCGGTCACCACATTGATCAGGTGCGGCACCAGTTCGAGATCGAATTTCATCCCCGCAGCCCGCGCCGCTCCGAGTCGTATCTCTTTATTGGGATCCTTCAGCATCTCTTGAAGAGTCGAACGGGTCATCCGTTTCAGACGAAGAGCCAGGGCTTCGCGAATATCGCCGAGCATCGATTGTGGACCTTGAGCCGCCGCGCGAATCAAGGCTTCTGTATAAACGCTTCCCTTGGAATCGCGTAATTCCTCCAGCACCGCGGCGCGCGAACCGGGCGGAGCCTGCAGCAGTTTTTGCAGCAATCGATTGGCTTCGAGGCTGAATAGATCTTCGTTGATTTTCGGTACCGGTGTCGGGTTCATATTCTCCCGCCGAACCGGGATGGGAGTATTGGTGCGGGGAGTATTCGCGATTTCTTTGCCTCCCGTCTTCGGGGCCGAGTCCGACGGAGTATTCAAATCATTTTTCACCCGAAGACTCTTGGTCAATTCCTTGGTCAGGTTGGTCCGATTCAGAAACAACAAGGCGAAACAGGTATTCACTTCCTCTTTAGCGCCGGCGTAACTGCCGCCCACCCATGCTCCGTTGGCCTGTTGAGAACGCACCAACAGATCGGCGCCCCATTTATACCAGTCGACCCGACCGACGCGATCCAGGCCGAGTGCCATGCAAACTCTCTCCAGACCCCAGAGAAAGTAGCAGTTATCGATCAGCGCATTGTTGTTTCCGTTCTGGTTCTGCAGGATGTGGGCTTCGAGTCGCAACAGGCCGGCTTTCAATGCGAGATCGTTGATGTTCTGTTTCTTTGCTTCTTCCGTACCGTCTTTTTTCAAGGGAATTGGGGCATTTTGGGTTCGCAAGGAAGCGTTGCCCGTGGGATCCAAACCCGCGGTCCCCATACCCAGGGCTATCCCCAGCAAGCCGGCACAGGTCATCGATGGCGTGGACTGCTGTCGATCCGCGCCGATGTAGCTCCAGCCGCCGTCACCACTCTGCGTTTTCCGGAATCTCGCTTCAGCTTTTTTCAAAGCGTTATCCGCGTTCAGACCGGCCCGCCGCGCGCACCAAAGCCCGACTATCGCGAATTGCGTGTTGGAATTGTCGCCATCCGAATTATCGAAACGGGGGTTTTTATTCACCAGACGAAGGTATTTTTCGACATCGGGATGCAAGGTGCTGGGGCCGGTTTCCGTGGGGGTGGGTTTATCTTTAGGCTTGGTCACAACTTCGGGTTTGTTGGGATCGACCTTCTTACGAGGAGTTTTGCTATCCCCTTCTTTGGCGTCGGGAGTGCTGAGTTCAGAATTTCCACCGGCAAAATTGGTTTGCAGTCTGCGCATCTCGGCGGGGGGCAGGGCCTCGCCGCAGGAATAGCTCCAGCCGCCCATGCCGGTCTGACCCGCTAGAAGCCGGACGCCCATAAATTGAACGGTCGGTCGATCGCTGAGATCCCCATGACGGTCCAGATACATGGATATCAATGCGATTTCATAGGTGGTGGTCTGCTGCAGGGCCTGTTCGCGAATATAGCTGGTGATTTTTCGAATCGCAGCGGAATCCTTTTTGATTCCGGATTCCAGCAACGCCAAGCCACAGAGCGCGGCCATCCCTACCGGATGATCGCCCGTTTTAAAGTCGTCCCCCGTGCTGTAGAAAGCTTCGAGGTAGGCCGCCCCCCGTTGAATGGCGTCCTGGATGGCGCGAGGTTTTTCCTGGGATTGGACTGTCGGGGAACAACCGCACAGCGTGGCCAGAGCCAGCCAGCAAAAAGCAATTCCTAACGACGAACGACTTGCCATGCCCGGTCTCCGGAAGCGAGCCTAGGGTACATCTATTGATTGTCGCTGGAATTATGGGCTACAGCAAGCGAGAAAGGGAAGATAAACGGAGCTCTCCCGGAGAATTTTCCCGGGAGAGTCCTCTGAAATTTATTTGATGTTCACTTCGAAAGTTTCGTTTTCGCTAACGGTTCGTGTCTGCATGAATTCCTGAACTTGGAGAACCTGATAGTTGAAGCTGCCTGCCGGAACCGTGACCGTTATATCCTGGAATGGGCTGAGGTCGATTCGGCGGCTATTCACAACAATGGTCATTTCGGTGGGATACTGATTTACGAAACGAATCTTGCCCGGCTTGGCTACGTTCGTGGTGTCGATTCGCTTCGACTGGGTTCGCAGCCGTTCTTTCAATTCCAGGTTTTCTTTTCGCAGATCTTCAATTTGCTTCTTGAGATCCTCGTTCGCAACCGAATCGAGCTTTGAAGTGTCGATTTTCTTGGAAGTATCGGTGTTTTTGGGTGGTGCGGACAATGCGGTTTCCAGCTTATCCAGCCGAAGCTTCAAGGCGGAGATATCGCTGAGCAGATTCAGGTTGCTGTTATCCTGCTTATTCTTCTGTTCGGTCAGTGATTTTTCCAAATCCTTGATGGCCAGCATGATCTTATCGGTATCGACCTTTTCCTGGGCCAAAACGGGTTGAGCCGCCAAGGACAGAACGACGACGAGTAAGCCAAATCGAATCGGTGTGGCAGAGCGAATCATGATGCAAACTCCCGCGAGGCCCATCTAAGTGCATTCTTATTAGTCTCATTGAAAATATATATCGCGCGAACCGATTACAAGCAAAAATCGGGTGAGATAAAGTTATCGGGCAAGCGAAACAGGTCCGATTGTAAGGATAAAGCAAACAAGGCAATCCGGGAAACCTTGGGAAGATTGTCTGAATGCCGAGATCCAGATTTTTTCTGCAGCCTGAGCCTTTGCACCGCTGACGGAGTTTCCGCCGGAGTTCCTAGCATTTTATCGCTTCCCGCGCAAGGGAATTTTCACAAGTTCCTGATATGAAATGGTTACGGGTTAATCCTAGCATCAAAAATTATGTTACAGTTGAGAACTGAACTGTACCGGTATCGACCCTTTCTCCGAGTTCGCATCATGGACCTGGGACTTCTCATCAAAATCTTCGGCGAAAGCCAATCGTGGCATGGCCCCTGTATTGCAATTGTCGCTGCAGATGCCTCTGTCAAAACGCCCGGCCCGGACCACATTATGGGTGGTGGCAACAAAGTTTACGCACCGCGGATCACCAGCGGGCGAGTTAGTGCGGACGCTATCTGTCTGCTCCCCGATCAGCGAGCGCTTCTGGTGATCCAACGATCCCGCCACAAGCAAACGACTGGCGAAGAATCGCTTCAGGAATCCTTGCTGGTTCTCGATATTGGCCATCTCGTCGGTCTCGAGTTCGAAAATACTCGTGTTCTCCGTCAGTTGGGACTGGCCGCCCCCTTGGCGGGAGAGCGTCAATACACCCCGGGCTCCCTGATGGGTTGATTGGCCCACTGTACATTCAATTTCCCAAACTGTCTATTTCCCCCAAGTTTGCGATTCAGCTTTTCAACGGGGAGTCCCGATCATTTAGGACTCCTTCGCATTGAGTCCCGGAGTAAGCTTTGCAATAATTGCAATTGTTACAAGCCTGAAAGGGATGTAGATTTTTCAAAAGCCGCATTCAGTTATTAAAATCCGAGCAAGCCAACGCACTGCAAACCCTTTCTCTATCTACACTTACAATTCAGAACCAAAATTTCTCCGGGCTTTGGCACGAGCCCTGCTATGTATTCTTTCGTCATAACACTCCCCCCCGAATGTTAGACACCGAAAGTTATCACTCCCCCCTATAAAGTGATGGTTTTCGGGAAAAGACCGATCCCTGGGATCAAGCCTCCCCCCGGCGAAATCCCCCGTCATCCCCCCCGACGGTCGATCGAGTCTCCTTTCTATCCCTCAGGTCGAACATCACACCAATTACCCCTTACCACCCGCCAAAAGGCGGGTGGTTCTCTTTTGTAGCTGTTGTGCGACGCGCCAAAAGCAACACAACCAAAAGTAAGCTTAACTTAAAATTCATCCAGTCTTCACTCGGTCAATCCTGATTACCGCTAACTTAAATTTACCTTTAAGGACCTGACGGTTTAATCCTACTTGGACTGAGCTACATGAAATTCGAATTATCCCGAAAGCGATCGTTAGCCTCCCTCGCCATTCTTTTGGGATTATCCCAATCGACCCAGGCAGCCACCTACACCTGGAACAATCTGGGCACCGATTGGACCAGCGGAACGAGTTGGAGCCCGGCCGGCGGGCCCCCCTCGACCGCAGATCTGGCTCTTTTCTCCATCAACTCTTCCAGCTATGGTTCCACAGTATCCGATCCTCAGTTGAACTCGGCCACAGCCGTACTTTCCGTCACTTTCGCCCCGAATCAAAACCTGGGCGGCTGGAACTTCTCCGGTAGCGGCACGCTTACCGTCGGGGGGACGGCATCGACGGGAATCTCCACCTACGGCCCGGCGACTTACAATCTCAACGGCCCCGCCCTCTCCGGATCCAGCGCTACCTCGCTTCTCAATCTGAACGTTTACACCAGCAGCACGCTGGTTTTCAAAGGAACTTCCACCGCCACTACCAACTTGGGGAATATCGTGGTCGGTGGCGGCTATCTGCAAGTCGACAATTCGGTGAATAATATCGCTCGCTTCGGTTCCGCGACGAGTAATCTGGTGACGGTCACAGGCGGCGGGACTTTTGAGTTGATCGGGAACTCCTCGGGAACCACCTTCAACGTGGGCTCCCTCTCGGCCGGTGCGAACACGATCGGCGGCGTCAACAGTTTCAAAGTCACCCCGAATGGAGCAGCGACCACGCTCGTCTTCGCGAATTCGGCAGCGGGCTTCACCACGAGACCGGGAACGCGCGGGATTTACGAATTTATCGCCACCACGGGAAACCTGGGCGATGTTAATGGGGCACGCATCACCTTCGCAGGTACCCCCTTCCTGGGAGCCAACGGCCTTCTCTCGAACACTTCGGGCGGTGGCACCTTCGGCTATGCCATCGTCACGGATGCAGGCGGTACTGACTTTGCCACCTGGAATGCAACGAATGGCATTGTTCGCGCCACTCCGACGCAGACTGCCAGCGATCCCAGTAAATTGCAGACCTATGCCGCGACCGATCGCGTGCAGTTCAATCCCGATGGCACCGGTAGCAACCCCAGCGCGACGATTACCAATGGCTCGCTGCGTATCACCCCAGCCGCCGCGGGACTCACACTCACGCTAGGCGCTTCCAACCTCGCCACCAACGCCCTGATGCTCGATGGGGCAACCGATTACGCGATTTCCGCAAATTCCACGGCTTTGTTCGGCGGATCCGGAACCCGTTACATCTATGTCAACAACCCCAACACGACATTGACCATCAGTGGTCTGCAGGTCGCCAATGCGGGGAATCCGACTTCCTTCGGCGGACCGGGCTTCGTAGTTCTCTCCGGCTCGACCAGCCAAAATACTCTGACTACCACCAACCGTTTCGTCATCGCCGGCGGCACGGTCCGAGCGAATAATGCCCAAGTCGGCTTCACATCTTCGGGTAACGGCGTAATCTCGCTGACTGGTGGAGTTCTCGAGATTCAAAACGGCTCCAATGGCACCGGAAGTTCGGCAGACTTCACTCGCGGACTTGGGGCGGCGGCTGGCAACGTCACCTGGGGGGCGGGTACGACGAATGAAGTCGGCAGTGGCGGATTCTCGGCCTTCGGCAGCAACGCTTCCGTGAACATTGGTGGGAACGCAACTCCCTCCACTCTCCAATGGAATTCCACCAACTTCGTTGGCGACGGCTACGCCCTGATTTTCGGTTCCACCAAATCGAATGCCGTCTTAACTTTTCTCAACCCGATCCAACTCGATAATGGCTCCGCCATCCCGTACCAATTGCGCGAAATTCGGGTCATCGGCGGAGCGGGCGGCGATAGTACGGTCCTGGCCGGTGCGATTACCGGGGCCAGTAATGCCGACCTGCTGAAAACCGGGTCGGGCACGCTCAATCTTTCGGCCGCCAACTCTTACTCCGGCAACACCCTCATCAATCAGGGAACATTGGTCGTCAGCGGCAGCTATACCGGCACCGGCAAAGCGATTGTCAGCAGTGGCGCCACCCTGCAAATCAGTGGCAATTACACCGTCAGTAGTGCAATCAACGGCACGGGCAATACGGTCGTTACATCGGGCGGAACGTTATCCGGTACCGGCACGGTCAGTTCCGCCCTGACCCTACAGAGGGGCGGCACCCTGGCCCCTTCAACTACCGGGAAATTGACCACGGGAAATGTGGTGATGGCGGGCGGCAGCACCTTTGTTCTCAATTACAACAACGGTGCGACCAATCCCAATCCGGGTGTGGATAATAACGTGATCGTCGGTAGCACGGGCGCCGTGCTGGATCTCACTGGAATCAGCACTTCCAATAAATTGAATCTGCAGATTAACGCCTTCACGACCGGTTCCAGTAATGGCACCACGCAGGTTTACACGTTCGCCCAGTACTCCAGCATCACGGGATTGACAGCCGGGGATGTCACCAGCCTGTTCAATATCACCGGCCAATACGCCGGGACACCGCTGGTTCAGTACATCCACGCTTCCAGCGATGCTTTGCAGGTGGCGTTCATCCCGGTGCCGGAACCGGCCCACGTGCTCCTGATGGGGTGTGCCCTGGTGGGAATCCTCGTGTGGCGGCGCAAGCGTAAAGTGGTCAGTGCCACGGTCTGCTGAACCCTGATGTCATTTTCACGTTGCGGCTTGCACAGTGAAAATGCTGATCTCCGGCCGGACGTTGAATCGGATTTTTCGAACGTAGCCCAAACCGGGATTGATGTGAAGCGTCCGGCCATCATAGAGGTCGAAGATTCCCGCCGTGTAGCGGTGATTCTGGACCGGCAGAATAAACGGGGGCAGAAACGGCGATTTGCATTGTCCACCGTGCGTGTGACCGCAGAAAATCCAGCCGTCGTATCCGTACCATTGCGGCAAATCGCAGGTATCCGGGTTGTGGACCAATGCCAGCTTGGGTCCTGGCTTCCCCAAATGATCGGCCACCGGTTTGGTATCGAAGCGGTGCGCCCAATACTCATCCAAACCGATGAATGTCACCCCATCAATTTCTTTCGCCTGATTCCGGAGTACCGTAACTCCGTCCGCCGCTAACTGATCGGAAAGTCGGTCGGCCAGTCGGACGTCGTTCCGATTTTCCCCGCCGTAATCGTGGTTACCCAGGATTCCCACGATTCCCAACGGCGGCTTATCGAGGTGAGCGAATACCCGTGCTACTTCAGGGACTGGAACATCCCGATTCCAGCAGCTCATCCAGTCGCCGGTGACCAGGACCAGATCCGGCTTCAGCTCGTTGACTTTTTTCAGTGCGGAGATCAGATAATCGGAATCGACCAGAGCCCCCACATGCGGATCGGAGATCTGTACGATCCGCCGACCGATCCAGCTACCTGGGGCATCCTTCAAGGGAAGGGGATGCTCGACGATTTTCACCCAGTGCGGCTCGACTTGCCAGCCATAGATTCCCAGCCCGGCCAGCGTTGTGACGGAGGCACCCAGAAAGCGTCGGCGGCTGAGGATTTTGGATATTTGCATGAATCGTTTTTCGAACTCGGAATACTTTTATTGGAACCGATCTGCCCTGCTGAAAAATTAAGAGAGTATTCCAACAAGCTCATTTCGCGAATTTAAGTATACCTCGATAACGCTCTAATCTCCAAGGGTACCCGCGCGAAGGCCCCTAAGTAAATTCCTGAACGGCTATTTTCCGGCTCAGCCGCCGCTGCAGAACTCCTCAAAATTGCCAGAGTTCGCGGGAACAGCGATATTCCTAAAACAAATTTTATTTTTTGTTGACTTGTGCATTTTCGTCTGCGAGCATGGTCCCCGGATCTACCTCCTGTTCCTCCCCGATTGCTTGCTCTCGAATCGGAGTTCGCCCGCATGCAGAAATGGACGATCACGTTAATCTTTTTTGCCGTGGGCAGCCTGCGAGCCCAGGGGCCGAGCACTACGGAATTGACCGAGGCCAAGGAGAAGTATTCGACAGCACTGGAGGCCGCCGCACGCAGCTTTTATCAGGCAATGAAAGCGGAAATAAATCGAGTGGAAAACACCCGAGGTTTGAAACCCTCCGAGAAAGTTGCCATCCTCGATCGGCTCGGCCGCGAGCGGGAATGCTTCGAAAAAGAAGGTACGCTGCCGCGCTCCGAGGAGTACCTGCAGGCCCTTTACAACTATGCGGAAAAGGTTCACAAGGCTCAGCAACCGGTGATGAAACTCTACGACCGCCGCATGGCTCAGGCGCTGGGCGAAAAGAAGCTGGAGCTGGCCAAACAACTGGTCCAGGAGAAAAAGCAGTTCGACGAACAGATCCCCGGTCGCAAGCATCTGGAGAAAGATTCCAAGTGGGTCGGCGTTCGCAAGGAGGGCAACGTCACGGCCCACATTACGGTGCAGTTCGAACGGGCCGAGGGCGAATTACGCGGCGTGATAACTCAGACCCGCGCCGGCTCGATGAAATTCACCGGCAACCTGATCGGTAACCGGCTGGAATTTCACACTACGGAGGCCGTGCAGGGCACTTTCCGGGCTTCGGATTTTCAAGGCTACGTCGTGGACAAAAAGTTACTGATGAACGCGACCGGCTTTCGCAAGGACGGCCGACCGACCAACGATTTGGTGATTTTAGACCTCAAGGAGTGATACTCGGGCTCTGCTTTGAAGATAAATTTTGGTTTATGGGGATTATTTCGGAAGCGTTGGGTCTACCGCTTTCGTCATCTGTAGTGATATCGCCGAATATGCCTGTTCGGGCCGTACGGATTATAACTGCGTGCTTCTTCGAAAATTCAATAATCGGCTTGCAAATAACTAGAAGAAGGCAAAATCGTTACGTAGACTGACGCGGTCTACCTTACTTATTCTGCTTAATCGTTTTTTCCCACAGGTTTGGAATGATACGTTACTTGTGCAGATTTGCCCTAACCCTCTCCCTAGCTTTTGTTGCCAGCGGCTCCCTGAGGGCTCAAACGTACTCTTGGGGCACGGCCGTCAGCGGCGACTGGAATTCCAGCAATTGGACTCCCGCAGGGGTGCCGAATTCCTCGAACGATGTCATTGTGAGCGTGGGAACCACAACGCCTTACACCGTGACCATTAGTTCGTTCCAGTCGGCGAACAGTTTGACCATTTCCAACAGTCAGGCCACGGTGCTCAGTAACGCCGGTTCCACCTCAGGGTTCGGCGTCGGTACCCTGACGGTTTCGGCGGGAACCTTTAACCAAACCAGCGGCACGCTGAATCTCGGCGGAGCAGCCACGTTTCAGACCATGGGAGCACTGTCCTTCAACGGCGGTACCATCGCGGGAAGTGGCTCGTCCATCACGGTTTCCAACTTCGGGACAATGTCCTGGTCCAGCGGTATCCTGCAGACGACTCTGACTATTGGAATTCAGGGCAGTCTCACCATGGGATCTGGAACCCAAACTTTGCAAAGCCCCGGCATCATTAACCTCGGCGCCAAGATGGACTTCGGAACGACGAGCGGAAACCTGTACATCAATGGCGGGACGCTCAATCTGAACTCAGGAGCCATTATCAATTCCCAGAATAATCTGGGGACAATCTCCATGGACTCCGGACTCATCAGCGTCAATGCCAACGTGAGTTCGGCCGCGAATCTCAGTTTGATCGCACCGACTTCCGCCGTCCCTTCCAGCGTTGCGGGAACCGCGATCCTCACGGTTAACGGTGCCTTCAACTGGAACAACTCGCAAGCTTCCATCGATGGGTCAGTGACCATCAAAGCCAACGGCGGCGGGACTTGGAGTTCCGCCTATAGCCGAAATATCTCGACCGGCAATGTGCTGCTCAATAACGGGATCTTCAACTGGTCCAATGGGAATATCAATTTTACGGATAATGGATCCCTATCCATCAGCGGCGCGGGAACGCTTCAGTTGAACGACAATTCCTCGATCGTCGTGACGAGTGGCTCGCCGACCTTCACGAACGCTGGCCTATTCTCGAAATCAGGTGGCACTGGGAACTCCTCGCTCGACGCGGCTCTAACGTTCACCAACAGCGGGACAATATTAATTTCAAGCGGGTCTCTGACAATCAACTCCGTCGCCACCAACACCGGCACTCTCAACATTCAAAGCGGTGGCACGATCAACATCGGGGGCACCACGACGTTCTCCACGGGAACGACCCTGACCGGTACCGGCACTCTGGCCGTGAACACGTTGAGTAGTCTGATCGTCGATGCGAGTGGAAACACCATTACCGCCCCCACCGGCATGACCTTCACGAACGCCGGGTCTCTAACGATTAAGAACGCGAATTTCACTCTTAGTGCGTCGTCGACTAACAGCGGTTCGATAGCCATTAGCTCGCAGGGAATTCTGACGATCGCCGGCCAGACCATTTTTACGACGGGCACTTCGCTCTCCGGCTACGCCGGTACGACCGGAGCCCTGAATATCGCCAGCGGGGGCACCTTAACGGTTAATGTCCCATCGTCGAACCTGATTGTACCCGCGAACATGACGTTCACTAACGCCGGAACCGTGTCCGTGACGGGAGGAACGCTTTCGATCGATAACTCGGCGAATCTCTCGAACTTCAACTCTGCCACGAATTTCCTCGTAAATGGTACCTGGCAGGTGAACAACGCGACGCTCGATTTTGGCACTCGACAGATCGGCACTATCGCGAGCAACACCACGGTTATCCTTTCGGGCAGTTCCGCCACCTTCGCCGCGATCTCTAACCTGTCGAAGGTTTCTGGGAGTCTTCAGGTAACCGGTGGTGCAAGTTACACCACCGGCTCCAGCTTACTGGTGAACGGGACGTTGACAGTAGGGGCCGGTTCTTCCGTAAGCAGTGTCGGTCAAGTCGCCATCAACTCCAACGGTACTCTGATAGGTTCGGGATCGCTCCCCACAGGATTTGCCTTGTCCTCCACGGGGACTATCAAACCCGATTCCACTCTGGGTATCTTGTCGGCTGCCAATTCCCTGATCAACGGGGGGACTTTTGTCGTGGGAATCAACTCCTGGACTTCCACTCCCGTAGCCGGTACTAACTACAATCAGCTGGCGGGGATAACGGGGAGTTCTTCGCTCACATTCAACGGAGCGGGTACGAATTCCATCACCATTAAAGTGAACAGCTTGACTGCTACGAATACGGCTGGGGCCATCTCGGGCTTCGATAACACCCAGGTTCGTACCTGGGTGATCGCCGACTTCGGAGGTGGTATCTCGGCTTTCAACAACAATCTGTTCAAGATCGACACGACCGGATTCCAGAACAACCTGGGCGGCGGCAATTTCTACCTGTCGTTGGATTCGACCCAGACGGAGATCTTACTGGAATTCGTTCCGCTGCCGGAACCGACCTCGATTCTGGCGGTGGCGGGAATCGGCTCCCTGGTGTGGGTCCGCCGAAACCGCTCCAAACGGGCCAAAAATGCAATCGCCGTGTAATTGAAAATTCGCATTCCCCGGGGTTGTACCTCAGCCCCGAGGCATGTTGTTAACTTCTCCCTAGCAGAGAAAGATTCCTTTCTCTGCTAGGGAGAAGTTAAGTCTCCTTTTAGATGGGAAAATCCCACTCCTTCCGCTACCAATTCTGCTCTTATCTGAAAAAATGCCATTTTTTCGGCACGGGGCTCAAACAAAAGTTAAGCTTGCTGTGTAGTAATCTCGGAATCGAGCTACCGTACCCCCCTTGGGTTCCGGCAGATCGATTCATTGCAGCTGGCGAATTAATGAAACCCACGACTCCCCTGGTCATGATCGCCGATGATGACACCGATGTCACGGTGTTACTGGCACGTCATATTGAAGGCTGGGGGTACAGCACTGTAATTGCCAACGACAAACGTACCCTTTTGGCTTTACTCTCGAACTATAAGCCCACCCTCCTGCTGTTGGATTTGCGTTTCGGAACCACCGACGGCCTGGAATTGCTCCCGCAGCTACTTCAACTGGCCCCCGATCTGATGGTGGCCCTGCTGACCGCGCACGGCTCGATCGATACCGCCGTCGCGGCCATGAAACTGGGGGCTTACGATTTTCTGACCAAGCCACCCGATCTGAATCGACTGAAAGTCTCGATCAAGCACGCCGTCGAAAAGCAGGCGATGAATCGCCGCATCCAGGAACTGGAAGAGTACGTTCAAACCGCCCCGACCGGCATCAAACTCCTCGGCGACAGCCCGGCCATGCAACAGGTCGTCGGGTTGATTCGCAGTGTGGCCCAGACCGATGCCTCGGTCCTCATTCTGGGCGAGAGCGGTACCGGCAAAGAACTGGTCGCCAAGAGCGTCCATGAACTCAGTCGTCGAGCCAGCGGCCCCTTCGTACCAATCAACATGGCCGCTCTGCCGCGCGACCTGGCCGAGAGCTTACTTTTTGGCCACGAAAAAGGGGCCTTCACCGGGGCCGACAAATCGCAGGCGGGGAGTTGCGAACTGGCCGATAACGGCACTTTATTTCTCGATGAAATCGGCGAAATGGATGTCGTTCTGCAGGCCAAAATTCTGCGCTTCCTTCAAGAACGCACTGTGCAGCGCGTCGGCAGTCCCAAACGGGTGCAGGTCGATGTTCGGGTCATCGCAGCAACCAATCGAAATCTCCTCGAACGGGTCCGCGAAGGGCAATTCCGCGAAGACCTTTACTATCGCCTGAACGTGGTGCCCATTCGCGTTCCACCGCTGCGGCAACGCAAAGAAGATATTCCGCAACTGGCCGCCCGCTTCCTCCAGCGTGCCGCGCTCAGTTACGGTCGCGTCGATCTGCATTTCCGACAGGAAACGCTGACCGCCATGAGTTCCTACGATTGGCCGGGCAATGTTCGGCAATTGGAAAACCTCGTCGAACGAATGGCGATTCTCAGCCCCACCGGGGAAGTCGGTCCCGATATGCTGCAGGAGGAAGTGCTTTCGGAGAAACTGGACGTCAAACGGCCCCCTTCGAACGCTCACGTGGAATTCGCCGAGCCGGTCGAACCCTGTGTGAACACTTCGTCGCAGTTCGAATTCACTCTCCCCTCGCCCTCGGGCAAGGACGGAATGCGGCTGGTCGATCAAGTGGAAAAGCAGGCGATCGAAGAAGCTTTGCGGCAGACGCGGGGTAATGTGCGGGACGCCGCGTCGATGATCGGCCTTAGCCAGGCGACCATCTATCGGAAGATCAAACGCTACGATATCGATCTCGATATCTTCTCCGGCGATTCCAAAATCGTCGGAGTCAGTTAGCGAATCAGCAGCACTGCCAGCCCGGCTGCTCCGGCAATTCCCCAGGCTCCCCAGAGAACGGAGAGCATCAAGCGTCGGCTGCCCTTCCCATCATCCAAGCCCGAATAATGATTCTGCACGAAGGTGACCACAACCGTCGAAAGCAGGCAGGACATGGCCAACCCCACCGTTCCCAGCCAGTGCATCATCAGCGGGATCATGGCCCCATGCACCACACCGCCGAGGAGATAGGCGCTGATGGAGGGCCGCAGCGTACCCCGAACCAGGAGCATTTGGAAATCGAGCTGGCCCAGAGCCCGCGGCAGTAGTCGCGCGAGCAAGACGGCCAGAATCAATCCGCATTCGGCGAAGTTCGGCTTGTAAAGAATGGCCACGGCGAGCGGGGCCGACAAGGCCGCCAGACACCCCAAGGGCATCCCGATCCTGCAGAGCTTATTGACATAGTTCTGATGCCGTAGGGCCCGTTCCGCTTCGTTCGGAGATTGCAAAATGGACGAGAAATAGACATCGGTGGCGCGGGTGAGGAGCCCTTCGGCCACGGCTGCCAGATTCATGGCGACAATGTAAAAACCCATCGCTTCGAAGCTGACGAACCAGGGTCCGACGAAGCGATCCAACCCCAGCCAGAAGGCCATCACCAAAGTATTGAGGAACACCATTCGTCCGAACCCGCCCAGTTCGTGGGCGACGGTCCAGTCCCAGAGCCAGCGAACGCGAAACGGGGCCAGAATGTAGGAGACCACTAATCCGGAGAGAGCCCCGGCGATCGTTCCCACCACCAGAGCCCAGGCTCCGATGCTTTGAATCTTCCAGGCCAGCAGCACGCTGACGCCGACACCGACGACTGTTTGTGTAAATTCGTCGATGAACAGAGCCCGGTAATCCATCTTGCGGCGGAACAAGACCATGGCCGGGCTGCGCATGCCCAGGAGGAAAGGACGCAGCGAAACCACGGCCATCAGTCCGAACAGTTCCGGCCGGCCGTAGAACATAGACATGGGATAGGCCGCCATTACCAGAACCGCGGCTATCCCTGCGGAACGAAAAAACCCGATCCACCAACCCACGAGCAGCCATCGTGGCTGATCACCCTGCGGATGTCTGAGGAGTGCAGGGAGCATTCCGATGTCAGAGAGGAGCTCGACGGTGGTCATGACAACCATCATCGTACCGAACAAGCCGTATGCTTCGGGCAGGAGGAGTCGGGTGAGGATCAAGGTGCTACCGAGTCGGACGAACATGGTAGCAATTTGAGCGGCCGCCGACCAGCGGATGCCGCTCCAGAGTTTCTTTTCCGCAGTGCGAATCTTCAGGGACGGTACACTGCGAACAGTCGGGGGGGTGACGAGTGCGTTCATTTATACCAGTTCGAGTTCGCGGACAACGTTCTGTTTGATAGTCGTGGAAGCGGCCGGTTTTTTGACTGACGCCGGAGTAACCGTTTTCAGGGCGATGGCAGCGGTCGCCGGGCGAATCCTTCGCAACACCGGAGCGAACAGCTTACGCAACTGCCAGGCGTGCAGATGGCGTTTGAATTCGGCGTCGCCGTATTGTCGATGGCTGGTGAGAGCTGCTTTCAGGTAACCGAACAGGATGCACATGCCGCCGAGAATCCAGGGACGTTCGAGCATTCGGTAGCAGGCGATCCCCAGCAGGTACAGAGGATGGGTGCCCATGAAGTACTGGCCGCGGCCCCATCGCATCCGGCCGTGGAAAACGCTTTTCTGCGAGGAACCCATCAAACGCAGGTGAATGATTCGCAAATCTTCGTCCTGATAGCTGACGGCTTTCCAACCGAGCATCCGGCAGCGATGGCAATCGATGCCATCCCACATCACTTCGCGAACGAAGCCGCCAATTTCCTGGAAGCACTCGCGGCGGAACAGCTTGGCCACCCCGTGAGAGAACTCATCACCGGTTCGCTCGTAGACGAATTCGCCATTGACCGGGATGAAGCATTTGCCGCTGGCGGTGCCCAGTCGGGGGTCCGCTTCGAACCGGCTAATCATTTCTTCGAAGTAGCCGGGCTGAAATTCAATGTCCCCATCCAGTTTACAGACATAATCGAAATCGTTGAGATCCACCGTTTCCAGGCCGGCGTAGAAAGCTTCGATGACACCGGGCCCCACGCGGCGGGGGCCTTTTTCGCGATGCAGCACGCGAATCCAGCCATGTTCGCGAGCGGCGGTTTCCGCAATCGTTCCCGTGCTGTCTTT
Organism: Telmatocola sphagniphila; assembly: GCF_018398935.1. GTDB lineage: Bacteria > Planctomycetota > Planctomycetia > Gemmatales > Gemmataceae > Telmatocola > Telmatocola sphagniphila. The sequence goes on along the minus strand of NZ_CP074694.1, from coordinate 6,003,822 downwards.
GCTGCCATCATTGACGATGATCCAGCGAGCGGGCAGAAGAGTCTGCGCGGCCATCGACTTGATCGTCCGTTCGAGGTATTCCGCTTCGTCCTTCACGGGACTGATGATCAGAATCTTCGGGGAGTTGATGTTACGCATGGTGTGTGTCTCTTTCGATTGGCCGAGGAGGAGTGAGATACCGTCTCGGCTTCGCCTCAATCTTAGTTTGCTTTTTCCGTGGAGTGATTACACTTCGAACCACTTTCATTCCTGTTGAAGGAGGGAATTGCAAACCGCTGGCCAATCCGGCCGAAAAAATCCAAACACCCGCAAAATCAACGGAAAACCACACAGATACTAGCAACATTGCGACTCCGGCCATAGCTCCGGCGAGTCCCGCCGCTAAAGCCGATCCCGGTTTCTCAATTTGCAACGCGCGGCGACCCAATTTGATAACAACCGCCAACATGAGAATCACAAAGGCCCCGACGCCGAACCAGCCATGCTGCAGCAGGAACATTAAGTAATGACAATCAATTGAACCGAACGTCTGCTGCAGTTCTTCATCTACCACCACACCTTTCATCTCGGTGCCGAATCCGAAGAATCCCGCGGCCTGAATCGATTTGTCGTAAACCTTAAACAGCAGCATTCGATGCGTCGTTCCGCTGTACTCGTACTCCTCGCCGTCGATGTCGATCATCTTTTTCTCATCCTGAGTTTCGCCCGCCGCTTTGCCGAGCAATTCGACGATGACGTCCTTATTCGCCTGCAGCAGGAAAATTAAGGCACAGGCCGAACATATCATCGGTATGCGGGCTTTTGGCGTCCGGAAGAAGAAATAGGCAACCGCCGTGAACATGCCAGCCAGCTGGGGACCGCGCGAGACGCAGCAGAATAGAGAGAGGCCTAAAAGTTTGGGCATATGCCGCCACCAGCGCGGCCCTTCCCCCGTTTTGGCCCTCCGGCCTGCTTCCAGCGACCAGGGCAGCATCAGCACCAGCATCATCCCGAAGAAAATCGGGTGATTGAAGGTGACGTGCGCTCTTTTCATGCCCCAGCGATAGCCCTCCCCTTCTTCCAGCAAGCCGAAGCTCATCCCCAGGGCTTTATTGATCGGATTGATTTTCACGAAGCATTCGAAAACGGTCAGAGCGGTGAGCACGACCAGCATCGGACAGAGCATATTCAGCACGGTTGTCAGGTCTTTTTCACTGCGGAAAAAGAGCCGGCCCATCAGGTAGGGAAGAAGCCATTTGCGGGCGATTTCCGGAACCGTCAGGGGTCCGATGGAACCGGCATGAAACTGCGAAACGACCTGAACGCCTAAGAGAAACAGCACGGCCAGATCGCAGAAATTGACTTTGAGACGCGGAGCTTCTTCCGGGAATAGAAGAAAGGAAACGAGGATGGTCACTTCGGCTACGGTTCTTAAGTCGAGTGTCAGAGACCCGACTTCCATGATCATCCAGACCGGCAGCAAAAGCATGGCGGGCGGCCAGGCATAGAGAAGGGCTTTCTGGGCGCCGAATCGGGAAGCCAGGCTGAGGATCCCGATCACAATCATCAACGAAAAGATCTGAAACACAGTCTCACCGAATCTGGCTGGAGACTTGCTCGAATCGCTTGAGCTTATCGGAGTAGAAGCTGACCGGAATATACTGCTTCGAGGAAACCATCACCGCGCACTGTTCGGGTTCGACAGAGGAGAGGAAGCCTTCCATTCCTTCTTCGGTGTGAATTTCCCGACCCCAGCTGACGGCACAATGGTTCGACTTCTCGAAGAAGTGACCGCGACCGTTGAGGACGTGCTCGACGAAGACACCGTAGAGAATATATTCGGACAGGTGCCACTGTCGGCAGATCGCTTCCATCCACCCCATGCCAGTCATCGTCTCAATGTGCTTGTACAGCATGAGAAGATTGTCGCGGCGCCAGGTGATCAGATTGCCGATGTAGTTGGCCCCGAAATAATCGCAAGGGAAGAAACCGAGCAGCTTCGCGGCGGTCATGTGCCAGGGGGCATGCATGTCCGTGCGGCCCATGGTCGGGTTGCGGTAGAGCACCAGCTTACCCTGCTCGTCGGTAAATTCGCCCAGGTTCATCGGCCGGATGAAGGATACATCCGAATCGACGAACATGTAGTTGGCCGATTCGATGTGTTCGCCCACACCCAGTTTCACCACTTGTTGCAAGATCCAGTTGCGGACCGGCATCGACTTGAAGCTGAACCACCAGCGTCGAGCCATCGGCAGCCGCATGATCCACCAGGGCAGAACCGATTCGACGGTCATCACCCGGGTTCGCGAGCTGGCCAGCTTCTGGAACTGAGCCTCGTCTCGCTGATCCACCAGTAGAACGTGTTCGACAGTATCGGGAACGTATTTGTTTACGCTGTTGACTAACATCTTGCAACGATCGAAATCGGGACCGTAGCTAGGGGTGATCATGGTCATTTGCATGGTCGTAAACTCCTGATGAAGATCGAGTGTATTAGTAAGCGCCACGGCCGGTTAAAACTGCGGGAACCGTTTCCACCATCAGTATCAGGTCGTACCACCAGGACCGACGGTTGATGTATTCCAAGTCCATCTTGACCTGTTGTTCGAAGGGGATGTCGCCTCGTCCCCGAACCTGCCAGATGCAAGTGATACCCGGCTGCACGGCCAGACGACCCTTATGGCGGGGTTCGTAGCGGGCCACCTCTGAAGGCACGGCGGGTCGCGGACCTACCAGACTCATCTCGCCAGTTAAAACATTGAACAGTTGTGGCAGTTCGTCAATGCTCGTTTTGCGAATTATCGAACCAATCCAGGTAATCCGGGGGTCGCGTTTCATTTTGAAGGTGATACTGTCCCCGTGATGGCTATGCTTGCTCAAGGTCATTTTCAACTGATCGGCATTCACGATCATCGAGCGGAACTTGATGAAGGAGAAGGCTTTACCGTCTTTGCCGATTCGCTTCTGGACGAAGAAAACCGGTCCCATGTCGGTCAGCTTGATAAGCAGTGCCACCACGAAGCCCAGAGGGGCCAGAGCGATGATCGCACCGAGAGCAACCACGATGTCGGTCGTTCGCTTTGCGATGGTATAGAGTCGCCCTACGGCCAAACCGGCTTCTGGAATCGGCCGTCGCACGGGGGCTTTAACTGTTGCGATGGGTTCCGCATCGAGTAAGACTGCTGCCACTTTAAGATCCCCTATAATTGCGATGAATTTTCCTGATCTCGATGAGCTACTAATCGCAACTGGTGCGCCAGAGGCCAAAAATATCCGGCTTTTCTACTGCGGCATAATTTCTTTGATGCCATCAGCGGAACTCAATCAAATTGAGAAAATTCTCTTCAGTCACTCTGATAAAACGGCGGTTGATGAGCGAGTCGTGAGAGGGAAGGAATGCGAGAAAAGGGATCGAATTGGGGGCACCTGATGACGAAGTGAAAAATTCAAATATTTTCGGGCCGGGCGCGAGATAATTGGCCGGGACTCAATTCTTAGCGGACGAGTGAGTCAGATCCCGTCCGACCGCGCGTTGGCTCCATTTGCCCGATTTGCGTTGTTAGCCCGAAACGTCAGTGAGGGCATTAATATGGCGAAACTTCCCGTTTCCAGAACTTCCACCCACATAGGCTTTGTTAGCCCGATTTGCGTTGTTAGCCCGAAACGTCAGTGAGGGCATTAATAAGGCGAAACTTCCCGTTTCCAGAACTTCCCCCCGCATAGGCTTTGTTAGCCCGAAACGTCAGTGAGGGCATTAATATGGCGAAACTTCCCGTTTCCAGAACTTCCACCCACATAGGCTTTGTTAGCCCGATTTGCGTTGTTAGCCCGATACGTCAGTGA